>CAJOJI010000045.1:0-15819 GCA_905234715.1 uncultured Saccharofermentans sp.
TCGAGCAGCTCCGACATTGCCTTGTGTGCTCTTCTCCTTTCCGCTCCCTCGGACTCAGCCTTATGTTGTGTGTTCAGATTTCATATACGTTTCATCCTATCCCCGATCGAAAAAATATAGTTAAATTCTATATGAAAGCTTTTTGGAAATAACTGGATAAACTCAAGCAAAACAAGGGTGAAAAAACAGTAATGATCCGATTCTGAAGTTTATTGGTGTTTTTTCTTGAATATATCCAGTTATCTAATATTGTTCAAAACAGTATACTGATGTATGAAAACATGGCATTTTGCCGGAAGGGGCCGTTTATGAATTCATTCTCTGAGAAACTAACCGAAAACGTCAGCAAGGTCATCGTCGGAAAAGATAAGCAGATAGAACTTCTGCTCGTATCTCTCTTGGTCGGCGGACACGTATTATTGGAAGACGTTCCCGGAACGGGAAAGACAAAGACTGCAAAAGCACTTGCACAGTCGCTTGATCTTGATTTCAGGCGCGTGCAGTTCACGATCGATCTTCTGCCTTCAGACCTTACCGGCATCAACTTTTTCGACCGTGAGGCTAACTCATTCGTATTCAGAAAAGGTCCTGTATTTACAAACATCCTTCTGGCAGACGAGATCAACCGTGCAACGGCAAGAACACAGTCGAGCCTTCTTGAGTGCATGGAGGAAAAGCAGGTAACGGTAGACGGCGACACGAGAAAACTCGATCTCCCCTTCCTCGTTATCGCAACACAGAATCCGGTTGAGTCACAGGGTACATTCCCGCTTCCGGAAGCACAGCTCGACCGCTTCCTCATGATGCTCAAGATGGATTATCCGACTCACGATGAGAGCATCTCCATATTAAAGAGATTTGCCAATGAAGACCCGCTCGACAATCTTGCGCCCGTCACAACAAAAGACGAGCTTTTCACAATGCAGGCACAGGCAAAGAACGTATTTGTTTCAGACCTTCTTTACGACTATGCGGCAAGGATCGTCGAAGCTACGAGAGAATCATCCGAGATAACAGTCGGTGCAAGTCCCAGAGCGCTTCTTGCCTTTGTTGCAGCTGCCAAAGCTCTTGCTTTTGTACGCGGAAGAAACAACTGCATACCTGACGATTTCAAGGAACTCGCAGTGCCGGTACTTGCACACCGTCTGACATTACGCACACGCGGAACGCTTTCCAAAGACGGCAAGTTCATATCCAAGCGTGATACCGCTGCAGGAATCATTGAAGGAATACTCGGCAGCATACCCTGCCCCACGGAAGACTTCAGCAATAACAAATAATAATGGAACTGATAGTACTCATAGGAATACTTCTTGCGCTTTTCATAGCAGAGATAATCTACTATCGTATTCACGCACTCGATAATCTTCATCTCAAGGTCGAGTTCTCAAAGAACGTCGCAAACTTCGGTGAAGACATCGAGCTGATCGAGGTTGCAGAGAACAAAAAGCGGCTCCCTCTCCCGTTCATCATCCTCAAGTTTGAGGCACCGCGCGAGATAAAGTTCTATGACATGATGAACACGTCGACATCTGACCTGCTCTACCGCGAGGACATGCTTACCATGAAAGCATTTTCCAAGCACACCAGGCGCATAAAAGCACAGTGTACGAAGCGCGGTTATTATGTTTTCCCGAGAGTCGGAATTACCACTTCAGACCTGCTTTTGACTGAACGTTTCACTATGGATTTCAATAACGAATCCCACCTCGTGGTGCTTCCCGAGATCCTGAATACTGAACTCATGCAGATGCTCACATCGGTAACGTTAAGCGAGCTTCAGTGCAGGAGAACTCTTCTTACTGATCCTTTCACACTCGCAGGCATCCGTGAATACGGTCCCAATGATCCGATGAACAGCATCAACTGGAAAGCGAGCGCAAGGACAGGCGAACTGATGGTAAATCAGAATGCCTCCACGTGCGCTCAGAAGGTGCATATCTTCATTAATCTCGAATACTATAACACCAAGCATTCCACCTCTCTTTTAGAGAAGTCCATAAGTCTTGCCTATACATATCTGATCGAACTTGCAGAACTCGGGATCCCCGCATCGGTTTACACCAACGGACTCGATGTAATATCCGGAGCACCCGTTATCTCTGAGACAGATCTCGGTTCGGCAACGCTTGATGAACGCGCGATAATGCTTGCAAGAATTGACTTAAAACAGCCCGCAGGTTCTTTCGTCGAGACTCTCGAAAAATACATTCCCGCAACTGAAAGTGATGACTTCATCCTTATCATCTCTCCGCAGTTCAACGGAGATTTCAGACCTGTCCTTCTGGATATGAAATCAAGACGCCCTTCTCTGTTCTGGCTGATGCCGGGTTATAAAACAACACCTGATGCAAGTCCCGAAGCAGAGATCGCTCCTTCTTACATGAGATGGGAGGTGCGCGGAAATGACTGATATCAGAGACATCAATTCCACACGTCAGACGACTCAGGACGTTGAAGGCCGTTCAATTATCACCGTGCGCGACAGCCTCCTTTCGGAGATCCTGTTATCCGTGATAATGGGCATCACTCTGCTCTCATGCATGGTGGTGCTTAGGAGCTATATCGACATAATAGACGTCAGTATGTATATGCAGTTCGTGCCGCTGATATTATCGGTCGTTCACGTGCTTATCAGAAGGACCACGATCAAGTCGCAGCTCATTATATTTCTCCTTCATATTGCAGCTGATGTTGTGTTCTTCTTTATCGTCACCTTCATACCGTATCTTCAGTATGGCAACAGCCTGGCAAACAGGTTTTATCTTGCCGCTATAATTACGGTATTTACACTGTTCTCGTTATTCTACAGACTGAAGCCGACCTTTACGGCTGCAGACGGGGAATTCATTGTTTTCCCCGCAATAATACACATAGTCTTCTATCTGCTCTATGCGATCGCAAGACAGGAAAAATATGCAAGCAACATTGTCACTCATGCGATAATCATCGCAGTGCTGTTCATCATCATGAGGCAGATAGCCGTTTTCGATGCCAAGTTCTACCACTCGATGCATAAATCCTCCAAACCGATGGCACTTCTGAAAAAACAGAACAACAGGACCATTGTAGGTCTTATGTGCGTCATCGTCGTATCTTTGGTCGTTCTTGCGCTATTCCCTGTCGACTGGATATCAAGCATGCTGCTCTTCGGCATAAAAACGGTTTTCGGTTTCTTTAGCATAATCTTCGAAAGAATGGCACCACAGGATTCCGATTCCGTCATCATCAAAGATCCTTTCGAAGACATGGAGTTTCCCGAAGCGACCGGTGAGAATAATCCTTTATTCGATCTCTTCGGAAAGGTGCTCGCCATCATCATCCTGATCATCGTTATAATTCTCATCCTCAATGCCATACGCATTCTTATTCAGAATGCTCCGAGATTCGCAAAGAAGAAGGAAGTTGCAGAAGATGATGTCCTTACCGACACAGTCGAAGACATTAAGCCTGAAAAGAGATCATTCATTACCAAAGGTCCTGACTTCGGAGCAGGTAACGAACGCCGCATAAGAAGACAGTTTTATAACAAGACAAGAAGAGCCATGAAAAAAGGCCTTCCCGTATCCGCTGCATCCACACCCGGACAGATCGAGAATGTACTGCTCAAAGAAGGCGACAAAGAGATCTCCGATCTCAGACAGGCCTATGAGGAAGTGCGCTATGGAAAGCGTTGACAGACATGATAATTCATCCGATATCACCCGTATTTAACGAAGAATCCAGGATACTTATCCTGGGAAGTTTTCCGTCGGTCAGATCACGCGAAGAAGGCTTCTTCTACGGCCACCCGCAAAACCGGTTCTGGAAAGTAACCGCAGATGTTTTCGATGAGAATGCGCCACAGACCATCGAAGAAAAGAAAGCATTTCTTCTTAGAAACCGTATAGCATTATGGGATGTTATCGGCTCGTGTGAGATCACGGGCTCATCTGATTCAAGCATAAAAAACGCAACCGTAAACGATATATCTGTCATCCTTAATACCGCAGATATCAGATCGATATATCTTAACGGCGGAAAAGCATATCAGCTTTATCAGAAATACATGCTCCCAGTTACCAAACGCGAAGGCATCTGCCTGCCTTCAACTAGCCCTGCCAATGCTGCATGGAGCTTGGACAAACTAAAGGATGCCTGGAAAATAATCAGATAAGTTTACGCGTATTTGGCGTGAGTATTGCTTGATGCGATCATGATGATTATGAATACGATCAGGGACAGGATCGAGCTGACATTCCTTATGATCTTAACGGCATTACTCTTAACTCCGCAAATAACAAGAATACTCGTGATGACGCTGACTGCAGCAACAGCTATCTGAAGATAAAACAGATATCTCTGATCAGAAAGTTCAAGCCTTGCCAGAGGGCTTCTCTGCCACTCTCTCGTACTGCCGTCCGGGAAACTTGTGCGGTCCGTATAAATGTTCAGATTCAGGAGCACAAAGAACAATATGTTAGCAACGATTGAAATAATACTTATCAACATTTCGGTTTCCGCCTCTGCCGGATTTAACAATGTCGTGCTTTGATCTTCCTTTCGTATTATACAATTGCCTGTTCTCAAATGAACAGGGTGTCTCAAACTCTGAGACACCCTGCTCTTACATCAATCCTTCCTATTCCTAATTATTCCGTAATAAGTGAATATGCCGATATCTTCTTGATCCTGCGGGACAGTGCATAGACCATGACGTAAGACACTATTGCTCCGACAACGATGACCGATAAGAACATCCACGGATCATCAGTCATATTACTCTGGGATACACCATATGCACCCAAAAGGACGGTCATGAAACTGTTGGCATTCAGGATACCTGCCACCGCACCTGCACTGATGCCTAAAAGGATAGAGGGCATGAGTGACAAAGACAGTTCCGTTCTTAACTGCCTGCTTGTAAAACCAAGCGCTTTCTTGATGCCGAGTTCTCTCTGGCTCTTAATGATAATGGTCTTTATAAGGAGCATCATGGTAAGCCAGATGACTGCCAGAGATACGATGATCATGACTATGCAGATAACTCTCGCAAGAGTTATTGTCGAATCTTCGCCGTTAGCCAGAGCAGTACAGTAATCGAGGTACGTGCGTAATCTGTCTCCGAAAACATTCTCGACGCTCTCAACCACTTTAGCAGCCTTCGCCGGTTCAGAACCCTCAACATTTATGTAGAGGCTGTTCTTATAACAGGTGTGTCCGAGATGGAATGCGGAGTCCTCGTTCATCATGACGAACAAACCGTAGTTTTCTGTGCCCTGGGCAAACCCGGTAACGGTAAATTCGAAACTCTTCTCGGCAGTCTGAAGAACGATCATGTCGCCTATCATGATGCCTCTGCTTTCAGAGAGCTTCTTTCCTATAACGATCTCATCGTCATATTTGGGGAGTCTTCCTTCAAGCATGTTTACTTCAGGGACATTGTTCCAGTCTTCAGCAACATCTATATAGATCTGAGTGCCTTCATATGCAGCATTGAACTGGTCAGTCCACCATACATCCTTAACATAAGGAAGATCCATCACCTCATATATCGGATCGTCACCATCGACGGAAATCCAGATATCACAGGCATTATCAGAAAGAAGTTTTTGCAGATTCATCGGCTTTAATCCGACGTTATATCCGACAAAGACAGCAACTGCAAGGCTTACTCCGATAGAGCCCATTACGACCATGACAAGGATATTCTGCTTCTTTGAAGCAAATGAACTCTTAAGAGCCATAAGCCATACCAGCGGTCCTCCGGAAGTCTCAAGAGGAAATACGTTTCTTTTGAAACTGTGACTCTTAAGACCGAATCTCAAAGCCTGTACAGGATCTAATGATCTGATTGAACCTGTGGATTTCAAAGCTACAAGGAAAGAAGATCCTACGATAACGAATCCCGTAACGATGAACGATACAGGATCAAACGGGTGATCCCATGACATATACGCTACAGATCTTAAAGCGATCTCCAACGGATCTATTATCGAGTAGATGATTCCGGTACTTACAAGGAATCCCAAGCCTGCCGTAAGAACGAATTCAAGGATATGAGCCGTTCTGATCTGATGTGCCGTGTAACCCAGAGCCTTCAATGCGCCGATATTGGTTATGTTCTGCTCAATACTGTTGGTTATCCTGAAGAAGATAACTACCAGAACGACCATGGTGATAATGATCGCGAATGCGCAGAGGAATACCGAGATGATGTTGATCATCTGGGTATACAGGAGTTTGTATTCATTGATCGTGATAGCACCTGAAGCGATGTTTCTCGCATCGAATTCATTGCAGATCTTGTTGTATTCCTCTTCGATATCAACGCCGTCGGCAAGCTTGATGACGATCTGATCGATCGGATATACATCCTCCGAATTAAGCTCTGCCAAAGTAACAGGATCTATAAAAAAGAGATCGTAAAAAGAAATGCTCTCGTAGAAACCTGCAACAGTAAACACTCTCTCCCTGCCGTTGATCTTAAGGGTGATCTCGTCGCCGGCTTTATATGCACCTTTGAAGAGCTCCTGATTATAGAGCCTTGACATATAGATAGGTTCATCCACCGGTCCGTCGTATAGATCGATAAACTGAGGAGTATCGATCTCGCCCCATTCGCCAAAGGGTACATAAGAATATGCACCGGAAACATTGTCCATGGCATTTTTGGAGTCAGGATCAATATCATCACTTACGATTTCCGTTCTAAGCGTGACCGTAGGAACCAGTTCATAATAGTCAACTTCCGGCAAAGACGAGATATAGTCCAGGATCGCAGATCTCTCCTTTTCATCATAAGTCGCCGTCATTACTCTGAGGTCAGGTGAATTAAGTTCTTCTACCTTTTTCTCAAACTGGGAGTTGTATCCGAGGATGAGCATTAATCCGAGCTGCATCAGAGACGATGACAGGATGACGATCAGAAGGAAGCTGATCATGTGGGACATGTCTTTGCGGAAATTAGCTTTTAAAAGTTTTCCTAACATTTATTACCATCCCATCTCCGTAAGGAAAGCGCGGAGCTTATCATGACGCTCGCGGTCGCCGCTTACATATGTGCCCAAGTCGCACTCTCCGCTGATCGTACCGTCTTTCAGATATATGATCCTGTTTCCTCTTCTTGCGGATTTCATGTCGTGTGTAACCATAAGGATCGACTGGCCCTTGCGGTTAACTTCAGTCAATACGTTCAAAACCTGGTCTGACGAGGAGCTGTTAAGAGCACCCGTCGGCTCATCTGCAAATACCATGTCCGGTGAGTTGATGATCGCACGGACGATACCTACTCTCTGTGCTTCACCGCCTGAGAGCTGGTTCGGGAATTTGTTCCAGAGCTTAGGTTCGATACCGACCTGCTTCAACAATTCCCTGGCATTCTGATTGAGCTTTCTCCTGTTCTGGCCTGTGAGAAGGCCTGCCGTGAGAACGTTGTCCAGTACGCTCATTGAATCCATGAGATATACCTGCTGGAAAACGAATCCGCAGTGCTTTCTTCTGAATATGGCCAGCTGGTCGCTGTTAAATTCAGTTATGTTTCTTTCTGAGAAATATACTTTTCCGAGGCTTGCCTTATCCATTCCGGAAAGTGCATAAAGAAGCGTTGATTTACCTGCACCGGAAGATCCCATGATAACAGTAAAATCGCCTTCATAGATCTCCGTGTCGAGATTCTTGATTACATGCTGCATTACGCCGCCCGAGGAAAAGCTCTTACACAGTTTCTCAGTTCTGATAATGCTTTTCTTATGCATACTTCTTTTCCCTTACCTTACGAATGATATTTACTACAACGATGATGATTACGATTGCGATTACGCCTGCAATTACATATACCATGTTGAATGAAGGTGTTTCCTCAGCTGCAAGCTCGACCTGAACGGGCTCATTTACCGTGAGGTTCATTGTTTTCGTAATGTTATAGGAATTGCCGTCGGCATCATCATAAGTAACGTTGATCTTGATCTCTCCCGAGCCGATCTCAGTACCCTTGAGCGAGAGGTCTACGCTTGTGTTGTTGCCCTTGTCGAGATTTCCGACAACTGTATCGACGTTGTTGATCATGTCGCCTTCAATGGAAACCGCAACGTTATAAATGCCTGTCTTACCTGTATTGTTAAGCTTCATCGAAAAGCTTGTCTTGTTATCAAGGTCGATCTCATTCTTTGTGAGCTTCATGTCAGATACTGAAAGTGCAGGTGTCTGGTAGATCGGAACGACGATCTCGGAAGAATCCTGATAATACATCTTCTCCATATCTTCGAACTCATAGCTTACCTTTATTGTATAAGGCTTGGGATCAAGGTCTGATCTGGATGCCATTGAGATCGTTACGTCAAACTCTTCCTCGTCTTCAACAGAATCGACATAATAAACGTTTGTGCCGTTTACGGGGTAGATATTATTGTCGTCGCTGTTGAATGCGATCTTGATGTTATAAAGGTGAGTATCTTCTGATTCATTGATAAAGTGAACAGTAAGGTCGAACTCATCACCTGCGTTTACTCTGTCCTTGCTGATCTCGCTGCCCGTAACCATAAGTCTGGGGGTGTAGTAAGCAGCATATGCATCGTGCTGGAATAATGTAACTCCTGAGAAGCCTACTGCCGCAATGGCTGCACAGGCTGCTGTTGTTAATGCCTTTGTTAAGAGCGTTTTCATGTTGGTCTATCTCCGTTTCCAATTTATTGTGATACGGAGATTCTACAAAAAGAAACCTTAACTGACTTTGCGTCAACCTTAAGATAATCTTAATTTTCAGGCAATCTTAAAATAGAGAGTGACCCGAAGACCCTTATCGTCATTGGCAACTTCAAGATCGCCTTCCATCTTGCCCATGAGCTCATAAGCAATGGCAAGGCCCAATCCCGAACCCGGCTTACCCTTGGCATTCTCGCCTCTTCTGAATCTCTTGGTGATCATGGGAAGGTCGTCATTTGAAACGCCGCCGCCCTCATCGGTAAATGACACCACAAGACAGTCATCCTCAATATGTGATTCGAGATGTATCTTGGTGTCTGCATACTTATAGGAGTTTGAAATTATATTATTAATAACCTGAACGACTCTTAACGGATCGCATACGATGATGCATCCCTCGATACTGTCGCCTGAAACATAATCCATATAATCCGCATCTTTTATTATCGGCTCAAGGATGCTGCTCTCCTGCTCGGACAGATCTACGCTGAGCTCATTAAGATCGGTCAAAGCTTCAGTGAAAAGATCGGACACCATGACGTCGATGTTATCGGCTTTGGCAACTATGGAGCCGAGTCTTTCCTTCGATTTCTCATCCGTGCTCTGGGCTTCCAGGAGTTCTCCCAAAGCCTTTATCGAAGCTACAGGAGTCTTTATGTCATGGGACAGCTGGGAGATCAGCTCCATCTTGCTTCTCTGTGCTTCATATTCCTTCTGCTTTGCGTCATTCAACTCGGATCTCATGATGTCAAAGCTTTCCGTGAAGTTACCGAAAATGTTTCCCCTGTCCATCTCCAACGGCTTTTCGAGATTGCCTGACGCAACATCAGCCGCAAAATCCTTGAGCTTACCGAAGGGCCTTACGATGTTCATGTAAACCCACAAAAGGAACAGCGAGATGATCACTGCTTCGATAAGTACGATAATGAGAAATCTCTTAATATATGCTTCCTGCGTGGCCGCCATCATGGACGTGAAATCGTTGTCTATAAGGAGCTTGCCCACAACTTCACCGTTTACTTTTATGTCTCTGATGGTATATCTCTCTGAGGTTGCACGGCCGAGATCGACAGGCATGCCCGTACCGCTCCTGACCAGCACATTGCCGTCATTATCCAGGACTTCATAACTGATGCCTTCTCTTTCGGGAACAAATGCAGCCTTCTTATCCTTGATGGAATCCCAGTCATCTGAAAGCTCATTCAGGAGTTCATTTACTACGGTGTTATCAAGATTGGCTGTCGACGGTAAGACGCTGCTGTTCAGTAAAACGACAGGAACAAGCAGGGTTATGGTCAGCAGAACGGCCACCATGACAAATCTCTGTTTCATTATCCTTCCGCCTTAAACAGATATCCGCGTCCTCTTGCTGTCTTGATGTAAACCGGCTCGTTGGGATCGTCTTCGAGTTTTTCCCTCAAATGCCTTATGTGCACGTTTAATGTGCCGTCAGAAACAAAGCTGTCATCCCATACGTTGTTGAAGATCTCTTCTTTATCTATGACCTTGTTCCTGTTATTTGCAAGATAGGTCAGAAGCTTATATTCCATGGCTGTGAGAGTAACTTCTTTTCCGCCCTTATAGACTATGCCGGAACCGATATCTATCTTTATGTCTCCGAAAACAAGGACGTCACCCGTTTTCTTCTCTGTGGATTCATATCTGTTTAAGACTGCCTTGACCTTGGCAAACAATACATTAAGCGAATACGGCTTTGTGATATAGTCGTCACCGCCGATGTTAAGTGCGACAACCATGTCGTCATCGGAAGATCTGGCGCTGATAAAGAGGATCGGAGAGTCTATGGTCTCCCTCAACGTCTTGCAGAGCGAGAAACCGGATGCATCTCCGAGATTGATGTCGAGCAGAATGGCTCCCGCTTCATTTTCCTTAAAAAAGTCGAGAGCTTCGGAAGACGAGAGAACAAACTTAGAACTGATCCCCATCATGTTGAAATACTCTGATGTGGATTCAGCGAGCTCTTTTTCGTCATCAATGATCAAAACACTATATCTCATGGGAAAAGTATATCACTTAAATTTTCCGACAAATACATAATTGCCGTCCCTGAAAAATATCACGAATTTGTCAAATAAAAATAGCCTTATATATATTTATACTATAGGCAATAAAATCGGAAACAGGAATAAATCGTTTAAATGAGTCTTTTCAAAGTTTTATATATCGATCCCGGCACGGGCGGAATGCTTTTCACCGTGTTGTTCGGCATCTTCGGTGTAGCCATTTTCGGTTTCAGGGCACTGATGATGAAACTGAAGTTCTCGATGGGCAGCGATAAGAATGCAAAGATAAACAGCGAGAAACTGCCGCTGGTTATTTTCTCGGATCATAAGAGATACTGGAACGTATTTAAGCCGATAGCAGATGAACTCGAAGCAAGACATCAGAAAGCTGTGTACCTTACCTGTTCCGAAGATGATCCCGCATTAAGCGCCAAATACAAATACATTACCTGTGAGTTTTTAGGCGAAGGAAACAAGGCATTCTCAAAGCTCAACCTGCTCAACGCATCGGTCGTTTTATCCACGACACCGAGCCTTGATGTTTTCCAGTGGAAACGTTCCAGAAATGTCGACTGCTATATTCACATTCCTCACATGGCCAACGATATTACGTTATACCGCATGTTCGGTCTCGATCATTATGATGCGATCATCGTATCGGGCAAATACCAGGAAAGACAGATAAGACAGCTCGAGGAACAACGCAAACTTCCTGCAAAAGAGATTGCGATCTGCGGCATTCCGTATATGGATGAAATGAAGAAAAGATTTGATAATGCAGATGAGGTTCCATCTCACGGCAGAACGGTTCTTCTGGCTCCTTCCTGGGGCGAGAGCGGCCTGCTCTCACGCTTCGGCGAACAATTGATAGATAAGCTTATATCTACCGGCTATAAGATCATTATCAGACCTCATCCCCAGTCTTTTTCATCAGAGAAAGAAATGATAGACAGGCTCATGTCCAAATACAGTGATGAGACCAAGGTTACATGGAACAGGGATAACGACAATTTCAATGTCTTAATGGAATCAGATATCCTTATCTCCGACTTCTCCGGAGTAATCTTCGATTTCTCGCTCATATTCGATAAGCCCGTTATCTACACCAACGCAAAATTCGATATTAATCCTTATGATGCATCCTGGATCGACGAGCCGCTCTGGACATTCTCCATCCTTCCTGAGATCGGAATCGAACTTACTGATGAGAATGTCGGTGATATTAAGAACCTCATCGACAGATGCATTGAGGATTCTTCATTCAAAGAAGGCCGCGACAAAGCCCGTGCACAGACATGGGAACATATCGGAGAAGGCACAAAGAGATGTGTTGACTTCGTCATGAAAGAATATAACGAAGTAATCGGGAAAAAGAAGGCGGAAGAAGCTTCCCGGTCTTCAAAGAAAAACAAAAAACAGAAAAAGGAGGGCAAGAAATAATGACCTTCCTGTCTGCACTTTATACACTTGTAATATCTCCTCTCGAGCTCGTGTTTGAGATCATATTCACCATTGCCAATAAGATCATCGGCAACGAAGGAATCTCTATCATCTTCTTAAGCCTTGCGGTTAACTTCCTGGTCCTCCCGCTTTATAAGCGTGCAGACGAACTTCAGGCAGAAGAACGCGACATACAGGCCAGCATGGCTTCACGCATCAAGCAGATCAAGCGCACGTTCAAAGGTGACGAGCGTTTCTTTATGCTTCAGGAATACTACCGCATAATGCACTACAAGCCGATCTACGCGCTTAAGAGCTCAGTATCCCTTCTCCTTCAGGTTCCGTTTTTCATTGCAGCTTATAACCTGTTATCAGGCATGCAGAGCCTTCAGGGAATGTCATTCGGTTTCATAACCGATCTCGGAAAAGAAGATGCGACATTCATGATAGGTTCTTTCCCCGTGAACATCCTTCCGATACTCATGACGCTTATCAATGTCGTATCGGGAATCATCTACACAAAAGGACATCCTTTGAAGGAAAAGATCCAGGTATACGGACTTGCTGCAGTCTTCCTTGTACTGCTTTATAACTCTCCTTCAGGCCTTGTTTTCTACTGGCTCCTCAACAACGTATTCTCACTCGTAAAGAATATCTTCTACAAACTTAAGGATCCCAAAAAGGCACTTAGCATCGTGCTCGCGATCTGCGGAGCAGTCATTCTTGTTCTGACGCTCATAAGAAACGATCTGGACGCAAGACAGAAAACACTTCTCGGAATGGGCTGCGTGCTTCTCGCACTCCCTCTTGTTTCAGGCCTTATTAAGAACAAGACAACCGTTAAGGAAAAGCCTGTTAAGAAGGATAAGAAAGTCTTCCTTTTCGGAACTGTATTCATGGCAACGCTGACCGGACTTCTTATCCCCTCAACCGTTATACATGCGTCGATCTATGAGTTCATTGATGAATTCAATCCCGTTAATCCCTGCATGTACACCGTAAATGCCATGCTGCTCTCATTCGGCAGCTGGGTATTGTGGGGAAGCGTATTCTACTTCTTCATGAGCGATAAGATCAAAGCTTTATTCTGCAAAGCGGTATGGATCATATGCGGAGTTTCCACGATCGATTACATATTGTTCGGAACCAAACTCGGCATCCTTTCATCGACTCTTCAGTATGAGAACACACCCTCATTCGGCATAGCAGATTACCTGATCAATCTGGCTGTCGTCATTCTCGTTGCAGTTGTTTTCGCAATCGTATATGCAAAGCTTCCCAAGATACTTAATGTAATTCTCGCCGCAGGCGTTCTTGCGGTCGGCGGAATGGGACTTCTCAATTCCTACAAGGACTGGGATACATACAGTGCATATCATTTCATCAGTTCTTCTTCAGCTTCGGATATACCCGTTATTCCCTTAAGCAAAAACGGACAGAACGTAGTCGTCCTTATGCTGGACAGAGCAGTCGGAACTGAAGTCCCTTATATATTTAACGAGAATCCCGAACTTGCAAAACAGTTCGACGGCTTCACATATTATGAGAACACGATATCTTACGGTGCATTTACTAATACGGGATCTCCGGCTTTGTTCGGCGGATATGAATATACTCCGGAAAGACTTAACGAGAGAGACGAAGAAAGTCTTGAGAGCAAACATAATGAAGCACTGAAAGTCATGCCGGTTATATTCGGAGATAACGGATATACGGTTACCGTATGCGATCCCACATATGCAGGCTATCAGTGGACTCCCGATCTTTCAGTCTTTGACGACCATCCGGAATTCCACTGCTACAACACTGACGGACGTTTCAACTATTCTGACGGTATTGAAGGCGTTGATACCGCTTCGATCTCGGCACGTCTTAAAGATATCCGTGACAGGGATTTCTTCTGCTATTCATTAATGAAGATCGCCCCTGTATTACTGCAGGAAACGATCTACGACAACGGTCTTTATAACGAAGCAATATCAGGCAGCGCATCAACGAATGATATTGAGGACCAGCTGTCCCTCACACAGACGATGGACGGTCTCTCAAAGAGCACAGGATATGATGCGCCTTTCCTTCAGGCTTACACTGTTCTGACCAATCTTCCGAACATAACGGAGATCAGCGACGGTTCGGAGAACACATTCCTCATGATGTCCAATGACACCGCACATGAGCCTTGCCTTTTGCAGGAACCTGAATATATTCCTGCGTTAAACGTCGACAACACAGCATACGATACCGACATGGTCACACGATTCACCATTGACGGCAGAACTATGAGAATGACCACTGAAGAACAGGTTACCGCATATCACATAAATATGGCCACATATATCCAGCTCGGCAAATGGTTTGATTATCTGCGTGAGAACGGCGTCTATGACAACACAAGGATAATCCTTGTTTCCGATCACGGAAGAGATCTGGATCACTTCGACATCAAGTGCGGCGATACTGATATGGAATACTTTATTCCTGTAGTAATGGTAAAAGATTTCAACGCCACCGGTTTTACTGTTTCAGATGAATTTATGACAAATGCCGATACTCCGGCACTTGCAACTTCAGGCATCATCGAAGATCCCAAGAATCCTTTCACGCAAAAACCGATCACTTCCGATGCAAAGCAGGGTCCCCAGGTGATCTTCTATTCTGATGAGATCGATACCGAGGTAAACAACGGCACAACATTCCTTCCGGGTTCGTGGTATGTATTGGACGGCAATCCGGAAGTATACAGGCGACCATTAACACTTGAAAATACGCAAGATTTTATATTAAACGAGTAGGTTTAGATTTATAATCTAAACAACTTTACTTTTCAGCGGAGATAACCCATATGACTTTTGAAGAACTGATGACTTATGCAATAGAACACGACTGCTCCGATGTGCATATCACTCAGGGTACAAATCTTGCAGTCAGAAGATACGGAATGCTCCATATCCTTGACGAGCGCCCGACTGCAGAAGAAGCACAAGACATGATCTACACGATCCTCACACCCGATGAGATCGCAAAAGTCGAATCCGGCGCAGATGTCGATGTAGGACGCATGATCGACAACGGTGTCAGAGTCAGAGCAAATGTCTACCATCAGCGTAACAACCTCGCATGCAGCATCCGTCTTCTCATGGCTGAGATCCCCGAGTTTGAAGCACTCGGTCTTCCTGAAGTAATCAAGACACTTGCTACTGCCAACAACGGTATCATCCTCGTTACAGGTCCTACGGGTTCAGGTAAGTCCACAACTCTTTCCGCAATCGTTGACTACATCAACAAGAACGAGGCAAAGCACGTCATAACCATTGAGGATCCTATCGAGTATATTTATCCTCACAACCGCGCCATGATCCACCAGCGCGAAGTCGGACGTGACGTTGATTCCTTCGCTTATGCTCTCCATTCAGCCCTCCGTGAAGACCCGGATATCATCCTCGTCGGCGAGATGCGTGATTTTGAGACCATTTCCGCTGCAATTACTGCTGCTGAGACAGGCCACCTCGTCCTCTCAACTCTCCACACACAGAGCGCTGCCCAGACGATCAACAGAATCATCGACGGTTCACCTATCGACATGCAGGCTACTATCCGCTCACAGTTCGCAGCAAGCATCCGCGGCGTTATCTCACAGCAGCTCCTTCCTACAGTTGATGGCAACGCTCGTGTT
>CAJOJI010000045.1:15849-28927 GCA_905234715.1 uncultured Saccharofermentans sp.
CTTATCCTTGAAGACAAGATCCAGATGATCCCGAGTTCTCTCCAGTCAGGAGGTCTTCAGGGTATGCATACCCTCAACAGCGATCTCCAGAGACTCGTTAATCTGGGCTTCATTACAAGAAGAACTGCCATGGATGCCACATACGATCCCAACGAGCTCGAAAAAATGCTCGGCGTAACCAATTACAACTTCTGATCCTTTCAAAGCTAATAAATTCAGTTATTTCAAGCACGGGGTATCTCAATGAGGTACCCCGTTTCATCAGGTTCTCTATTACACTTAAATTACTTATTAATAAAAAATATTTGTAGATTAACTTGTGTTTTGTACCATAAATAAGGTATAAAGGGGTAATCTGTCGGACAGATTTAAGATACTGTACTGATTATGGAGGAGAACGGTATGAGCCTTGACCTGAAAAAGACGCATATGAAACGGGCGCTTGGTGTGCTCGCTGCTCTTATGTGCGTTGCTCTTATCCCGATGGTAAGCCTGGCTGCAGGATTCACTCCTTTGCACGAACCTGAAACCGTAACATTCGCAACAGATCTCGCATTCTATGCAGGTGCTTTCTCTACCGCCGTTACAGCATCGATCAACCCGTCAGCTACAATGGCGGTTTTGGCTATTCTCGGATCTTTCGAGAATGCCGCAATATACTCACCCGATTCCGTCACGCTCTGCAATATCGCAGATTTCCTTAACGGCATCCCGATCATAAGGGAAGTCGGAAAGCTTCCTATCGCAAATCCTTATGCTGCTGTATTTCTTACTTTCATTGCAGTAGCGCTCATCGTCGTCCACTCTTTTGCGGAATCCAAGATGGTATCCGAAGAGACCATAGATAAACTCGATAAACTGATCGGTTACATCTGCACCGTATCGATCACTCTCCTGCCCTTTGTCACAACGGAAGCTCTCGAAGCAGATCCTCCGGGAGTAAAAGGCGGAGCATTGATCTCACATACGGTAACGCTTTTCGCCGACTCTGATAAAGTCACAATATCCGGCTGGCCTTCTTATGTACTCGCCGGCATCACCATAATCGCGATCACGATCTTCTATTACTGCACATATACATGCATGGACAACTGGGAAGTCATCGTGGCTGCCATTCCTGTAAAGGGCACGAGCCTTATCTGGCAGATCATCAAGGCATTCCTCCACATGATCCTCCTGATCCTTCAGATCTTCGCTCCTGTCGTAAGCTTTATCGTCAGCATCCATCTTGCGATTGCGGGACTTATCCTTTTCAGGATCCTCAAGAGAGTCTCCCAATACTACAAGGATGTCTATATCTACACTGTTTTGAGAAAGATCTTCAAGCGTAATGAGCGCATCCCGAGAGTGGAAAAGCATATCCCGAGAAAACTCAAAAAGCTCTACCCCACAATGGAACTTGCTATGTCAGTCTACACGTTCCACGGCTATGCGCGCCTTGCCAAGCGTTCAAGGATCTGGCTCATCAAGGACGGCGACAAGCTCGATCTCATCTATAACAGACTTATCCGCAAGCCTTATATCATCTCCTGGAACGAGCTTCTCGAAAAGCATGACGGCAAGCCCGTCTATATGGAGCAGTGCGCAAGATTTTTGAGGATCCGCACTGAAGACAGGAAACTCGAACTAGTTATGTCAACACGCTACAAACCTGATGTGCCGTTCCTTTCCGAAATGCTCGGCCTTAAAGATTATGAACCGGTAAAACAGGAGATCAAAGAAACCAAGAAATTAAACCGCAAGCTGCGCCGCAAGAATAAAAAGGCTGCAGCAGAACCGGTCTGATATATCAACTTTTGGAAGAAGGTTAATATGAAACATTCAGCAAAGAAAAAGATCGAAGAAGAACAGAGGCTCGCACGCAAAAAGCGCACTCTCAGGTGGAGCTTTGTAGCGGCATTCGTGCTTCTGATACAGGCTATCGCATCCGGATTCGTGTTCCTGGCCGCATGCAAACTCGGTATGTTCCCGACGTGGATACTAGCCGTAATGGCAGGCGTTCTTGTTGTGCTCCTTCTTATCAGTTCTCTTCTCCTGTTTGCAGGAAAGAAGGAAAACCTGGCCAAGAACTTCAGAAGATTTACGGGCATTATCCTTGCTGCGGTAATGACAGTCACATCGGTCTACATCGGCAATGTTTTCGGCACTGTTGATAACACGATCGAGAATATCACCGCGCCTACAACTACAGAGACGCAGGAAGACGTGGCCGCAGTCATGCAGGTATATGTTCTGAACTCAAGCACGGTTACGAGCCTTGAAGAATGCAAGGACTTAAAGTTCGGCGTAGTCGGCGGCAACGACGGCCCTGCTTCTTTTGCTGCAGTAACAAAGCTGAAATCAGACCTCAATCCGCAGCTCAAAGTCAGCGACTACAAAAACATCAATCTGCTCGGAATAGATTTCTATCACGGAGACGTTCAGGTTGCGATCATCAACGATCTCAATCTGAAACTCGTAAAGGATATTCCCCTCTTAGCAAACTGGGTGGACAACACAAAGCTTATCGGCGAGATCAAGATCTCCACTCCCGAACTTGCCGCAGCGGAAAAAGCAAACCCTTACGGCAATTACGATAAGGTCGTTGAGATCAAGCCTGCCACAAGCGCTGTTGAGAATATCGAGGTAGAACCCTTCATCATTTACATCAGCGGTTCTGACACGAGAGAAGAATACTTCACTACCGAGAGAAGCGACGTTAACATCCTCATGGTAGTAAATCCCCAGACCAAGCAGATACTGCTTATCAACACTCCGAGAGACTACTACATTCCCAATCCCAGATCGAGTGCAGGAACCAAGGATAAGCTCACCCACCTCGGAATCTATGGCGTAGACTACTCCATTACCGGTCTTGAGAATCTCTACGACTGTGAGATCAACTACTATGTCCAGATCAACTTCACGGGAACAGAGAAACTCGTTGACGATATCGGCGGTGTAACTATCTACAATCCTGAGTCCTTCACTGCTGAAGATTACTGGTACGACGAAGGTGAGATCACTCTCAACGGTCCCGAAGCACTTGCTTACGCACGTGAGCGTCACGCATTCGCAGACGGCGACAACATGAGAGGAAGAAACCAGATGCGTCTGATCGAAGCTATGTTCAATAAGGTAACTTCTTCACCCACATTGATCCTGAACTATCAGACCATACTTGATGATCTCGACGGTTACATCGTTACTAATATGGAATCCGATGAGATCGATGCTCTTGTTAAGATGCAGTTAAACGATCTGGCAACCTGGAATATCCAGACTTATGCAGTTACAGGATGGGGCGGTATGGATTACACATATTCCGCACCATATCAGGAACTGTATGTCACATATCCTTATATGAGCACCGTATACAAGGGTCAGGATCTCATCGACAGAGTACTCGACGGTGAGACTCTTACGGAAGAAGACGTAGAGTAATTCCTCATCACAAAACCGACTAAAGAAAACTGCCGTACGATCACTCGTGCGGCAGTATGTTTTTCTCGTAATAATGCTTGATTATCGACCTTCTGGTAACTATTCCTATGAATATTCCGCGGTCATCTGTTATCGGTACGAAGTTCGTTTCCATCGACCTTATTATCAGGTCCTCAATGGATGAACTTATCGATACGGGCTGGTTTTTGTGAGTATTGAGTCCGATATCCGTGAGCTTAAACTGCTCAAGGTTCTCTATCGCCATTGTATGGGGCTCTCCGCCTTCTCCCTTAACGATAAACCAAAGGAGGTCGCCTTCGCTTACGGTCGCAATGTAGTGGCCTTCACGGTCCAATACGGGCACGGCCATGTAAGAGCTGCTGTGCATCTTTTCGAGAGCCTGGCGCACGGTAAAGTCAGAATATAAATATGTGATCTCCTGTTTGGGACGTGTAAAAAAAGCTATGTTCATAATCAGGCACCGCCTAAATCCTTATCAATTCTTACCTGAAAGGGTGTTGCAGTCAGACCGTTCTGCGCATGCAGAGGGGTCGGACCGTATGAGAAAAATGCATATCTTACTTTCGAAGGGAACTCAACCATGTGACAGGACAAAAGCACAGTCTTTCCGTCGAAGTCGACGTTGGCTTCAGCCGGATAGAACTTGCCGTCATCACCTGCGACTTCGAATCCCGAATCGTCAGGTCCGAATCCGGTAGTAAGATTGAGCAGCAGGTAGTCGCCGCCGAATGAGATCTCAACACCTTCGCCGCGTCTTGCATCGATAATAAACGGAGAGACAGCGTCGACATGCTCAAAGCCGTAAACGAACTTCTCTGCAAGGAGAGCAAGCCTGTCACCCGGAGTCTTCTTGTCAGACGGGAAAAGGTTATTGAATTCACCGCAGTCAACGGTAACCGCCATATAAACATTAGGCATATCGATCGCAACGATCTGCTGCTGTTCGCGGAGGGTCGGCCAGGACATATCGTCGAAATCCATATACTTACGTTGTTTCGAAATAAACATGGGAAGCTGGCAGAATATAAACGGAAGCTGGTCGTCAAAGAACACATCACGCCATTCCTTTATCATTGACTTGAATACAGCTCCGTATTCATTCTGGTGTCCGTCCGTATCCGCTTCGCCCTGATAGAAGACTACGCCTCTTAAAGTGTAAGGAGCTATTCTCAATATCATGCACTCGAAAACTGCGCCCGGATGTCTTGCAGACTTGGGCCCGACAGGTGCGGGCCACGGTGCAGGACCGATCTTAAGATCAGCCTCGGGATAAGTCATCCATGGATCTTCCGCAAGAGCTTCGGCAAGCATCTCCTGATAGTTTTCGTAAGCTTCGTTATACTCGGCTTCAGCCTTGTCGAATTCTTCAGGAGTAAGCTCGGCAGCGGCATCGTCGAAATCCGTAATGTACTGTCTTCCCTCTTTTGTGGTAAGCAGTGACTCAACACTCTGCCAATTATCTAACGTGGATCTTGTCGAACAGCACTGAATGATTCCGATCTTGGCATCAATTCTTGATTCGAGTTCTCTTGCAAAATAGTAAGCGACACCGCTGATCTCACCTGCGGTCTCACTGGTGATATCCACCCATTCAGATACCGCTTCGGCATAAGCCTGATCTTCATTCAGATGACCGAAGGTTGGAACCTTATAAAGTCTTATTTCAGAATTACCGATCCTGGGAACGATGTATTTTGCAAACTCCGAACGCTTAAGCGGATATTCCATGTTTCCGCCGCCTGCGGCAAGCCACACCTCTCCGGCATAAGCATCCGTAATGGCACATTCTTCAACGTCATTCTCGTAGACCTTGAGTTCATAAGGACCGCCGGGTTCATCGACCGGCTCAAGACAAACGAGGAAACTTCCGTCCTCTTCAGTACGGCATGTATTAGAGGAAACCTGTTCCCCGTCCTTAAACAAAACGGCCTTGATGGTGCAGTCTATATCGCAGCAGCCGAACACGCGGAGTTCGGCTCCCCACTGGAAGACCATCTTATCTTTAAAAATGCCGTTAAGTATAGTTGCCATACTTGTTAATTATATCAAGCGGAATTGCCTTCAGAAAAGTTTGGAGCAGAATACCAGTGCCTGTGCGGCATCTCCGTTGATCGTAATGCTGCCCTGAGAGACGGCAACTACAAAGTCCTTCTCGCCGTTCAGGACTGATGCAAAAGTCTCTGCATCGGCATCGATATAAAACGGTGCATTGATGTACTCATAAGGAGCTACCTCAGGAATGCCGTCTTCGATCTTCACATACAAAGGAAGATTGTCGAGGTTGCCGTTTAAGGTAATTTGTGTAGCCGTATCCTGAAGGAAAGATACTTTCTTTGCCTTCTCTTCGACTGCTCTGAAAATGCTGCCGAATGTCGGTTCGATTTTTTTCTTCTGCATTTAGATCACTCCTTCTGATAGTGTTTATTCATTTACAGCCTTGCTCTCAAAAGCCAGTATCCATGACACCGGAACTATCTTTGAAGCAAGGTGTAACAGTTTCTGTGAAAACGGATATACGAGCATCCTTCTGCCCTTTACCGAAGCTGAAAGAGATTTTCTTGCAAGCTTTACAGGGTCGATGACGAAGTTCTTGCGCCAGTCGTTAAAGTCAGTCTCCTTGCCCTCCGTTGCTCTTCTCTGGAAGTCGGTCGCAACAGGACCGGGGCATACCGCCATAACGTCTATACCCTGTGATTTAAGCTCACAGCTCATTGCTCTCGAAAATGAGATGACATAAGACTTGCTTGCCGCATAACATGCAAAACCGGGCTGGGGAAGGAATCCTGCAGATGACGCTATGTTGATTATCTTTGAGCGTCCGCCGCCTTCGGTTTTCATGAAAGGAACAGTGATCCTTATCATCTGACTTAACGCACTGCAGTTGATCCTTATGGTGTCATCAAGGGCCTGGGCAGACTTGCTCATGACAGGGCCTTTGATTCCCATTCCGGCAGAATTGATAAGGAGTCCCACCAGGGGTTCTTCCTCTTTAAGTTTATCTTCGATTATCTTTATTCCCGAATTGTCAGAAAGATCCGCAACGACCGGAACAACCTTGATGCCGCTTACAGATGCGGTGATCTGATCTAACGCATCCCTGCGTCTTGCCACTGCCCATATCTCGTCAAACGGAGTCTTGAAGTATTCGCCTTTATCGCCTGCAATAAGCTCAAGAAAAGCCTTTCCGATGCCTGATGAGCTGCCTGTAATTATCGCGATTTTCTGGTGCATGCAACAATTCTCCCCACAAGGAAATTCCCTATCTAAAATAATACACTCTATATAAATTTATTAAAAGAGAACGTCCTTGAAGCAGACTCTCTGTCTGTTGTTATCGTAGTCGAAGCTGTGTCTGGATCCGCCTGCACACCACTTCTCCCACTCACAGTCCTGACACTCTTTGCAGAGTGAAGACAAAGGTTTTCTGTATACCTGAAAACGGTTGAACCATACGTCACTGAACTTATCTTTAGCAATGTTTCCCTGTACAAATTCAGGTCTGTCTTCGATATCAAGGCATGCAGTGATGTCACCGTTGATCCTTATCGCAGCGGTGTGTGTGCCTGCACCGCAATAGAAGAACCAGTCTCTTACGTCTCTTTCATATTCAAGACCTAAGAAGTGCGAACATCCGTAATTTACGGGGATGCCCTGCTCACGCTTTTCGCGTATGAAGTTAAACAGATATCTCTGGTCGTCAGGTGTAAGGAGCATGTCGGGATAATCCAAAGCTCTTCCCATCGGCTCGATTCCGATTACACGCCATGAATCAAGATCGATCGAATCCATGATCTCAAAGAGCTCATCAAGTTCACCGATATTCTTGTGATTAACGACTGTCGTAACCTGGATGTGCCTGAAAGCCTTGCGGTCAATGAGATTCTGGATTCCTCTCATGGCCTTGTCGTAACCGCCCTTAAGGCCTCTCTGTCTGTCGTGTGTATCACGGAGTCCGTCGATACTTACGGATACCGTACCCATGCCGACATCAGCGAGCATGTTTGCAACATCCTCAGTTATGAGGGTTGCATTTGTCGTCATGCCCCAGCGGAAACCCTGCTCATGCGCATAGCCCAAAAGCTCGGCAAAACCGGGATACAATAGCGGTTCGCCGCCGGTAATGCAGAGCTGGAGTTTTCTCAGATCAAAGTGTTCTTTGACGTCATCTAATACTGCTTTGAATTCCTCTACGGAAGGGCCGTGTCCCAATCCGGGCGCACAACTGCTTCCGCAGTGAAAACACTTCTCATTGCAGCTTCTGGTCAATTCGAAAAACAGATATATCAGTTCGGGATCTTTGAAAAGCCTTGCTCGTTCTTCAGCTTTTCTGTCGAGATATACCTTCTTGGCTTCGTTTGTATCCACAGACATTATTCTTCAACTTCCGGCGGAGGACCGTAAACATCTTCTTCGGGTCCGTCTACAAGATCAGAAGGAGGTCCGTATACAACAACTTCATCGTTATCCGAAGGAGCTGAGGGCTTCTCATCTTTGGTAGCTTTTGTCTCTTCCTCTGTCTCTACTGTCTCTGTAATCGCAGGTTCCGGCGGAGGTCCGTAAACATTAGTTTCAGCCTGCACTCCCGGAGGCCCGTAAACACATGCCTCAAGCCCAAGGCTGAGTGCGCCGATACTTGCTGCGACAGCAACAAAGGTTAATGGTTTCTTAGATCTTTTCATAGTATCATCCCCCTGAAAAGTCTTCGTCAGTTATTAGAACCGTTAGGATTCAAAGGCTTGAATCCCGGCTTCGGTTTAAGTGCCGTAGGAGCCGCGCCTGCTTTAGGATCCATGATCGGAGGTCTGTTACCTTCAATATCCGTACCCATTGCAGGAGCCGGCGGAGCGTTCTTAAAGTCACGTTCCTTATCTACTATATCAGAAGGACGTACGATTCCGCCATAAGCAGAGGACTGCTCATTCTGTTCGCTGCTTGTATTCCCGGCAGGTGTATAACCTCTGTCGAAGAATGCGGATTTACGTGTTCTGGCAGTGTCGGCAATACTTGTCTGAGGAGCGTTTGCTTTTTCCTGCTCAGCCAGTTTCTTTGCCTTTTCTTCCTCGATCCTTCTCTGCTGTTCGCGGATTCTTTCTTTTCTGGCGTCGTTACTTTCCTTGAATACAGGTGAGTTTGATCCCGGAGCAGCCCACATGGGTGCTCTTCCGGAAGCATTGGTGTTATTTCCCGCAAGGATCGTTCCGAGCTGGTTAGCATTTGAAGATGCCCTTGCACGGTCTGCAGCCTTTGCCGCGCCGTCTTTCGGCTTGTTACCGGACGGAGCTACACCGGAAGTACTGCTGCCCTTATATCCGTGGTAAGGATTCTTTTCTCTCTGGTCATCAGCCTTGGCTTTCTTCTCAGCGCTGGTCTCAAGTGCTTTGTTATATCCGTCAACAGAAGACAATGCGGAGATTGCAGGCATTACGGGATCTGAAGTTGCCATTGTTGTCTTGAAGAAAGCAGATGTCTTGCTCTGTTTTCTGTTCATCTCAGCCTTAGCTTCTCTGGCTGCATTTGCAGCCTCCATTGCTTTTTGAGCCTCAGCCATCTTTGCTTCAGCCTGTGCTCTTGCAGCAGCTGCAGCTCTCTCAGCTTCAGCAGCTTCACGTCTTGCACGCTCAGCAGCCTGTGCCTCTGCAAGAGATCTTGCCGCCTCAGCTTTCCTTGCTTCTTCTGCAGCTCTTGCTTCAGCTTCTAATCTTGCTTCTTCAGCCCTTCTTGCCTCTTCGGCTTTTCTGGCTTCCTCAGCCTTTCTTGCCTCTTCAGCTATCCTGGCTTCTTCGGCTCTTCTTACTTCTTCTAACCTTCTGGCTTCTTCTCTTCTCTGAGCCTCTTCCGCAGCTCTTGCTTCGGTTTCAAGTCTGGCCTCTTCAGCCTTTCTCATCTCTTCGGCTCTTCTGATTTCTTCTAATCTTCTGGCCTCTTCTCTCTTCAGAGCCTCAGCCTCTCTTCTGGCCTGCTCAGCCGCTCTTGCCTGTTCCTGAAGTCTTCTTGCTTCCTCGGCAATAGCCTCAGCCTTAGCCTTTGCTATGGCAGCAGCTTTAGCAGCCTCTTCGGCTTTTCTCGCTTCTTCCTGTCTTGCAAGTTCGGCAGCTCTTGCAGCCTCCTGAGCGATCCTTGCTTCTTCTGCCTTTCTCGCTTCTCTTTCCAGACGCTCCTCTTCGAGCCTTCTGGCTTCTTCGGCTTTCCTTGTCTCTTCTGCCTGCTTTGCCTGCTCATATGCCTGAGCCTTTCTGGCCTCAGCATTCTTTCTGATCTCTTCTACTCTTGCAGCCTGAGCAGCTCTTCTCTCTTCGAGAAGCTTCTTTGCCTTCTCGCGTTCTTCGATCTGTTCAGGTGTGAGTTCTGCTTTCGGACGTTTGAGAGGTCCATTCTGTGGAGCTGATGTGAAATTGTGTTCCATAGGCTTCTCTTTCTGTTCGTTGCTTGTTTCCTTTTTATCTCCTGCAGCAGCGGAAACGATTCCGGCATTCACTACTGAACTGCCGGGACGCTGGGCAGGTGCATTTTGCTCAACGGGTTTTGCTGTTGCTTTTTCCACATCTTTCTTCTCGACGGGCTTTTCAGCCGGCTTGTCGACATTTTTTACTACGGGTTTTTCTGCAGGTTTTACGGCAGGCTTTTCATCCTTCTTAACTGCAGGCTTCTCTTCAGATTTTACACCAATTTTCTCAGTAGGTTTTATTCCGGTTTTTTCTGCCGGCTTAGCTCCCGGACGAACAGCGGATGTTGCTGCGGTAGTTCCTGCTGCCGCTGCTGCAGTCTTTGTTGCTGCAGATGCCGCCGGACGTGAATCCACAGTCTTAGCCGTTGTGCCTGCTGCCGCACCGTTTGCTACGGCCTGAGCATGATTAACCGACAGGCTTGCAGGTCTCTTGATCGGTGCTCTCTGCTGGACAGGTTTTTTCTCTGTTATAGCAGTACCGTCTTTTGCTGCCGCTGCTTTTCTTGCTTCGGCATTCTTTCTGATCTCTTCAACTCTTGCTGCCTGTGCAGCCTTTCTTTCGGCAAGAAGCTTTGCTGCCCTTTCACGCTCTGCAAGCTGTTCGGGTGTAAGTGTCTTTGCATTTGCCGCAGCTCTTGAAACAGGCTTAGCTGCTGTAGCAGCGCCGCCTTTCTTTGTTTCTGCAACGGTCTTGGCATGGTTTACTGAAAGCTCAGCAGGACGCTTAACAGGTGCCTTCTGAACAGCTGTTCTTGTGCCTGTGGCAATGCCCTTCTCGGAAGTTTCCATTGCCTTGATCTCTTTCATCGCATTGGCTGTATTAAAGCTCTTCTCGGATACAGCAGTGCTTGTATTCATGCTCTTAACGGGGCCCAGATAACCGAAGAATTTCTCGGCGAGAACGGGAACACCGGGAATGAATGCAATGGCAAGATCTGATCCGTCAAGATTCTTCTGCTTCTTAAGGTATCTGTATCGAACATAAAGAAGACCGCCGATAATAAGCAGGATGATGATCCAGATCCAACTTGCAGCAGATGTCTTCCTGGGACCGTTCTTGCTTCCGCCGTTACCTGTTGCAGTAAGAGCAGCAACTACGGGTGTACCGTCTTCATTTGTCTCATCGGTACCGCCTTCAACGGTTTCATCAGTAAGACCGGTCTCTTCAACGATAGGAGTCTCCGTAGCCTGTGTTGCCTTTGAAGAAGTTGCAGACGATGTTGCAGTAGTTGTCTCTGCAGCACTCTCTGTTGCAGCTGTAGTCTCATCGGAATTGCTTGTTGCAGTGGTTGTGTCACCGGCTTGTGTTGCTTGAGTTGCTTGTGTTGCCTGAGTTGCCTGTGTCTCCTTCTGTGTCTGTGTAGGTGCAGTCGTAGGAGCACTTGTCGGAACAGGTGTATTGGTAGGTACTGGTGTATTTGTAGGAACAGGTGTTGCTGTGGGTTCTGGTGTAGGTGTCGGATCGGGTTCTGTAGGTTCAGGTTCTCTTGAAACCCAATAATCTACAACAACGGGATCAATATCGGAAAGACTTGTACCACTCAAAGCTATGTAGTAGGTGTCATTGGGTGAACCTTCATCACCGTTCCAACCCGTGATGCAAAGATGGAGACTATCACCTTCAGACAATACAGTTACTGCATCCGATCCTGCAGCAAAAACATCAGATGCAAATGCAATAATTACATCTACATTTTGCCCTTCGGAAAACCCTGAAACCGTAACGTATAAATTGGCTTCATCACCACCCCAACTTTGTGCTGTAGCAGTAACACTTCCAGCGGCTTTTACATCATGAGATTCAAAACAATTAATTGAGATTGAAAAAGCAAAAAGTGCGCATAGTAATGCACACAGGAATTTAAGCGAGAAGCGCCCCGAATAGCTACCCGTCATTTATATTTCCTCCAAAAAGCACACACACATCTTCTAATAAATCCTATATTAGAAGATAAATAAATTATAAGGTCGGGGGGCCTTATTTTCAAGTGCTTGGAGGTGTCAGGAAAGCCTGAGAATTAAGTGTTTTCAGCCTCTCCGAGGGAGTTCTGTTCGAGAACTTCCCGGTCGGGTACAAAGCCGTTTACTGCTTCCTGTGCAGCTGGGATTATTGCCTCTTCACCGTACTTTAAAATATCAGGTTTTTCTTCAGGAACAGTTGCTACAACAGCAGGCTCGGAATTAGATACTTCCGTGCCGATCTCGGGTCTTATTGCACCTTCATAAGCAGTATCTTCCTGAGCCGGCTGAGCTGCTGCCCTTGCAGAAGAAGGACGCTTTAACTGAATCTGCTTCTGTCTGAGATTGTGCTTATAAGTATCGCCGTTTGTGTACTTTACGGCAGACGGAGCTGCTGAATCCATAACGAGTGCAGGAGTATTTGCCTCATCACCGACCTGGTCGGAATTGAGTTCATTCATCTGCTGCTGACGTGCATCGGCAGTGTTTGAGTATACAGGTCTGATGGGAGCCGTGTTGGACTTTTGGAGATATCCGTTAAGGATGGCTCTTTCCTTGGCCTTATCGAGCTGCTTGGATCTCTTTGAAGATATACCGAGCTGTCCGTAGTAATCCGCTGCGTGCTTTTCTTCTTTCTGGGCGTCGCTTGTTCCGCCTACCAGAGTATTGGTTTCCAAAGCTTCCTGCTGCTTTCTCTTTTCGGGGTCTCTGGACTCGCGCTTTATCTGATAAACAGTCTTTGTAGGTGTTGCTGATGCAGCATTCTCTCTGCGCACGACCTTATCCATGGTCTTCTCACGCTTTAATTCAGCGCTGATCTTCTGGCTGTGTCTTGCCTTCTGTCTGTCAGAAAAACTGAAAATCTTGAGCGCGATGATAATGCCCAAAATAACAACTGCTGCGATACCAATAACTATCGGCAGGATCTGTTTGTTCGTCGGCAGATTAATAACCAGTTCGTACGGCATATTAATTTTCTCCAATATCTTCTTCTGCGGTATTTTCTATTTTTGTAGTAGGTTTGTCAACATCAAATTCTTGAGAATCAGGGAGAATTATCTCTTCTTCAGCTTCTCTTTTCTTATCGACCCATCGCTTAACGGCGATCCTTGCGGCCATGATGATTATAAGAAGGACTACGACTGCAACTGCAACGATGATGAGTTCTTTACCGGCTTTGCTGATCGTCTCGACTGTAACGTCTGTCGTGGATTTTCCGCCCTGAACAGT
>CAJOJI010000046.1 GCA_905234715.1 uncultured Saccharofermentans sp.
TTACTTGCAGGTAAAACATTTGCTCGTATATGTTGCACACCAACTAACACAGAACCAGGATTCTTAGAATACCGCAGTGTTGAACCAGGCACATTTAAAGATAGAACAAAAGCTGAAATGAAAGCATTACAAAATGCAGGTATCATCTTCAATCGTGATGAGCATATCAACAGTGATGTTCATCCTAAAATCAATTTATGTGTTTCAACTGCATATGCTGCAACGTGGTTCGCACCGGGAACATGTCCAACGGCTGTACCGCAGAGATCTGCCAATACCGGAATCTGTACGAACTCATAAACGAGATCATCAAATTCTCTTACTGTACCACCGGATACGATCTCCAGATCATCCATTCCAAGTTCCATAAAGTTCATCTTTGCGTTTGTCATTTTCGTGTCCTCCTTTGTGACTGATTTTGTATTTGATAATGTCATTATCGCGTCGGCAATCATCTCAAACAATCAGTAATGACGCTCTGTTTTGTCGCTTAAACAACATGCGGAAACCAGGCTGTTGATAAACAGAAAAATATTTATGATCTTTTGTTTTCTGTTTCAAAAGACCGACGGGCTGCCATAAAGACAACCCGTCATCACAATATATATGGGGAGAGAGAAAAATGTCTCGTGTAACTGTTTGACGGCTACAGTATGCATCCTGAAAAGTGTTAATCCAATAATCAATTAGTGCGCAAAATGTTGCTTAAACAACAGATATAAATCAGAGTGTTTATCATCAGAAAATCAGTTGTGGGGCACACTGAAGATCGCACCTTAAAACTGTCCCATTAATGGAATGCAGGCCTAATTCAAACCTGCTATACTGAAGCCACCATAAAGAGTGCGCAAGGGACAAGCCCGGTGACCGCACAGCAACCTGCAGATGCAAGGTGCTAAAGCTTGAACGATGGTTCTCCTTTCTTCTGATGATCCTGTCGTTTAAGTGCAGCGCGATCTATTAATCATTAGGAGGAAAGAAGCATGGCAAACGATATCACATACATTACAAAGTACCAGAAGGCAAACACAATTCAGATTAATGTCCGTCTCAGCAAGAAGTATGACGCTGACATTATCGGGTACTTAAACTCACTTGAAGATACTGGCAAGGCAACCTATATCAAGGCGTTGATTCGCGAAGATATGGGTCGTAAGCACAACGGTACTTACAATGAAGTGTGAAAGAAGGAGGACAGGGTTATGACAGAAAGAGAAGCAAGAGGAATCATTACTGATTACTATTTGGCAGAAAGCCACACTGAAGAAGACAAGCATTATTTCGAGGAAGCTCATTACTTTCTGATTAACAAATACCACGACCCCAATGATATGCATAACCTGGCATTTCATTACGCCGAAGAGCGCAACTTCGGCTTGTACAAAAAATATTTGGAAATGGCCGCCGACATGAATTTCTTCCCGGCATATGAAGGCCTCGGATATGTTTGGTATTACGGTCAGACAGGAACAGTCGACTACGAAAAAGCTTTCTATTATTTCAGCAAGGGCGCAGAATCCCGTGATGACTGCCTCAGGATTGGCTGCGAATACAAGATTGCCGACATGTACCATAACGGATACTTTGTCGAGAAAAATGAGACCAAATACAGAGCAATGATTGAGCGTCTTTACGATGAGATGTCTCATCCTGAAAACCTGTTCTCAATAGTTTCACCCGAGTTCCTTCCCGATCCGGGACTGAGCTACAGACTTGCAGGAATAAGAGCTGCTGAAGGAAGAATAAAAGAAGCGGTAAACCTGCTTAACGATGCAAAGTTCAGGTTCGCGGAATTCCTTCGTTCAAACCCTTCATGGTGGGGAAACATTGAAGAGATGGAATCAGTGATAATGCTTAAGCATGAGCTCTCACTGGAATGGGATGACTCCATAGATTTGTATGACCTCTTCTGGCTTTCAAAAGACGAATGCACATTGTCATTCGTTTACAACAAAGTTCGTTTCAAGATTGAATGCATTGCAGAAAACAGAAACATAGTAATCAGATTCAACAACAAATGGTACCGCACACTGCAGGACTTCTTTGAAAAAGCAAAGATTGGAGGAAGACCTGTTACTGCAATTTACGATGAACTCATTGAGTATGAAGTAGCTTGAGACAATATAAATCAGGACGTTTTTGGCGATTAATTTTTTCATGTTCAATCGTTATTAACACTAAATTTATTGACCTTTTTTAAGAAGATTTGTAGTATGGAGTTATAGTACGTTTAAAAACAAATCTCAATGCTTATTTCATACGGAGGAAAAACTAATGGCAGAAGAGAAAAAAGCTGAAGTAATCGCTAAGGTTGACGAGGCAAAGAAGGTAGAGAAGAAGGCACCTGCAAAGAAGGCTGCTGCAAAGAAGCCCGCTGCTAAGAAGGCACCTGCTAAGAAGGCTGCTGCTAAGAAGCCCGCTGCAAAGAAGGCTGCTCCCGCTAAGAAGGCTGCTAAGCCCGCTGCAAAGAAGGCTGCTCCTGCTAAGAAGGCAGTTGCTAAGAAGCCCGCTGCAAAGAAAGCTCCTGCTAAGAAGGCAGCTGCTAAGAAGGTTAAGAAGCTCGGCAAGGTTATCTTCGAGATCGACGGCAAGCAGATCGATTACAAGGCAATCGAGAAGAAGGCTGCTAAGCTCGGCGGTGACGTTTACGTTGTAGTTGGCGAGAAGAAGATCTTCGATGCTGACGGAAAGAGCGTAAATCTTTTCTAAGAACCAACTGAAAAGGACCTCATTTAATTCCTTTCAAGAGAGCAGCCCGGGAGCGATCCCGGGCTGTTCTTTGTTTTCAATAATCCGCATCTTCGATGCCGTCAATCTCGTCGTACTCTTCTTCGAGTTCTTCCTCGCGCCACTTTCTCTCGCGCTCGCTGATCTTATCTTCTGATGAACTGAATAATCTAAAGAAACACATAATATGCACCTCCGAAATCAAATGTACCGTCTCTACCTGACTATATTTTATCAGGCAGAAAATAAAGCAGTATTCCATTAATGGGACTGAACACAAACAAAAACCGCAACACCAATCAGTGATGCTGCGGCCTTAAATCATCAGGTTTTTTACTGATCAGTACATGTAGACCATGGGATCGAAAACAACGAATGTCTTTGCTTCATCTACAGCTTTCTTATCATCTCTGATGGAAACGAGCCAGCCGCCGATAACCTTTTCGATCTTCTCTACTTTAGTTTCATTCTTATCTGTAATCTTCATTTATATTTCCTCCTGTGCGGAATGTATTTTAGGTTAATGCGTTCATTATCAATGTGTACGGGAAGGCAAACAATCAGCAATCGGGACGCGTTCTGTTGCATAATCAACACCCGTTTGCCTGAGTGTTGTTTATCACTGTATAATTATTTCCATCAAATAAAAGACGGTGACTTTTATGATCGATTATGAAACCATAGCAAGAAGCAATCACAGAAGCGGTATGAACTGCGCATCGGCAGTGTACGATGCGCTGGGAATGAATAATCCCAACATGACCGAACCTCCGCGTCCGAGAGATAACGGCGGCATGTGCGGAGCTGTTCTGGCAGCTGAGCAGGTCATAAGAGAGATGGGCGGAACAGAAGACGACATTAAAGAATTCGAGAAGCGTTTCACCGATAAATACAAGCATCTCAAATGCATAGAACTCCGCGGTTTCTTAACCGGAAAATGCAACGACTATGTGGGCTCTGCTGCAGCGATAGTTGCGCAGATGGGAATAATGCACGATCAGTAAGACAACATGGAAGTAATCGACGGACAGTGGTACATGGGTGGTCTCGACTGGGACGATGAGGGCTGCATTCACAGTAGTGATGAGCTCCTGTCTGTCATTGACCGTGTCGGTTTTATTCCTCTGTTCGAAAATGTCATTCCCGGTTTCTCTGTTGAAAACATGACCTGTCTTTCGTACTGGTGGTCAGGCGATGCTGATGTCGATCCGTGGGAATGGCGCGGCGTTCTTGCACGCACGGGCAAGGTCGCTTACGGAAAATTCTTCGGCAATAAAACGGGATTTATCTCGAAGAAATGGTTCCCTTATTTTGTTAATTACCGCCGTTCAGGATACGATTTCGATGCACTCTACGATGACGGTAAAGCAGGTTACCGCGAAAAACTTCTTATGGATCTTTTCATTCCTTCAGGCGTTGATATATGGGATGTTAAGGTATCTGCTCTTCCCTCGCTCGGACTGTCATCAGAACTCTATACACACGAGATGAAAGAGAAGGCCGGTTTCGGCAAAGGCGGCGAAAAGAATTTCGAGGGCGTGCTCACAAAACTTCAGATGCAGACATATCTGACGGTAAAAGATTTCAAACCGCGTCAGAATAAAAAGGGCGAAGAATACGGCTGGGAATGACACCGCCCGAATACATTTGGGGTTATAAGCACGTTACAGGCCGCTATAAAGAGTCACCCGAAGAATCACTTAACGCGATAGTTAAGCAGATAAGAAAGCATTTCGACTGCGATGAGAATACACTTAAGAAATTTCTTAAGTGATCACTTGGGCACCGTTACTCCCAAGAAAATATAATCGTCAATGTGCTCTTCGTCGCCGAAGGGTTCCGCATTGTAAACATTGTAGGGCTGTCTGTCCTTGTTTACGGTCTCCTGATTTTCTTCTCCCGTTTCGGCCTGGTTCCAGAACACATCATCACCGACATAGACATACATGAGTATGCCGTCGTAATCTTCGGGGACGACGAGATAGGATGTGGTCGTTCTCTTGATGGTGAATTTTCTCAGCACCAAGTCATTATCAAGATATTCAGTACCTTCATCTATTTGCTCGTCTTCGTGAAACTCGTAGTATTCAAGACGGTATGTGCCGTCCTGATAGTGGTAGTCCTGAATGATGTGTGATCCTCCGCCCCCGCTGAAGATGTTCACCCACGGAAAAACAGTTCCGGTGTAGTAGTCGACAAAATCAAGGTCGTAGTAAACGAACATGTCGCTGCTGATTATGGAAGGCTGCCTTGAGCGGAGCGGGATCAGCTGGGTATATGTGATCTCATACATGATGTATCCTTCCTGCTCAGCGGGAAACACTTTTACAGTAGGTCTTGTTATCGTTGAGATGTTGTTGAGATTCTCGTTGCAGACTTCGTCGTTGCTGTCAAATGTTAAGAATGCACACTTGGTCTCGATGGTTCTGTCGGCCATCCTAAGATCGTATTTTGAGCCCCAGGGAGCATCGTATTCTTCAAGATAGTAGTCAGGAAGGGTTTCGGTTATTCTTACATTCGAGAGGTCATGTGAAGGAGATCCCGGGCTGTAGTGTATGCCGTCAGGGTCTTCAGTCTCTTCTGTGGTCTCATCGGCAGGCTCATCATCGAACACAGTCGCAGCCGGCTTCGTACATGATGTAAGTGCTGCAACGGACATGGCCGCTGCGAGTAAAAGTGCTGTCTGTTTTTTCATTGTTCTATCCCAAATATATCCCTGTAATTACTTAGGTCCTGTTACTCCGAAGAAAACGTAATCTTCTATATTTTCCTCATCATCAAAAGGCTCCGGATCATGAGTCGTGACCGGTTCTCTGTTCGGCTTCTCTTTATCATCTTTACCGTCGCCATCTTCGTCCTGTGGTTGTGAAACCCAGTCAGCGACATAAACAGACATGAGAAGGCCGTCGTAATCTTCGGGAACTATAACATAATCAGTTCTTGTTACGCTGATTTTCTTTGTAATGATGTTTCCGTATTCATCAGTGTCATAACCTTCATCTTCTTCCTGCTGTTCCTTGAACTCGTAGAATCCGTATGTGTAACTCTCACTGCCGCTTACGAATTCAATCTCACTTCCGCCGCTCTTGTCCTTGTCAAAGACATTGATGTACGGAAGCATCGTTCCCGTGTAATAATCGATGTATCTCACGCCGTAGAAGGAATACATTGAAGAACTCACATGTCCCTTCTCCAATGATCGGACGGGGAACGATTGGGTATATGTGATCTCATACATTACATAGCCTTTTTTATCAGCCGGAAATACTCTGACCCTGGGCCTTGATATGGTGGAAATGTTATTCAGGTTCTCGTTGTTGATCTCATCGTTTCCATCGAAAGTGTAATAAATGAAATAGTTTCTGATGGGGCCGTTAACCCAGCGGAGATCATGTTTTTCTCCCCAGGGCTCGTCAACTGTATCAAGCTTATGAGTTCCAAGATCTCTGAATTCATCTACACTCTTGTAATCGTAATCAGGGTTCCCCTGATAGAAGAAGCTGTCAGTATTGTCATCATCGGTATCTTTAGTGCCGGTAGGGATGCCTATTCCCTTTCCCGTGCCTGTACATGATGTAAGCGACAGAGCGAAAACTATTGCCGCTAATGTCATTGATATCTGTTTTTTCATTTGTTTATCCCCTTATCTGTCGCACTTATTTTGATCTTGTTATTCCGAAGAAAACATAATCGTCGAGGTTTTCCTCATCGTCAAAAGGCTCCGGACGGAAAATAGATACATCCTCGTGATCCGTTGTAGTTACGACAGGTCTTGTCTGTGTCCAGTCACCGACATAAACATACAAGAGAAGACCGTCGTAATCTTCAGGAACGACAAGATAGTCTGTTCTAGTTACTGTTACAGTTTCCGTCAGAATATTGTTGCAGTCTTCGTCTGTGGAATACACTATTTTGCCATCATCCTGGGTTTGGAATTCGTAGTAACCGAAATTGTACCGTTTACCCTCATAGATAAACTGCGTATAAAGGCCGTTTTTAGTGTTCCTTTCAAAAGCAGACAAGTACGGAAGCTTGGTTCCCGTGTAGTAGTCGATATAATTCACTCCTTCGAATTCATACATCTGAAAATCCGGAGTTCTGTACATTATTGAACGGATCGGGAATATCTGGGTATACATAACCTCATAGACCACATATCCTTTTTTATCAGCCGGAAATGCCCTGACTCTGGGTCTGGATATGGTGGAAATATTATCCAGGTCTTTGTTGCAGACAACTTCATTCAAGTCAAACGCAGTGTAACGGAAATAATTCTGGATCTGTCCGTTGACCATGTGAAGGTCGTGTGTTTCTCCCCACGGCACGTCTACCGTATCAAGATAGTAATCGTGCAACCGATATTCTGATTCCACCTCACTGAAATCATATTCAGGCTCTCCCGGATAGAAGTAACTGTCCGTATCGGAATCTTTGTTTTTGCCGGAAGAACCTGAATTGCCGGAACCTGTACGGCTGCCTGTACCACCTGTTCCGCCGGGGCTTCCCTGTCCGCTTTTCCAGCCGATTCCGTCTTTCCCTGTCCCGGAACATGAGGTCAGTGATAAAGCGAATACTATTACCGCTAATGTCATTGAAATCTGTTTCTTCATTGATCTATCCCCATGATCTCTCGAAAATACCTATCCTTGCCATATATTAACAGAAAAAGAAAACCTTGTGATATGTGAGAAATTCGCGGCATTAAACGATACCTGTTGTTTGTGTCAAAAATCCGTGATATTATTTCCATAAATAGTTTGATAATCAAACCAATTGTCTTTTTGGGTTTTGTATAAGAGGCAGAGGCAATGAGCGAAGAAAAGATAACTAAGACAAAAGTGGTATTCGGACTCATAGGATGCTTTATCTTCTTTGCATCTTTTTGGGTATGGATCATTGTGGGCTGCTACGGTTTTGCCGGCACGCACGAAGGGCTCTTGGGCGGCCGTTATCTTTATGGCCTTGAAGCAGAGATCAATGTGCTGGTATGGCTCTGCATAATCCCGTTTGTACCCATAAGCTTCCTCTATGAACTTTTATTCGGCATCCTCTACATAGCAAGAGGCAAGGATAAGAAACTCAAAAAAGGCGCCGGGATATTTTCCCTTATCATGCTGCTTTTCCTGGCAACACCCTGCATTTTCTGGGGCGTCAGATATCAGGCTCTCGTTATCGGCAACAGTGCTTCCATAAGATCATATCTTAAGGATAAATACGGCGAGACAGCAGCCCGTCAGGCGAAGATCCGCGTCGATGAATTCGATACGGAGGATCCGAGCTTCCTGATATCAACACCGATTCTCGAAAAAGGAAAAACATTCGACCTCCATTACAGCAGTTACAAGGGCGGCTACGGCGATAATCTTGACGATTACATCAGTAAGGGAATCCCGGGCTTTCGTGAAGACTTTGGCAAATATCTTGATGAGAAATATCAGATGCCTTCGAACATGCACATCGATGCGGAATTCGACGGAGCGGATCTGGGAGATTATCACTGCGGCGACGACTATACGGAATTCTTCCCCACTGCCAGATACAGGATCTGTTTCCTTTATGTCGACCTGGACGATGCCGATTATGATGCATTCATAAACACGCCCATAGAGATCTGTGACGAATACAATTTTCTTTTGGAAAACAGCCCTAACCGCTGTCTCCAGGTCATTTTCAGGATCGACGGTGAAGATGCCCTGAAAGTGCAGATCGACGCGCCTTTCTACGGCAACTACTACCGCGCAACCGCAACATACTACGCATGTAATTCATACCCCGAATTATCGTATCTCAACGGAACATATTTTGTGGACACGCTCGGAAAAACGGTAGTGGAGATAGCGTAACACTGTTACTCTTCGATAAACACGACGCTGTACATGTCTTTTATCTTTACCGATTCGCCGTCGGTAAAAACGATCCTGTTTTCAGCCTGATCTATCGTTCTGGCGTTGCCGATCTTTGAAGAGTATCTGCCGCCTTCTTTTTTCTTGTCGCGGATAAAATACGTGACCCTTATCTTCGGGCGCTCAGAGAGCTTTTCTGCAAGCTCTTGAAGCTGACGGTTTAATTCGTTAATCTCGTCTTGTTCCATCTCGCGTCTGCTGTCGGTAAGGCGGGCTGTCTCCTCGACCGCATCCTCATAGCCTACAAGAGCCGCAAATGGTGAGAACTGCGCTGCCCTGTCGTGAATCGACATGGGCGGAAGGTCAGGATACTGAGGCCTTGAAAGATGTTTGATGTCGTCGTAATTTCTCATGCCTTGTGTCCGCCTATCTGTTCGTTGCGCTCCATTGCCGTACCGCCTTTATTGAGGTTCTTGGCCTTTACTACGGCATTCTTTCCGTACTTATGCTTGAGTTCGAGCATAGCTTCCTGAAGCGCTCTTTCCTTTGCGAGCTTCTCTTCGTCTTCCTTCTTTTCCTCCGGCTTCTGCGCAAGATCGAAAATGCTCATCTGCTCGTATTTTTCCTCTTTGGGAATGTCTTCCTCCCTGATGACATTGCATGCCGCAATGCCCAGACGCCTTGATAAAAGATTAGGATCGGCGATTGCATCAAAGAGCTTCATTACGGCTTCCGTGATGAGCTTTGTAGATGAGGTATGTTTATCGAGATTGACTGTGCCGTGCGCATGCTTGGGCACTTCCCTGCCGTAGTAATCGACAACAATTTCACCCTGGTATTTTCCGCTTGAAAGACTCTCCCTGTCGTATCCTATCGTGAGGATGATCTGGTTTGTAACGATGCCTTTTTCGACCAGATCGAGAGACAAGGTATCTGCCATTTCCCATACGATGAGCCTTGTCGTTTCGTAGTCCGTAGGCTCTTTGAGGACCTGGCCCGTCGAGGTGCTGTTGTTGTCAGGACTGTATTCTTTTACGTCGGCGATCGTGGTCGGCTCGATGCCCCAGGCGTGATCGATCAGGAGTTCGGCATTCTTGCCGAGGACCTTATAGAGTTGGCCTATGTGCTGCCTGTTGGTGGAACATTTCGCGATGTCACCCATCGTATAAAGACCGAGCTTTTCTATCCTTGCGGCAATACCTCTGCCGACTCTCCAGAAGTCGGTAATGGGCGTGTGTGACCACAGTTCTTCTCTGTATGTTTCTTCAGTAAGTTCTGCAACTCTCACTCCGTCGTTATCTGCCGGAATATGCTTGGCAACAATGTCCATCGCAACCTTGCAAAGGAACATGTTGGGACCGATCCCTGCAGTCGCCGTGATGCCCGTTGTGTGAAGGACGTCCTTTATAAGCATCCTTGCAAAATCGTGCGCATTCACGTGGTAAAGATCCAAATAATTCGTCGCATCAATAAAGACTTCGTCAACTGAATAAGCAAAGATGTCTTCGGGTGCGACATACTTAAGATAGGTGCCGTATATCTTTGCGCTGACCTTCATGTACTTGGCCATCTGCGGCGGAGCGATAATGAAATCGACTGCTACTTCCGGATGATTATTAAGCTCGGTGCTCCAGTAACTCTTGCCCGTAAGCCTTCTGCCCGGCGCCTTATAACGCCTCTCGTTATTTACCTGTTCAACCCGCTGGTTAACTTCAAAAAGCCTGGCTCTGCCGGGAATGCCGTAGCTTTTAAGAGATGGGGACACTGCAAGACATATCGTTTTGTCAGTCCTCGTGGGATCTGCAACGACAAGGTTTACGCTCAAAGGGTCAAGCTTTCTTTCCACGCACTCTACGCTTGCGTAGAAAGACTTAAGATCGATCGCCACGTATACCCTGTCCATTGATAATGCTCCAACTTATTTCTTACTTCTTAAGTCTATCAGAACGGCAAGCCCGATATTGGGACAAAATTTGGTCAGATCACGCCTTTTCCTTACTGTCGCAACTTATTTGAACTGTTATCTGTATATATGGTAACTGCTGATCTTAAGAATAATGCGCAAAGGAAAAAGATTATGAAAAGGTTATGGTTGGGAATTGTTATTGTCATGTCGGTAATATGCGTTTTCGCATTGTCATCGTGCGGCACAAACAAGATCAAAAACGAGGAACAGGCCGTCAAAACGTATACCTGCCCCAGTGACAATATGTTCGGGCTCGAAAAGGTTGCCGTATTTGAGGACAGCATGGTAGCCGTTTTCGATAAGGAATTATCTTATGATGAGACCAGAACCAAACTCCCTGCTTATGCCAATTTATCGAATCTTTCAACTTCCAGGACTTCGGGAAGCAACTTCGAAGTAAAGAACGGCAAAACTTTTGTGACGATCACGTTCGAATACGATGAAGCTAACAAATTAGATCCTGATATGGATATCGAAGTCACGGGTTTTAGCGTTCTCGGTATGCAGGTCACTTTAAACGATGGTGATATAGAACTTTATTACACAGTAGAAGGCGGAGAATGTTTTGACGATTACTATCAGACCTATTCGCAAAGCTCGGGAAAATGGGGCGAGACAGAGCACGAATTGGTTTTATGGCCAATGACATTGGAAGAATAAGAAATCGAATGAAACTAAAAGAGAGTGCCGTAAGACACTCTCTTTTGCAAAACACATCAGTAGGGTATTATCAGACAGGCTGGCCGGGCTTGGGAATTGCTCCGGTAATACGGCCTGTAATCTGTTCGGTGAGGTAAGTGTTTAGCGCAGTAATGCCGCCGTTCTGCAAAAGTTCCTGAACCTTGGGGCCGGAGACGAACTTGCTTGCGAATTTCACTGCTGCATCAAAGCCCTGAGTGATGATTAGAACATTTATTGATGTCTTCCATGTTCTTTCTCCTTTTATCGTGAGATATTCTGAAGAAAGCAAACCGCCGGACAGGTAAACAGCCAGCGGAGTGCTTATTGATATTAATACTATCCGTGTTTAAGATTATGCTTTTACCCTCTGCCGCTACTCAGGAGATTTCACGGCCGGGCCGTTCGGATATCGTATTCAGAGTGGATCAGAGCTGATCGTTTCCGAGATTGCTCTTGATGTTATCGAGTGTGGAAGGCTGAGCCTCATTACCCGTGGGGATGCTGTGTCTTCCGATTGCAGGGAATACGCTCTTTTCGGTTGTGGGACCAAATTCTTTTGCGCCCAAAGGGGGAAGCTTCGGCTTGGTGCCGCCTACTGCGTTCTCGAGCTGATCTAAATTGAGTTCATTCATTTCCTTATCTGCCATTGTCCTGTCCTCCTTGTCAGAGTTATGTGAATTTTCGTTTGATGGCTTAATTATCGGCATAATCTTTATCCAAAACTATCACCAATGTTTAAACGTTTTGTTGCAAATGCAACAGATTATTACCTTAGTGTTGATTAGAGTATAATTCATGTGTTATTTCGAATTGGAGAACAGCCGTGGTAAATGAGAACGTCCTGGCGAACGACCGGGAAGCAATTAAATACAGAAGAAACTGCAATACGCTCGTTATCTTGGGAACGGGCGTAATTCTCTACGGCTTTTGGGGCATCATAAAGCTTGCGATGTACCTGATCTTCGGACTGGAACTTTTCGATGAGGCCGATATGGAAGAATTAGGGCCAATTGGCATCGTGTTCACGCTTGTCATACTGGTGATATTAATGGCATCAGATGTCCTTTTAAGGCTTCATGTAGGCCTTCGTGCGCGAAAAGAAGGATCGGGACAGAATGTCCGCAGGACTTATCTTGTCTGGGCCGCGTGGCTCATTATCGAATCTTTGATTTCCATCTGCATAGTTGTACCCGACATCATTGACCTGGAAAACGATCTCATCGACACATTCTTATCGGTGTTCATGGAACTCGTTTCGCTCTCATTCACGATCCAGGTATTCATCGCCGCCATCAGCGTAAGGAGATACAAGAAAAAACTCCGGGAGGGTGCAAACCGTGCAGGCTGATTTCCACTACTATGCGACATACTGCGCGGCTTACCTTGCAGGATATTCTCACAAAGAGGCGCTGGATCTGTGCTACAGCGCACAGATGGTCGACTGCTGCACAAAGACTTTTCTTAAGTCTATAAATGCGAGCATCCATGCCGCAACAAGCCAGACACAGGCCGAACTGGTAGACATGAGATCTGACGTAATATCACTCCAGGACATCACGAGAATATGGGCATCGTTCCATTTCCTTCCCAAAGATCTCTATGTCAAAGTACCGCACTCGACAAGGAACTACAGAAACAAGTACCGCCTGATCTGCGGACCGAACGGCTCACTCGTCACAGATACCATCGAACTTGCAAAAGGCAGGAGTATACAGGCGGCAGGCATCGCAATGCATGTCCTGGCTGACACATGGGCTCATTACAATTTTGCAGGCACGCCTTCACTTGTAATAAACAATACCGATAACAACTTCTCCGAGATAATGGAAGACGGCACAATAAGGCCGATCTCGTTCAAGCACAGTCCCGGAGCTTCCGATGACATCGAGAAGGGCGTCTTTAACAGCACTGTATTCAACATGGGTGAGACCAATATTCTGAACTTGGGACACGGCCATGCGGGGCATCTTCCCGACTACAGCTACATCCGTTATAAATACATGCCAGCATGGGACAACTACAGAGAATGCCTGAAGGACAATCCCTCAGATTACAGGAAGGCATTTTGCCAGATGATCTATGCGATGAAGTATTTAAGAGGTGCTAACGAAGTTTTCGAACTGAACACATACGACGAGGAAACGATCGCTCCATACGAAGAACGCATAATGTCGATCCTGACCAAAAGACAGGAGGACGCATCTTCAGACTGGAAAGCTTTCGGCGAAGAACTGTCGGGCCAGAACATCCCTGATTTTGACGTGAATACTCATGTAGCTTCTTATAAGAACGCACTGCCCGAAGACCGCGATACATCTTTCTTAGGAAAGTTCATCATTGCATCCTTGTCGCAGAAGAGCATGATCACCAACAAGATATACCGCTCGGGAAATATCCTTGCCGGTTTCTCCGTCGAGTACGATAAGAAGGGTTTTGGCGGCATCAAGGACTACCTTAAGCTCGTCAAGGAAAGCATGAGGCAGGAAGCATGAGCAAGTCGAGACGCATCTGGAACATAATATATGCTGTGATCTCGATCCACGCAGCACTGATATTGATGCTGATACCGGAAGACGCATTCATATTCATCGCGGCGGCAGTCGGTCTCTGGCTCATGTGGAGAGGCCTCAAGTACCTCTTCTACTACCTGACACAGGCAAACAAGATGGTCGGCGGCAAGCGCATACTTCTGGCAGGACTCTTCCTTTTTGACTTCGGTGTTTTCGCGACCTCGATCATAGACCAGGCACAGGCGATACTCATCATATACATCGTGGCGGTCCATCTGGTCGCATCGATAGTAAACCTGATAAGGACCATCGGAAACAAAAAAGACGGCAACCCGGGCTGGATGATCGATCTTGCCCAGTTCATCGGAAACGTTGCCCAGGTGGTATTGTGCCTCGTATTCATCAAGCACGTCGAGATACCGGTCTACCTCTACTGCATGGGTGAGATCTATTCAAACGTTATCAAGATAATATCTTTAAGGTGAGCCTACCCAGCCTTCATCATATTCCAGATTTGTTCCGTTTACGTCGTACATCCTGTAATACCATTCGGCTCCTCCGAATGAAGCAAGAGGCGAAATAAAGAACATCGTGCCGTCGTCCATGAGGCCTAAGGGCATATTTTCGTTGATATTTTCCTCGCTGAAGGAATTGGCAACCGGCTCGTACATATAGTCGAAAGCCGTCGATACGACCTCGTAGTTCTCAACCGTCATCATGCCCGTATTGTTGTAATAAGCCTGTGCGCCGTCCATGGCAGCCGTTCTTATGTCGGAAATGCCCGCAAGTCGTGCCAGCTTCTTGTTATCAACCTTATCGCCCGTGGTAACGTCGAAGTTCCAGATGTGATAGATATCGTCATCCCATGCGCCGCCCTCAACGAAAACTACCGTGAGGATACCGTCGTCCGTGAGGAATGCGATGTATTTGGTGTACCAGTAGTGACTGTTTCCGACGCTTGAGATCTCGAATGCATATTCATCGAAGATGTCACGGATCTCCTGCTTCATTTCTTTAGCATAAGGGGTATCGAAAATGATCGCCGGAACATGATATTCGCCGTCGATCTCAAGATATTTATATGTATCGCGGATGTCCTGCACATAGTCTTCCGCTGTTCCGAAGCCGGCTGCGGGCGCAGTTGCCGAAGTGGCTGCTTCCGTTGTCGCTTCAGTGGTCTCCTCTGTCGTTTCCTCCGTCGTTTCGGAAGGAGCTTCGGTCTCAGTGGGTTCTACGATAACCGGATACGTTTCTTCCGTGCCGCCGAGTTCTCTTTTCGTGCCGTCGACCACATCGATGTCACGGTGACCTGACGGCTTTTTGGACGTGCATGAAGCCATCGAAAGCACCATTGCGGATGCGAGCAAAACAGAAATTAGCTTTTTCATGATCTCCGTATCTCCCCTTCGAAACACTGAAATTTGTGCCCCTATTATACTCCATGTCTCATGGGACATGTCGTGTCCCATCCTTGATTTTCATGGGTTTGAGACAGTCTGTGTCCTTCAAGGCGGCCCGTGGGCAGGCTATCATCAGGCCATGACAAACCGCAAAGGAGAACACACAAAATGAAAAAGACAACAACAATTTTATTCACAGTAGTTGAGGGCATTCTCGGAATCACAGCAATTGTATGTATCCTCATCTCAATGTTCGGAAACCTGACAACAAACCTCCCCCTCAGCATCGGCCTCGGCTGCGCCGGAATGGGAGGAATCCTCTCATTTGTTTATCAGCTCAAGAAGTACAAAGCGGATAAAAAAGAAGCAGAGTAATATCAGTTTCCGCTATTGTCAGGGACAATGATGCCTCCGAAATACTCCGGCTTGCCCTTGCTGTCGTAAAGGACAAAGCCGCGGGTAGAGAGGATCACATAAGAGCCGTCCGCTTTGCGTGCACGGTAATAGAAGGCCTCAAAGCCTCCTTCTTCGGCAAAGATGCCTTCAGCCGCCTTTTTGCAGGCCTCTGCATCATCAGGATGAACGAACTTGCTCCAGATGCTGTCGGCATGATACATGTATTCAGACTCCAGGCCGAAGTCATTAACAAGCGTTATGGACCATCTGGAGAAATCGTATCTCATGTCATTGAGGAAGATATAACCGCCATCGGCAACGGTGCAGAGCGCACCGAAAAGTGCATCGAGTAGGCGTTTCCTTTCTTCAGAAATGGGCGTCTTGATGCTCTTAAGCTTCTTAACGTCTTCGATCATCTTCGTAGACTTAATCTTGCTCTTGTTCTTATACATCTTCTGGTCGGCGCGCTTGAACACCGAATTGAAGTCCTCGTCCCTGCCTTCATGGTAGATTGCCATTCCGCATGCCACGATGGGGCCGGAACGTGATACCCTGTTGGCTTCGGTCATCAGTTTGAAGCTTTTCACGAGCTTCTCGCGCTGCTTGTAATCGCTTCCGCTCAGGACTACGACAAACTCGTCGCCTCCGATCCTGAAAACGGGACTGTGCTTGAATACTTCGCAGATCATGCGGCTGGCGCCCTGAAGCACCTCGTCGCCGTAGCTGTGACCTCTGGTATCGTTCATGCGTTTGAGGTCGTTGACATCGCACATTACAACACCGAACGGACTTACCGCATTGCCTGACTTGATCGACTTATCGATCATCTTGACGTGTTCTTTGAAAGCATTCTTGTTGCGGATACCCGTGAGGTCATCAAGTCTTGCCAGGAGCTCGGCAGATGCAAGATTTCTTCTCTGCTCTTCCTGAAGCCTGTATTCGGCCTCAACGTTCCTGCAGCAGAATACGATGTGCTTTTTATCGTCGCTCAAAAATTCGATGTGTCTTAAGTGAACTATCTCGCCGCCTGACAAGATCCTGTAGATCGCAACATGGGAATCGTTTTTAGCAAGAAACTTTAGCATGTTGTCTTTGTTAAGGAATGTCAGAGCCTGGTCGACATCATCGGGATGAACGCACTTTTTTGCACACTTGGAAGCATCCTTAAAAAAATCCTTGCCGCTTGAAGGAAGTCCCTGTTCTTTAAGCAGACTGATGGGGACGAACTCCACATAATTGTTCGTCTCGATATCCACATAGTACAAACCGTCGAAGTGCGTTGCCAGAGTCGTGGCAACCTGTTTGAAAGCTTCCTGGTCCTTGCGCATATATACTCCTGCGATAAAGATCGGTAAAAGGCACTTTACTAAATAACCGTTTTTTCTTAATCAATTCCCTTAACTTGCAAGAACGATTATAACACGGCGGACACCCTTGCCGCGCGTGTAAAAATGTGAGTTTTGTGTGAATTATTTATGCTTGAGGCACGAGTATGGCTTCGTACGAATATACCGTCATGTACAAAAATCTTTTGCCGCTCATATGTACTTCTGAGACGAGAAGGCCGTGCTCATCGTATTCATATGTGGTCACGTAAGTGCTGACAGTCTCTTTGCCGTCACGTTTACCCCGATACTCTTCAGTGACCTTTACCTTGTTTCCGTCAGAATCATATTCATAGTCGTAAGTATAGGTAGAAGCGGATCCGGTTAATCCGGCTATATTAAATATCTCGTGCGTTATAACATCGCCGCGGTCGTTATACGTCCAGCTTTGGCTCGTATTGCCGTCCGAATCTAATACACACAGACTATTACCTTCGGCATCATAGACATATTGTGTGCCCATCGAGTAAGTTAAGATCCATCCCGTAAGAACGCCGTCTTCATACTGATAATCGGTCCTGTTGTCTTTAATCTCCTTTGCAGTCAGGGCGTTGTTTTCATCGTAATAATACTTTGCGACCTTAAAAACAATATCGCTGTCTTCGTTGACTTCCACGACATATTCATAGTAAGGGAGCGTGTCAAAATTGTAGTCGTATTCATTTTCTCCGTCACTTACAAGATGACCGTTTTCATAAACGAATTCGCCGCTTTCCTCATCACGCGCTCTGTCGCCGTACGGTTCGATGTAAACCGCATTATAAGATGCAAGCTGGCCTTTATCGTTATATGTGTATGTAAAAATGTAATCCTTTGGTCTGTAGCCTGACGTTCTCTTATCAGTAAAGTTTCTCTCAGCTATTGTTCCGTCGTCGTTATAGAACACATGCGATTCGTAATCACCGCTGAATGAGTCTTTTATTATTCCGGTCTGACGGCCATAACCGTCATATTCATACAGGGTATCCGATTTGTCCCTGGTAGAGTTCAAATAAATTTCTCTGCTGCATACATAAGTCACTTCCATGCCTTCCGGCACGTCGCCTTCCCAATCTGTTACGCTGATCTCCGGAGTAAGTTCCTTGGCGGCCTTCTTCGCACTTATGTTAATAAACGGGATACTGCATCCCGAAAATGATACAAGAACGCATGAGGCTAATACTGCGCAGCTGATTTTTTTGATCCTGACCATGTCCGTTATGCCCTTCCCTTTTCAAATATGTATCTATAATAACATTTGATTATTTCATACAATAACTGATCAGTTTGAGCCGTTCTTATGGTTTACCAGCTCTTCGCTGAATTCAAATAATCTTTTCGCAAGCTCCATATCCTTCGAACGCTTTGAAGACTTTGCGACCTTACATTTATAAAAATACTCACCCGTAATATCTTTTACCGATTCATCTGTCGCAAGGAATATTGCCGTCCTCGCGCATATTTGACTGAACAATCTTAATTATACCAATTGATTTGGCAACACCGTGCTTTTCAAGTGTTGCATAAGCAACGAAAAGCCCCGTGATTACTGATTGTTTGCCCCTCTTAGAGACCCCATAATGAAGCCATCAAACAAACTCAATGTCAAATACAAGGAGGACAGAACAATGAAAAGAACAATCGCTATCGCAGCTACAACAGCAATCGTAACAGCAGCTATCTCAATCGCTTGCTTCGCAGGATGCGCAAAGAAGTCCGGTAAGCAGACAGCATCCGCTTTCCTCGATCAGGAAGGCACACCGGTAGAAGCTACAGTAGATCTTTCCAAGGGTTATTCCTGTGACATCGCAAGAGGCGCAGTTTACCTCTACGACAAGGAAAACAAGGAAGGCGTAGATGCAGTTGCAATCGGCATCACACTCGATGAGGAAGTTTACAACGATTACCTCAAGGCTTCCAAGAATGACGAAGAAGCAAAAGAGATCAACGGCGGCGTTATGTATCAGGCAGACGGCGAGATGATCTTCATCACAAAGGTCAGTGACAACGCATACTTCGGTATCTTCGCCCAGGACACAACAGCTTCCAAGATGGAGAAGATCGTTGAGCGCTTCGAAGTAGCTCCCGGATATTAATAACTTAACAAGACATCTTAACCCTAAATAAATTTTCCCCTCAAAAAAGCAGTGCTTCGGCACTGCTTTTTGAATGTTATTTAAACGATGTTTTTAATTCCCTCGCATATCCTTCTTGCGACCAGCGGATTGTTCATCGTGTACAGGTGGATTCCGCTGATGTCGTTTACGAGCAGGTCGATTATCTGACTTAAGCAGTACGACATTCCGGCATCGAAAAGCGCATCCTTGTTATCCTCATAACGTGATATTATCTTCTGGAATCTTTTGGGGAAAGATGCGTTGCACAAAGAAACTATTCGCTTTATCTGCGCCGCATTGATCACCGGCATTACTCCCGGGATCACCGGGATGTCGATATCGGCGATCTTGCATTCCTCATGAAAGCGGTAGAAGATCTCGTTGTCGAAGAAGAGCTGTGAGAGAAGAACTTCAGCACCTGCATCGACTTTTTTCTTGAGACTTTTTATCTCGCTTACGACACCTGAAGATTCGGGATGGCACTCAGGATAGCATGCTCCGAGAAAGCAGAAATCGTTTTCGCTCTTGAGGTAAGAGATAAGATCCGACGAGTGCTTAAAATCGTTCTTTGCAGGCACATTGGGATTCGCGTCACCCCTTAATGCAAGGATGTTTTCGATGCCTTCGCCTTTAAGGACACGTGCAAACTCGTCGATCTCATTCCTGTCGTAATGCAGACATGTGAGGTGTACCACAGGTTCGATCTTGTATTCGTACTTGATCTTTTTCGCGAGCTCGATAGTACGGTTGCAGTTGGAAGATCCGCCTGCGCCGAAAGTGACGCTTATGAAGTCGGGCTTAAGCTCGGACAATACTTCTAAAGTCGCATCGATGTTGGAAAGCTCTGCGTCTTTCTTCGGCGGGAATATCTCGAAAGAGAGACTTCTCTTCTTTTTGTAAACCTGTGATACTTTCATCTTTATCCTCTAATCTGACGGGCCGCTTCAACCAGGTTGATAAGGCTCTTCTTTGTTTCTTCGTCGCCTCTTGTCTTAAGGCCGCAGTCGGGGTTAACCCAGAGTTTTGAATCTTCGATCTTTGCTCTCATCTTTGTGAGTGCCGCAACGATCTCTTCAACTGAAGGAACACGGGGGCTGTGGATGTCGTAAACGCCCGGACCGACTTCTGTCTTGAAGTTGTTTTCCTTGAGCGAATCGAGGATCTGAAGATCTGATCTTGATGCCTCGAAAGTGATTACGTCAGCATCCATTGCATCGATAGCAGGGATGATGTCCGTGAACTCGCTGTAGCACATATGAGTGTGGATCTGAGTCTCGGGCTTAACCTTGCTGTGAACGAGTCTGAATGCAGGGATAGCAAAGTCGAGATACTCGCTGTACCAGTCGCTCTTTCTCAAAGGAAGCTTCTCGCGGAGTGCAGCCTCGTCGATCTGAATGATGTTGATGCCGTTTGCCTCAAGATCAAGAACCTCGTCTCTTATTGCAAGCGCGATCTGGAGGATGCTCTCCTTGATGGAGATATCTTCTCTCGGGAATGACCAGTTAAGGATCGTAACAGGACCTGTGAGCATGCCCTTTACCGGCTTATCCGTGCATGACTTTGCAAACTTTGACCACTCGACTGTAATGGGTGCTCTTCTTGAAACGTCGCCCCAGATGATCGGCGGCTTAACGTTACGTGTACCGTAGGACTGTACCCAAGCCTTCTCAGTGAAGACATAGCCGTTCAGGTTCTCACCGAAATACTCGACCATGTCGTTTCTCTCGAACTCACCGTGAACGATGACATCAAGTCCGATCTCTTCCTGAAGCTTGATGCACTCGGCGATCTTTTTCTTGTTGAACTCAACGTACTGTTCCTTTGTGATGTTGCCCTTCTTAAAGTCCTGTCTGTTCTTTCTTACGTCAGATGTCTGAGGGAAAGAACCAATTGTTGTTGTCGGGAACAGAGGGAGATTTAAGATCTCTTTCTGGATCTTTTCACGCACCTCGAAAACAGGAAGTCTTACATAATCAGCATCAGTGATTGCAGCGACCTTAGCCTGAACATCCTTGTCCTCACTGTTGACTCTGCCTTCGAAGAGAGCCTGGTTCTTCTTGAAGGATTCCTCATTTGCAAAGTCCTTGCCTGCAAGAGCTGCGATCTCATTAAGCTCTGTGAGTTTCTCTTCTGCGAATGCAAAATGCTTCTTATAATCGTCAGTTAACTTCGTCTCGTTTTCGAGGCTGTAAGGAACGTGGAGAAGTGAGCAGGATGTTCCGAGAACAACATTCTCAACACCGAGGTCGTTAAGAACTGAAAGTGTCTTCTTATAGTCGTTTCTCCAGATGTTCTTACCGTTTACAAGACCTGCAACGAGAACCTTGTCTGAAGGGAAACCGTTTGTCTTAACGAGCTCTAATGACTTTCTTCCTTCAACAAAATCGATGCCGATGAGGTCGAAATCAAGCTTGATAACTTCAGCATAGATGTCTCTGATATCACCGAAATATGTCTGGAGTAAGATCTTAGCACCGTTCTTGTTTGAAAGGATCTTGTTATAGATTTCCTTGAAGAGAGTGATGTCTTCAGCTGAAAGATCCCTTACGAGATAAGGCTCGTCGAATTCGATGAGATCAGCGCCCTTTGAAGTAAGAACGGATACGAGCTTAACGTATTCATCTGTGAGCTTGCCGGATATGTCAGAGATCTTCTTTGCGCCTGTAAATTTTGCAAGCTTTAAGAATGTGAAAGGTCCTACAATGGCAACCTTTGTATCAACACCTAATTCTCTTGCTTCCTTGTATTCATCAACGGGCTTGCTGCCTGTGAGCTTGATCTCTGTATCGTCGTCGATCTCGGGTACGAGATAGTGGTAGTTTGTGTTGAACCACTTCTTCATTGCGAGAGCCTTAACGTTGCCCTTGTCACCCTGGTAACCTCTTGCAAGAGCAAAGTAAGTCTCAAGCTCAGAAAGGCCGAGATCCTTATATCTCTGAGGGATAACGTTGAACAGGAATGCCGTATCAAGAACGTTATCGTAGAAGGAGAAATCATTAGATGAAATATAAGTGATGCCTGCTTCCTTCTGCTTAAGAAGATCTTCTTTTCTGATCTGCTTTGCAACTGCCTGAAGTCCTGCCTCGTCAAGTTCACCCTTGAAGAACTTCTCTGATGCGAACTTGAGTTCTCTGTCCTTGCCTATTCTCGGATAACCGATTACTGATGTATTCATTTTATGTGCCTCCTGAAGTTTGAAGATGATTTATTGAGTGGGAGTATATTCCCATTAAAGCAATGGGTAAAATACATAAAATGTCGTTTTGCCATAGTTAAAAACTATATCAAGTGTTAGAATCAAGAAAACACCTATTGAAAGGAAACAGCTCTCATGACCATCAAACAGCTCCAGTACATCGTCACCGTAGCAGAAGAAGGCAACATCACGGCAGCAGCAAAGAAGCTCTTCATCGCACAGCCGAGCCTCACGACAGCCATAAGGGAACTCGAGACCGAATACAACATCACGATCTTCATGAGATCCAACAAGGGTATCAAGCTGACCTCCGAAGGTGAAGAATTCCTGGGCTATGCAAGACAGGTCCTTGAGCAGGCAAAGCTCATAGACGAGCGCTATATGGGAAAAGAATCCGGCAAGCTCAAGTTTTTCGTATCCGCGCAGCACTATTCCTTCGCCGTAGAAGCATTCGTCGAACTCCTCAAAAAAAGCGGTGCCGACAAATACGAATTCCACATGAGAGAAACGCAGACGTTTAACATAATCGACGATGTTGCACACTTAAGAAGTGAGATCGGCATCCTCTACTTAAATAAATTCAATGAAGAAGTTATTAGAAAAACACTTCGTGACAACAACCTAACCTTCACGCCTCTTTTCAAGGCGCAGCCGCACGTATTCATCGGCAAGAACTCGCCTCTTGCAAAGAAGAAATATCTGACTTTAGAAGATCTTAAACCTTATCCCCGACTTTCCTACGAACAGGGCAGCCACAACTCTTTCTATTTCTCGGAAGAGATCTTAAGCACCGTCGACTGCGACAAGGAACTGGTCGTCCTTGACCGTGCAACTCTCTTTAACATGCTTATCGGTCTGAACGGTTATACGATCTGCAGCGGCGTTATTAATGAGGAGCTCAACGGCCCCAACATCATCGCAAAGAAACTCAAAGTCGACGACTACATGGAGATTGGTTACATCCTCCCTCTGTCGATCCACCCGTCGCACCTGACATCGGAATATATCGACATATTAAAATCACTTACAAAGAAGTAAGATACTTCACTTCTTTGCAGTCGTTGAACTTTGCGAAAACCTTCACCGTCTTATCCAATGCGGAGGTCAGTTATTTGCCTATGTATTTTCGAGGATTTACCTGTACAAAAAGCTGTACACAAATCAAAGGAAGCGCAAAGCAGAAATTTATTCTGCCTCAAGCACTGTGTTCAGCATGTAATCTCTGACATCACTGGCGTGTTTGCAAATATAGTCTTCGAGAAGGCTCCTGTCATATGCATCGCCGGCAGGATCGGTCGTGTCGATTGTCTCGACTGTAGTGGTCTCAGTATTCTCGGGATCAAAAGGTTCGGCCCAGCAGGATATTATCTCGATATCTGCAGTGATGATCACGTTTTCTTCAAGATAGAACATCGTGAAGATCTCTGCATCGCAGACGCCCGGTATACCGCTTACGAAGTAATTGTCGTGTTCTCTCCAGCCGTAATCGTATTTAATGTATTCTTCGTAAAGGTTGTCATAGACAGCTTTTGCATCTTTATCCGAATCGTAGACATAGACCGTCAGATAATCGATCTCTTCTGTCTTCTTGCCGGGATTTCTTATCTCAAGGCATTCGATCCCGTCGTCCTTGTTTTTCTCGATCCACCATCTTTTCATGACGTTCTTGCCGTCATCTATCCTGAGGTGGTAATCGGATGCGTAATTTTTGTGAGACTCTTCAGTATGTTTTTCTGCCTTGAATGCGAAAAAAGATACTGCGATCAAAAGACCATATATAAGGATAAGGCTTCCGGCGACTATGCCGATTATCTTCCAGACCTTGCCTGCTTTACTTTTCTGCTTATTCATGTGATCCCCTCCGGCACATTTTCGGGGCAGTTTAAAACTGTACCCTTATGCCATAGATACATATAAGGAAGGAGAATTGTTGCAAAAAGTCAGATTACGTAGAACCAGGCTTCGTCCTGCTTGATCTCTTCTTTGACGTGCTTGTTGCCAGCTGAATAGTATTCCATCTCAGGATTCTTGATGCTGACTCTCGTGTCGGCAGGAACCGAGCTTGTGATAAACGTATTACCGCCGATGACGGAATTCTTTCCGATGGTTGTCTCGCCGCCGAGGATGGATGCACCGGCATAGATAACGACATTGTCTTCGATAGTCGGGTGACGCTTCTTGCCTGCAAGCTTCTGGCCGCCTCTTGTTGAAAGAGCACCGATAGTTACGCCCTGATAGATCTTAACGTTCTCGCCGATTATTGATGTCTCACCGACAACGATGCCCGTGCCGTGATCGATAAAGAAATGCTTGCCAATCGTAGCGCCCGGATGGATATCGATACCGGTTCTTGAATGAGCGAACTCAGTCATGAGTCTGGGAATTACCGGAACGTTCAGGAGATAAAGCTCATGCGCGAGTCTGTATGTCGTGATGGCAATAATGCCCGGATATGCGAGGATGATCTCTTCAAAGCTGCTTGCGGCAGGGTCGCCGTCGTATGTAGCCAGAAGCTTTGAGATAAAAGTCGTGCAGATGCGGTAGCTTTCTGCTTTTCGCTCATCCTCAGTCATGGAACCTCTGAGCTTGCAGAAATCGAGAGCAAGATAGACCTGCTTATCAAGGTGATAGAAGATATCTTCGATCATGACAGCAATCTCATTCTTGGGATTGTATGTCTTATACGTGCGGTCCTTGAAGTAGCCCGGATACATTACGAAAAACAGATTGTTTACGATGTCGATGACTTCGTTTCTGTCAGGCTTGTTAAATGTATCGGTGGCATCGATGTTCTTGCCGCCGTCGTAATCCTTGATGACTTCGCTTACCAGTTTAGCGATCTCTTTTTCTCTAGAATTCTGTTCCATGTCTCTGCCCGCTTTCTAAAGCTCAATTAATAAGACTATTATATCCTCTTATTTTGAAGGTAGAGTAACATCTATATCCTAGTGCGTCAATCTGTTTATATCTTTAGATGTTCTCGAAAACGGCTGCGTCACAGGCCATCCTGCCCTCGATTTATACCGTAGGCGTGAACTGTCCGTATACGAGCAGGTTCGGCAAAAGGAATGTCAGGAACAAAAGGATTATCACTGCGAGCACTACCCATACCGTGACGGAAATACCGATGAGTTTCTTGTTCCTCTCCTTGCTCATCTTGCCCTTAAGCTGGAGCCCCGCAAGCATAGTGTTGATAGCGAAAATTCCGCCTGCAAGTATCAGCAGGAACGGCGTAAGGATCATGCCGTCAAATAATGATGAGGCAAAATATAAAAGCAGTGATGCGACTGAAGTTATCAGCATGCCGACACCGCAGATATAAACTTTCTTCAGGATCTTGGCTTTGTCGGCTTCGGTGTACTCTGCCACCATTTCCAATGTTTCTTTAAGGTCTTCGTTCATTTTCTCACACTTCCTTCCTCCGCGCAGAAGGTCGCGGATGTCAATGTCGTAGAAGTCAGCCAGTTCGATCATCAAGCTGATGTCCGGCATGGTGTTGCCGTTCTCCCAGCGGGAGATCGATCTTGATGACACGTTGAATTTTTCGGCGAGCTGTTCCTGAGAAAGGTTGTGCTCTTTTCTGAGCTCCTTGAGGAAAGCTCCGATCTTGATCTGGTCCATATGACCTCCTTTCGACCGAATGGTAGCATCCCGGCCCCGGAAACAACACGACAGAGAATGAGAGATGCCGTGTTTTCCGACCTGACAGTTGTGTCGGGACACCATTAATATAGCATTAGAAACCTGTATTTCCTCGTCTTTTACGGGATAAGCGTCAGAGTTTGTCCCCTATTTCACATTCATGATGCGTGCTAACCTTTTATGTAGATCGAAGCTTTATTTGGGGATAATTTGGAGGCTCGGGTCATGAAAAACAAATTGGTTGCGCTGCTTTTGATATCAGCGATGGCATTAAGCTTTGCCGGTTGTCAGGGCAAAAAAGGTCATGACAGGTCTCGCGACAGGGATAATTCAACTCAGGAGACCGTCGATGAAAAAGTTCTTGCAGAAGCAAAAACGGTTCACGACGTTTCCTATCTGATAGAGCCTTACGACAACGGTCTTCGCTACAGCGAATGCAAGAAAGATGAAGATCTGTATTTTTATTTCAATCTGCTGAAATACGATGAATATATCAAGGTCAACGTCGAAGGCCAGGACTATCTTCTCGTTTGTTATTCCTACAGCTCTTACGGCCTCACCGGAACCAAGATAACCGGCGTGGAGAAAAAAGTTTTCGACGGCATAATGCACATTGAAGTCGACCTGAAAACAGAGACCAAGGAAAACGAAGGATGCTTTCCCAACAGCACCACTTGCCGCCTGATCCTCAAGCTCGACGAAGATATCCGCGATGTGGTCGTATCGGATCTGAACTATCAGGAATACGACGGCGGTTATGTAACCGTGTGCAACAAGATGGGTATCCTTGATAAGGATCTGAATTTTGTCGTGCCGCTGATCTACGATGACATTTTCGATTTTCCAATCTCAGACAATGAGAACGATCCCGTCTACTACCGCGTATGCATTAACGGCGTGGGTCAGGGTTTGCTGGACGAGAACTTCAATCAGGTGCTGAGCACAAGTTATTACAATTTATACTATTACAATCCAAATAAGTACATCGCCATGATCGAACACAAAAACGGTTCAGATGAAACTGAATTTGAGATCGTATGGATCGACGGCGACGAGAACGTCATCAAAAGCGTTCCCGGTTTCCTTGAATGCGAAAATACCAGCAACTTCTACTGCATGGACGGCCACCTCCTTTTCTGCGACCCTACATACGGTCCTGAATGGGGAAAGGGCGTCATGGACGAAGAACTCAACATAATCATAGAACCCATATACTACAACGTCTTCTGGCTTGGCGAAGGCCATTACAACGTCGAAAACTTCGACCACGAGACTGCCCATTTCAGTTCCACAGGAGAACAGACAACGGACTTTAAGCCGTCCTGAAAATCAAAAAAGACCTTCACAAAACGCACACCATAGAAATGCGGGGCACTCAACATTTGAGCCGCCCCGCGTTTCAATTTGATTATCAGATTTATTTCTCTGTATCACTCTGTCCACTTACCGTTAGTAAGGTATTCAACTGTGTAGTTCGCTCTGAGGTAATCCATGAAATCATCGTGGGAATAGACCTTTCCTTCCGGAGAAATATAGATAAGTTCCACTTCGCCATCGGAATTGATTTCTCCCTTCTTAACCTGGAAACCGGTTTTGCCTAATACACCCATACAGCTAAAGAGATAATCAATATCGCTTACGGGCGAATCGTCCCAGATATTTGCCCCTAAAAAGAGGACTCTTAATGCGTGCTTCTGAGCTTCTGTGCCGCCTGCTACTTTTTCAAGATCGTCAAGTTCGAGCTTCTGGATGGGTTTGTTGATAAGTTTCATTGTTCTGTCCTCCTTTGTGGATGTTTTGTTTATGGCTTCATTATCACAGGCGAAAACAAAGGCAACAATCAGTAATGTCCCGGCATTCTGACGCTTAAGCAACACGAAGAAACGGATATGTTTATTTTCTTTTCAAATGATTTCGAAGCCTTGACTTTACGCCGTTCAGACTTATAATTGAGAACGATTCTCAAATTGATATTGGAAAGAAGTCTTTGAAGTTGCGCCCGAAAAACAAGACAAATGCTTCACGCAATATGGATCTCAGAAAGATCGCGGCAGCCATGACATGCCTGATGCTGCTCTTTGTTCTGCTGTTCTCGATAAGCTATATCACACTTGAATCAGATCACGACTGCTGCGGCGAGAACTGCCATGTCTGCGAGTGTATGGAAGCATGCGGAAACGCTCTTCAGATGTTCCGCTGCGGTTCAGGAACAGGCGCCGTTACGCTTGTTGCCGCAAATGCAGTTTTCCTTGTTATCACTTTGGGTTTTGCCTCACTCGTAATAGGCAGAGAGACGCCTGTTACCGACAAGATCCGTCTGAATATTTGATATATCTCCACTATCGAAAAACACAATCAGGTTGAAAGTATTTCTTTCAGCCATGTTCTCATATTGGAGGTATTTATTTTGAAAAAGCTTTTATCCGTTTTTACTGCCCTTACATTAATGGCAGGATGTTTTACGGCGTGCAGCACAAATACTGTTTCTGCCGCTGAAGAGAATAAGAATTTACAGATCGTAACCACCATCTTTCCTGAATACGACTGGGTAATGAACATACTCGGCGATAACCCGGCAGGCGCTAAAGTAACCATGCTCCTTGATAACGGAACAGATCTACACAGCTACCAGCCGAGCGCTGCAGACATCCTGAAGATCTCAACATGTGATGTATTTGTTTATGTCGGCGGAGAATCAGACGAGTGGGTCGATGACGTTCTCAAGGAAGCTACAAACAAAGACATGATCGTAATCAACCTCATGGATGAACTCGGCAATGCCGTTAAGGAAGAAGAGATCATCGAAGGCATGGAAGGACATGATCACGAACATNNACATGAGCACGACGATGAGGAGGATCATGAGCACGATGAGCATGACGAGGACCATGATCACGAAGAAGACCACGACCATAATGAGCACGATCACGAGCATGAGGATGAGGACCACGATCACGAGCACCACCACGAAGAAGGCGAAGTCGAATACGATGAGCATGTTTGGCTTTCTTTGAAGAACGCATCAATTCTCGTTGGTGCCATTTCCGAAGCAATCGCGAAAGCAGATTCCGCCAATGCAGCAACATACCGCGCAAACGCATCTGCTTACATCGATAAGCTCAATGCACTCGATAAAGAATATTCCGACATGGTAAGCAGCGCATCACGTAATGTTGTGCTTTTCGGCGACAGATTCCCGTTCAGATACTTAACCGACGATTACGGACTCGTTTACTATGCTGCATTTGTCGGCTGCTCTGCAGAATCAGAAGCAAGCTTTGAGACAATCATGTTCCTTGCAGGAAAAGTCGATGAGAATTCACTTCCCGTTGTCCTTACCATCGAAGGCAAAGACCACAAGATCGCAGAGACGATAATCAGCAACACGGCTACAAAAGACCAGAAAATCCTTTCAATGGATTCCATGCAGACAACGACCATTACAGACGTTAAGAACGGAACAACATACATTTCCGTTATGGAAAATAATTTCGAAGTACTTAAAGAAGCTCTTAACTGAAAATAAAAATGCCCGGTGTCCTCAAATCAGGATGCCGGGTTTCTCACAAGAACGGAGAAAACCATGAAAAGAACTATCTGCCTTTTATCCTGTATTTCCCTGCTGATACTCGCAGGCTGCGAAAGCACGTCTCCAAGCGCCAGAGTGGTTAGCCAGACCACCGGAGTTAAAGATCTTCTCGAATCTGCGGCAGAAGAAAGCAGTGTTGTTACCGAAGAAGTTACCGTGGATACAGAATCCCTTTCGGAATCTTCAAGTGTTCCTTCAGAAAATTCAGATGAAGAATTCGATATCGACCTTACGATAGATAATCCGGACCTGATCTATGCCGAAGTTTTTGCCATGGTATACACACCTGAAGATTACATCGGAAAAACGGTTAAGATGAAAGGCCAGTTCGTTTTCTATCACGATGAGGAAAAGGATCAGTACTACTATGCATGTCTCATCAAGGACGCTATGGCCTGCTGCGCCCAGGGCCTCGAATTCATTCCCGCCGGCGACTGTGTTTATCCCGACGATTTTCCGCCGGCATTAACAGAGATCAACGTGACAGGCACATTCAACACTCTCGAAGATGACGGCGAGAATTACTGCGCGCTAACCGACGCCGTCTATTACTGGTGATATCTCCGTCTGAAATATCTCACCAATATCTCAATAATACTCACCAATATCTGAATACCATAATCGTACAGTAAATCTCTCTAATTACTGTACGATTTACGTATTTTCCGCTTAAAGTACGTAATCCATACAGTATTTTCCTTCGTTTACTGTACGAATTACTGTACGCCTCAAGAACATCAAAGAAAAAACTTGAATAAGCGGAAACCAAGCGGAAATTGTAATAAGATTATTTACTTTTATTATTCCTCTCGAAAACAGCATTTTCCGGCATTTTTCACTTGTCGGTTTTTGTCAGCTTTTGTCGGTATTTGTCGGTTTTTTCATTAATATTTCCCGATATAATCAGGCAATGGAAGTAATCAACAAACACATTATGCAAGAGTATCTGGCTCTCAAAATAGACTTCTGCCGCAAGCAGCTTAAACAGCTGCCTAATGTAAAACTGCAAACCTTCAACAAATACAAAAAGCCTGTTCAAAAAATAATTGTCGGCAAACATCGATATCTGCTGGATTCTGAACCAGGAGAAAAGTATCTCAAAATCATGCAATACAAAGAAACTCTCGAAAGAAAACTTGAATACTATGAGGCTGTCTGGAAAAGCAAGTATAAAGACATCCCCTACCCCGAATGCGAATCACATAAAGTCATTCGTACATTATTCGTTGATAAAAGCACCAAAGTCATAATGAATAAGGCTTATTTTGACAGCCTGAAAAACGATGCTAATACAGACCATCCGAAGCCTTTGGATTACCCCTTTAACGGGATTTACTATCGTTCTGCCGCCGAACGCGAGATAGCAATCTTTTATACAGAAAACGACATTCCTTTTAAATACGAACCCGAAGTTTCCATAAAGGGAATACCAGGATTCATTTACCCCGATTTTGTTATATACATACCTGAACTTGATAACTGTAAATTCCACGAACACTTCGGAATGAAAGACTCCGCCAGATACCTGACGATCACAAATACCAAATATTACAATTACACCAACGCCGGACTAGTCCCGGAATTGGACATCATATTCACTCACGATGTCAAAGAGATTCCCTTTGATATAAGAGAACTTTCATACAAGTTAAATGCTGTGATATGCACAACCATGATTGCAACAAAACAATCTCCAAATAATCAACTGCCGGCATCTTAAATGCTGGGGCAGGCGACTACCGTACCTATTTCGTACAGTAATTCACTCTGGTTACTGTACGAATTACGTGTTTTCTTCTCAAAATACGTAAACCGTACAGTATCTGCCTCATTTTACTGTACGAATTACGTACTGCTCTAAAACGCACCGGATCGTTATCTTCAACTTCACGATTTATCCATCACCAGATAATCGCCCGTTGAACCGGAATAAATATTGTAGTAGATCGTGTCATCTTCGCCTGGCTTGGCGTATACAAAACTGACGCTTCCAGGCTCGCCGTCAATGATAATGGAAGCATCTTTATCACGTACATCAACAGGTTCAAGATCAGCTGATCGGTAATAAGCTTCACCTGTCCAAACATATCTGTCTTCGCCGATGGTAATCTCAATCGCTTTCCCTTCATAATATCCCAGTCTCCTCATACGCGCAGCATTCTGAACGCACACGATATAACCGAATCCCGCAACATACAGATAAACGACGATAAAACCAATTCCAAGCAGGAAGTTAAGTTTCTTTTTGCGAAGCAAAATCAGAATAACAATAAATACAATGCCAAGTGCAGCAAGCAAGAAATAAGGAATATATGAATCTGAGTATCCGACAGCTTTGGCTGTTCCCTGGATACTTAACAGTACACCGATACCCAATATAATGCTTTCAATTATCGCTGCTTTTGTTCTCATAGACTTTAACTATAGTCTTACCTCGCGAAAACTTCCAGTCGTAAATATCCCTCAAGCAAAAACCACATTCACATTAGCCTCTTATACACATCCAGCAGGCTTTCCATCTGGTACTTGATGAGCCATGCCGCGTCGCTGTATTCGACTTCTTCTTTAAGGACTGAAATAAGCGTGGGGAAGTACTCTTCTGTTTCCTTTATCGTGCGGTAGATCCTTTCGCGCGAGAGGGCCCAGGACATAGTTGTTATGTTGTTGCAGCGGTCTAAACACTTTACGAGTGTTGCCTTGGGATTCGTCGCAATCTGTGAGTAGTATTCCTTTAAGATCGCGTCGCGGTTTTCGGGAGGGATCTTATCGTGCGTAAGGAGGCGCACGATCTCTTTTATCTCGTCGTTTACCGGGAGATCGTCATAAGTAACGCCGCAGTCTTCTACAACATCGTGTAGTAAGCATGCGGCGATAATAGCATCATCATTTATATTCATTGAAAGGGCATGACAGGCAAGGTTTAAGGGGTGATAGATATACGGGATATCCGATCTTTTGCGCTTTTGTCCCATGTGGGCTTCTTCAGCGAATTTAACGGCTTTGAGCGTGTTCGTAAGGCCTAAGTTTTTCGCGGTGGTCTTCACATAAGTTTTCATGTGTTCCCAGTTGTAGATGGCCTTCTTGGTCGCGAAAACGCTTTGCTTGTCTTCAACCAGGGCAGACACGGACACGTCGAACAATTCTGCAAGCTTGATAAGCTTATCCGTATCGGGCTTATACTCATCTCTTTCCCATGAAGAAACGGCCTGAAAAGTAATGCCGATCCGGTCGGCAACCTGCTCTTGAGTAAACCCTCTTTCTTCTCTTAAAGATCTGATATTGCTCCCTATACTCATAAGCGCCCCTCCTAATCGATAAATCCGTGATTGTATATGTTAACCGCTCCACACGCTTCCAAATCTTTTGTCATTCTCCCCTGGATCGTCTCCATAAATCCCTGATCCCAACAGTCATCGCTTAATCCCAAATCATTTGGTTCGAGAGCATACGTAATTCCGTTCAGAGTGAACTTTGTTTCAACAAGCTTTGCAGGCCATCCGGGCTTCTTATCCCACTCTTCTTTATCTTTAACGAAGTCCTTCTTCCACTTGGCGATCAGATTATCTATAGTCTGTTGATTCATTGTCCGGATCGCTCTTTCTTCCGTGATCTCTTCGATCTCATCCATAATGCTTAAGTTTCCGAATCCATAAGGTGTATCGTCGTTCGGATCGTATCCCATAAGGTGATCTCTTATGACGTTTCTCTCATCCGGAATCCACCCGCGGCCGTCGTAGAGGAAGTACCCGTCGTTTGTCTTCTTGCCTAATCTTTTTTCACGAATCAGATAGTACGTAACGTTTGCCATGTGACTCACCTCCTTCGCCTTTAGAATAGAGGATCTCACACCAATATTTTAGCGAGTGGGAGTTGAACTATCAATGACAAATTCAAGTTAGACTTGAGTAAAAAGGCCCCGCGAAAAGCAGGGCCCCAATTTTATGTTCAAGCTTCGATGTTTACCCCGTCTGACTGATCTTGCGCAAGACCGATCTCCTCACCGGGTTGGATTACGGGAGGGTTCGTGTAATCCGGATCTGTTTGCCCGGTGTAGGGATCGTCTGTCGCTACAGGATCGTAAGAGGGTTCCGAAGTCTCTGTAGGCTCTGTTGTTTCCGACGGCTCTTCAGTGGGAGTCGGCGCGGGCGTATCCGTAGGTGCCGGAGTTGCTGTCGGCTCAGGAGTTGCCGTCGGCTCTGGTGTTTCCGTAGGTTCGGGTGTGGGCGTTGCCAGATAATCTGATGAGCCGCCTGCACGCTCAGGATAAAGTGCGCCGTTAAACGAGTGATGGCTGTCATCGATCTCGTCATCCGTGCACATGAAATACATTGAAGGATGGTCTCTGAATACCGTCGCATCGCAGTGGTACCACTCTCCGTCAAGCTGGACGAGATTCCAGTAATGTCCGTTGGTATACACGGGGAATCTTTCGACCATCATGTTGGGAATCCCGGCACAGTCGAGAAGCATTTTCGCACAGGCGAAATAGACATAGCAGTCGCCGCTCCTTCTTGAGAATCCTCTGAATGCAGCTTCCTCATAAGTCATGTAATCGTTTACAGTCTGGTATGAGATGTTCGAGTGCACCCACTTGAAGATCGCACGTGCAGTCTCGACATCGCTGTCGCGCCACAAAGAAGACATTACTTTTTCTGCAGCTGCATAAGCTGAATCAGACGAACTTCCTGAACTTGAAGAGCCGGAAGATGAACCTGATGAAGATCCGGACGAACCTGAATTATCAGAGCTGCTTTCAGATTCAGAAGAAGTGTTCTCCTGTGTTTTGTCTTTATTGATTTCGGGAAGGACGATCGTGAGAGTTGCTTTCTCGTTGCTAACGTTGCCTGCCTCATCTATTGCAGAATAAGTCAGCTCGTACTCGCCGGACTTTTTATAGTTGACGGAATAATCGTTGACCTTTACCGTCGGTTCAGGATCGTAATCGTCGTATGCGAAAACGCCGTCCAGCAGATCGATGTCAGATGCATCGCCTTCGATCTTTATATCGTGAACACCTTCGATCACAGGCGCTTCACGGTCGTCAATGACCGTAAAAGGAACCTTGATCACGGTGTTGTTTCCGTACATGTCGGTAACTGTGACCGGCACGGAAAAATCGCCGCCCTTTTCGAATTTGGGAGTACCCTCTTCGTACTTTACGGCAGCAATTCCGGAAAGGTCATAAAGACCTTCGACGCACTCTTCTGCTTCAGGCATTTTCCATGTCGTATAAACACGCTGCGAGATCGCTTTTCCGTCAGGTCCGGTGTGGTCTTCGATCTTAAGCGTAACGTCATCCGTAAACGCCTTCTCGTAAGATATCGTGAGAAGATAAACCGCAGGAATATCCGTATCGATCTCAGATACGTCGGTCACGAATTTTGCATCGACGGGGCAGTTCGAAAAGAAGTCCTCTATCTTGATGCTTGAACCGGCTTCAAGGACAACCTCTTTCTTGATATTGTCTTTGCCCTTTTCTGCAAACATGTAATACCATGAGCCTGCTCCTGCAGCAGCAATAATTGCGACAACTCCGAATACTGCGAAAACAGCTCCTGCAGCACTCTTCTTTTTCTTTGCCGCAGGCTTGCTTACAGGCTTGCTCACGGGTTTGTTCGCGGGCTTGCTGACAGGTTTTCTCTGAACCTGTCGATTCTCCCCTACAGTGTTAAATTCCGTGTAGCTGCTTGAAGGTTTTGCAGGTGCTTTACGGCTTAACCGTGTTTCCTTTACGGCCACTTCTCTGCAGTTTGTTTTGCGGGCGGTCATGTTCTTTTGGGCAGAATCCCCTTCTGCCATATACCAGCCATTAATTCCCATTACTATTTCCCCTTTGATATCTCAGGCAATCCCAAAGACTGCCCTTTGATTTCATCTAAAGGTTATTCTCCGGGGGTTTCAAATAGTCTTCAGGACGGCATCAAAACGACAACAAAATTAAGTGAATAAAATGGCACAAATACTACAAACAGATTACGCCAAGCATAAATGCAGGGGTCCCGTCTTTTATGGTAAACTGAATTATCTCTAAGTGGAAAAGAGGGAAAACATTATGGTGAGATTTAACAATTACAATAACGCTCAGGAAGATATGCGCAACCTCTCCATGGAGAGCCGTAATTCAGAAAAAGTATCAGAATTTAACCGCAGCATCGGCGACATGAAGAGCGATGTTTTAAGAGTTAAGATCTTAACTCAGGCAATGCTGGAGATAATGGCGGAACAGGGTATCGACGCCGACCGCATCAATGCCAAGATCGATGAGATCATTGCGAGGCCTGAGACTTTCGATACTCATACAAAAGAATCCAAGCCATGTCCCGGTTGCGGCAGAATGGTCATCGATAACGGCGGCCAGCCTCTTACGGGAACATGCCTGTACTGCGGAACCGTGGTGAAGTTCCCTCCGCATATCAATACCGGAAATAAAGACCAGGATCCTGAGCCTGAAAACTTAGGATAAAACTGCCATTAGTTATCTTTCGAATATCATTCTTTAGGCAGGTATCTGTTTATCGTCCTGTCGCTCCATACATGTGCCTCGATGTATCGCTCGGGACCATATTTGCCGTCGTCATTCCAGTCCTGGGGAAGGCCGTACTTTTCGATGACCTTCAGTATCTCATCGTATGTATAGAGCTTCTTACGGTATTCCTTGCCGTCATTAACCTTATCGCTGAACGTCGGCATTGAATCACCATAGGTGAAAGAAACGGTCTTAAGATCGAACTCTTCGATCGGTATCTTTATGTATTCACACTGCTCATACCATGTTGAAAGCCAGGGACTGAATTCAACGACCATATAGTGAGGCGAATCTATCTCCATGATTCCGCCCTTTTTTGCAAATTCTTCCCGGAGTATCCGCTCGCAATTATGCCGGTATTGAACGTATTTATCATGTCTTGATGCGCATTGGGAATTAGGACGTTCTATCTTTATCCTCTCAATAACTTCTCTGGCTTCATCCTGAGATATAGAGGTCAGACTTCTAAACGGGCCTGTCCTGGCATCATAGAAATGATAAAGATACATTCCGGCGCTCCTGAAACATTAATAAATCTGGTATTGGCAGACTGTATCTATTCTATAACAAAATAAATATCCGGTGGTCTGTAATTCCCTGATCCGGCTTATGCTGCTTCCTCCTCTGAAGCATTAAGACATATACCATTCGGACTTGTATCAACAGGGATATAACCGTCACTGCCTTCGGTATCGCGCATTTCGCGGAGAACCTCAATGAGAGCCTGATTGTCGATCGGTGCATTCACTTCAGGGAACACAGGTGTCTTACCTTCGAAAACACTGCCTTCAAGTGTCGCACTATAGTTCGATGTAACAACACGGTAAACAGGCTCTGTGCCTTCGATGTCGACCGGAGTACCATCATCAAGTGTAATGCTGACCACCTCGTACACAGGTTCTTCTTCAGTGCCGTATTTGTTGTATTCATATGTAAGACCTGTCACCTGGTCACCGTAATTGCTCGAATAGAGAGCATTTTCGATCTGCTGCTTAAGTTCGGCACCTGTCAGGTCATAAACAAGCCAATAATTGTTGAAAGGATTCAGCGCATAAATGTCTCCGACGGTAACGTCGCGGGTCTCGCCATCAGGGACTATCATGTCGCACCTGTATCCGCCTCTGTTGTAGAAGGCAATGATAACGCCGTCTTCTTCCATAGCTTTTACCATCAGAGCGGTAACAAAATTGCCGCCTGTCGTGGAGACACCATCAATGTAACCTTTCTTCTCAACGGATGTATCAATGTATCCTAAAACTTCATTAAGGCCGTCGCTTATCTCATCCCATCCGGCCTTGGTAACAGCAAGAACATCGTCATCCAAAAGATCCGCATTTTCGGGCGTGTCGTAGAGAAGTTCGGGGTTTTCAGTTATGCATGTGTAGTTCGGATCCTCAACGCTTACATTGCCTGCTTCATCGATAACGATTACGGCACTGGCATAACCCTTTGCCTGTGTGTCGCCCTGAATATAAGTAACACCGCTAGAAGCCACGCCGTAGATTCCTGCATGCACATGTCCTCCGGTTACAAGCTGAACTTCATCAGTAGTAAAAGCATCCGCGATATATTCAGGCGTTTCATGTGCCATTACAATGGTAACGTCGGGCTGCTCGATTTCATTGATCTCCCTGACTCTCTCAACAAAAGCATCAAGATCGGAATTGATGACATAAGATGATACCTTGGATGTCATGATCTCATTCGAGTAATCGGGAATATATCCGATCAGACAGATGCTGTATCCTGCTTTTTCCAGAACAACATAATCCTGAGTGAAGGCTGTGCGCTCACCGGAATCAGCATAGTAAAGATCAGAACAGATTACCGGTATGTCAGGGTTGTTCTCAAATGAACCAACCTTGTATGCAGGGAGTGTTGCGTCCGCTTCCGTTGCATATTTATCCACACCCCAGTCAAACTCATGGTTGCCCAAAGCAACTGCATCGTAACCCATGACGTCCAGTGCAGCGCGCATGACCGCTCCGTCAGTAAGGTTTGAGATCGGAGAACCCTGGTAAATATCGCCGCCGTCTAGCAACAGGACATCATCGTAATCGGAGCTGGCTCTCGCATTATTTACGATCTGAGCGATATAAGCTAAACGGTACTCAAATGTCGATTCGTCAAACGTACTGATATCAGCAATATATCCGTGAATATCACTCGTCTCGAAAACAGCTATCCTCGCACCATTGCCTTTAACGTCAGGCTCAGATGAAGATTCTGAAACAGTTGTTTCATCAACCGAAGGCTCTGTAGGTTCATTTACCTTATTGCATGCCGTAATCGAAAATACCATTGATGCAGACAACACTGCCGCGATAAATCTTCTATTCATAATCTTTCCTCCATCCGAACAATCAGCTGAATCAAACTCTAATGCTTTTTCAGATGCGCGTTGTCGCTTCCCAGTTTCCGCCTGGTTCAAACGAACTATTGGTTGCGAGAGTGTCGCCTAACTTGTTGGAGTATACGTGATCGTAATCGACGGATACTTCTACGGTTGAACCGTCCTCTCTCATATATGTGTTAACACCTCTGATAGCTTCCGACTGAAGTCTGGAAATCCTGTCGGAACTGGACTCGCCGAATGTTGATCTTGAAGATGCCATGACCTGTGCGTGATGAGCATTGCTCCTGGCCCACCATGCCTGGTTTGCAGAATCGTATGCTTCCTGCAAAGATCTGTTTGCCTGCTGCATTGCCTGGAAGTTTGCATTCTGCTGTGCGATGTTCTGCTGGGTGTAATTTGCGACATCACGTCTCATCTGATTCTGGATGTTAAGCGATTCGCGTGTGATGTACTGATCGACTCTGAATGAACTTACGAACTTTTTGAAATCATCGTAGTCCTGGTCGAATCTTTCCTTAGGGCAGATCATGGTAAATACGCCGTTGCTTGACCAGTCGATAGCCGCATTGTTCGGCAGGTCACCGAATGTTCCGGGCGCAGCGCCGTTGGACACCTGCTGTCTTCTCTGACCAAACATTCCGCCCATAAAACCGCCCATCGCAAACATGTTAGGGAGCTGATATCTGACGGCATTCAGTATAAATGCGACCACGATCCTTAACTTGATCTGTCCGACATCAACTTCATATACTTTGCAGGACTCTTCAAGATAGTACATCCTGCTGACCTGCGGATCTCCTGATATCTGTGACAGATACTGCTGGTATTTTATGAAACCGTCGAGTGCTTCTTTTCTGTTAAATCCTTCAGAGGGGAACGGTCTGTTCTCAATAAACCATGCGTTGGTCATGTTGCCCGTTCTTATGATCTCGTTTATGTGATAGTTGGCATAACGCTCCGCATCCATGAACGGCTTGAAATGGATCTTGCTGATCTGGTTTACGACCGTTGCATAATTGCTCGAAAGCAGCGGGCACTTAGTATCATCCGTATAACCTTCACCGGAGAAGAAAGAAAACGCCGTTCCGTTCTTGTTTGCGACAGCGCATCTTATCGGCATGGGATAAGTATTGCACGCAGCATTGGGCATAACAGAACCGCTGGGAGTATACTTGTCGGCCGGAAGCTCACATGAAGCCAGAGGTATGTTCAGATTTTTATCAACGAACTTCATAGCCTGAGGCTCTGAGGGTTTTGCCGTGATCTTCAGTCTCAGTGTGTTTCCGCAATGTCCGCATTTAATGAACTCTGACTTGCCGTCGCAGTCGAGCATTGCCGCACAGGCAGGACACTTGATTACTTCTATGCTCATAAACAGACCCCCTTGTCAGAATCTTATGACTTAATCTTACTTTAATAAGATGTCCATTATCAGCGTGACGGGGTGAACGATTTATAAACAGTTTGCAAAGATAAAGCCCGGATTTTTACTCCGAGCTTTAGTCTATTTTATTCAGGATTTTCCGCTCCAAGGACTTACCTTGGATAAAATCTTTATAGCATGATTAATTAATCACACGACATTATTCCCATGTGCTGTTTGCTCGTGCCAAACAAGTGCTCCTTCTGAATAGAATATTGCACCACAATCTGGACAAGTATGAGTAGTAACTTTTTCTATCGTTCCGTCAGGACGTAAAAAACCATCAACAACATAACCTCCGTTTACATTTTCTAACTCATCAAGATTGATATCTCTTTTATCTTCTGACATAGTCTTATCCTCCTACTCTGCATCTTATAAGTGGATATTATCACAGCGAAAAGCGGAAAGGGTGGATTTCACAGATTCATAACAGATTGTTTCGTTTTGTTAACGGGATATTAGATCATAATGCTGCTGATTAACAATACTAAAGAAAGCGAACATTAATCGATTCAACTCGGTTTTCACCGAATTGAACTAATTGGATTATAATGAAAAATATTAGTAGCAATCATCAGGAAATGCAACATTTTGTCCTCTTAATCTGTATTCATTATATAGAATCTTTTCGAAAAGGGGATAATACCATGACCGCAAAAAAGACAGTCTCATTACTGCTTGCAGCATCAATCTGCATCGGTGCGACCGCCTGTAACAAAGGTGAAGAAACATCCGTGAGGGACAGAGACATCGAAACCGCAGGCATGACGGTCGTTTTGACGACAGATAAAGCGGAAGATGGCACTGACACAAAGGATACCATAGCATCTAATGATGAAAAGAATAGTGATGCGACCGTAAACAGCGATACAGCACTGAATGCACACTCTAACGAGATTATATTCAAATACACATACGGCAATATGGCATGGGGCTATCAGTCTTCCGTCACATATATCTTGGCAAACGGCGACGTTTATTCATTTAAGAACGAGATCGGCACGGCATATGACGCAAATTCCGATCAAATCGCACTGTCGTATCTCGAAGAATATGCGGAGCCCACGGGATATGTCAAAGAGTCCGACGTTCAACAACTTGCGGAGATTTGCATGAAGATCGATCCTGATGTTAAGATCACGGAAAAGAATACTGCAAATGATATGGGACAGTACATATTAATATACAGAAATCCCGAAACGTATGAAGAGAAGACCATTATCAAGACGGGCGATTGGACCATGAGTACTGATGACCCGACTCTTAAGGAGGCTCAGGAGCTGGCATCAAAAGTGATCAACAAGATTTCGTCTTCGGGCTTGTATCTTTCATTGTCTGCACCAGTGATCAACGTGCCTTGCGACAAGCCTGAACTGATTGGAGAACATCTGGTGTTTGACAGCTATGACAGTATGATCGCCTTTTGTAAAGACAACGGCATTGACGTCGAAGATTACCTGACAGACGAGATCAGGAACGGTTGGAAAGATGCCTCTTACATGATTCTCCAGGTTTTCGAAGACAATCGAAGAGTGGATGGCATACTAAAAAAAGATAACAAAATATTGAGGTTACTCCCGTCTTTGGCTGAATATGAGTACGATCCGGCATTCGACGGTAAAATGACCGTTGCAATCTACCGCTGCGATACGTTCTCCAAATATAAATATGTTGATGAGAACGGTAATCCGTGGAAGTTTGTATAATGATCAGCAGAAAGGAGACGCACTTCCTCCGCGTGTAAAGACAATGAGTTTACGTGCGTATTGGTTTATGAAAAAGGCACAAAGAATTATTGGCATCAGTTGTTTAGTTTTAGTTCCTGTCTTTGTTGTTATTATGATTTTTCTTTATGACTATATGGCGAGTCTGTACGGAAGACCTGATCATTTCATTGTGAACGGAACTGCTATGGCAGGTCTTATAGGTACAGGCATTCTCGTTGTTGTCGGAATAGTTAGTACGGTAAAAGGATTCAGAAAGTAACACTGACACTTTTATCCCTGTTCCACTATAAACCATTTTATTAGCACATCTTATCCTTTGTCGATTTAATTATTTTTCCTTGTACAACTTGACTCTATTACTCTCCCCCAAAACACAGTAAAACTTCTGACCGCATTTCTCACATGTGTAATAAACATGAATACCGGTTGCATATCTTTTCCTCAACGAAGCCTCCTCCTCGTTTGCGCAATTCGGGCATGTAATGTTGAATCCCTTGAGCCATTCAAAAACACCATCGTATACAAAGCCGCCGGCTACCTGCTCCATCTCATTGTTGTTCAGTATCTTCGTTTCTTTTTCTTTGTTTTCCATGTTATTTCCTCCGCTATTTTATTGAATTTGTTTTAGATGTCTTCATTTTTGCAAGGAAAATAAGTATATACAATCATTAATTCTGATCGGGTTTGTCGATTAAACAACAGATAACGGATGAAATGTATGGTATTTTCCTTTGATGATCACATTATCCATACATCGGGCGATGCTGTTCATTCATCCAATGAAGAATCTTCTTCTCATCAGTTGCGAATGCAGTAAATGCCGTTGCATTTTCAGGAGTGATATTAAACTGCTTAGCAATCGTCATGAAGCTTACTCTGATAACTTCAACACAATCCGCTATATCCTGTTCCCCAATTTGTCGTATACTCATCTTACATCCCTCCACTTTTCCAACCTGATCAGGTGTTCTTCATCAGGCTCAGTGATTCCGTTTTTATAGTTATATCCCATCTTAAGATAGAAAGGGACACCTGTTATCGACGCGGGGATCTCAATGCGCTTCGCCCTTAGGAAGAATTCGTCCTTTTCGAGCGTGTCGATAATGGCTCTGCCTATGCCCTTCCCTTGATACTCCGGCAAAACGAAAATGGTAAACAGGCTACTCTCATCTTCCTTGCCCCAATATGGTCCGATGGCACCGCAGCCAATGATGTTATCCTGCTCCTCCGCGACATAAAAATGCGTCCACGAGGCTCTCTCGAGAACATGCTCCGGCGACTCAGCTTCGATAAGCTGTTCCATAAGGTCAACAGGATAGTCCTTGGTATTCGATATCCGTATGGTCTTACGGATAAGCTCTGATACTGCCTTTGCATCTTGTTCTTCAAATCTTCTGATGTTCATTATCTCCTCCTCGAAAATAAAAGGCCACTTATCATCTGATAAATGGCCTTGATACTATATTACTATCTTATTGATTAGTGACTGTTATTCTTGCGCGCTATCAATGCCATATGATGTTCGATCATACATAATGGTGTACATATACATCATGGGCATCATATTTGTTCGCATGAATACAGCCTCCTTTTGTCAGTGATAGTAAAACATTACATACGCATTGTCAATTACAACTGCATCACTTATGTCTGCACACTTATAGACCAACAAGGCAACTCCTTCCAGCTTATTAAGTTCGTGATCTTCAGTTCTCCTATAGGACCCTGATTTCTCAAGGGTCTTAGATCGTTTAATCCTGTTTATTTAATGTGTTAACAACCAATTCTTGACCAGGTTTACAAAAAACTCAGGCTGCTCTATCTGAAGATTATGGCCGGCTCTTTCTACGGCAAAGTAGGTTGAATTGATGTATTTTTCCATGAGATCGAACTGATCTTTATATCCGACTTCAGTATCCTGTTTGGCAGCAATGATAAGACAGGGGATCAAAC
>CAJOJI010000047.1:0-22152 GCA_905234715.1 uncultured Saccharofermentans sp.
GGAGCTGCTTAAACTGCTGTGGTGCCTGCGGAAGCGCATAGAACTTGCCCTTCCACTTTCTGGAAGGAACGATATAGTCTCTTGCGCCCTCAGGTGAGGATGATGTAAGGATAGGAGTCTGGATCTCCAGAAATCCCATCTCTGTCATCTTCTGTCTCAGGAATGCGATAACGTTTGATCTGAAGATGATGTTGTCCTTAACCTTCTGGTTTCTGAGGTCGAGATATCTGTACTTAAGTCTGACATCCTCTCTGATCTCTTTTGATGTCATGATCTCGAAAGGAAGCTGGCTGTAAACCTTACCGAGTACGTCAACGGAGTGTGCCTCAAGCTCGATCGTACCTGTAGCGATCTTGGGGTTGTATGTCTCCTCATCTCTGTGCTCGATCTTACCTTCGATCGAAATGCACTCTTCCTTAACGAGTCCGTCAAGAAGTGATGTGTCACGCATAACGACCTGAAGTGTGCCGTACATGTCTCTCAAGTCAATGAAAGATACGCCGCCGTGGTCTCTGATGTTTTCGATCCATCCGCATACACGGAGTTCGGTTCCTACGTCCTTCTCTGACAGGGAGCTGATGATCCTGTCTCTGTACTGGTTTGCCATATTCCAATCCTTTCTTTCGGGGAAACAAAAAAACGCCCCGAACTTAAATTCCTTTAAGTTCAGGACGAACAAAACATGTCCGCGGTGCCACCTGATTTACTCCGCAAATAGCGGAATCTCTTTATACCGGATTGCTGTTAGAGTTGTTATTCGTCAGTGGCCTCTTTCCGCTCTGCCTTTCAGCCCGGGGGCAAAGCTCTCTGAAGGCGACATACCACGACTACTGGGGTCTCCGTCATCGCATAATGCGTAATACTACATCATTTAAAAGCCCGTTGTCAACCGAAAATATCAGGAATCACAAGACTTCCGGGCAAATATACGTCTTATTTCTCATGTCCGCACGAACTTTTAGTCGGACCGTCATCTCCGGACTCATAGTGAGCACGGAACTCCATGTTGATGTCTTTTATCTCGCGCTTGCCGTCGATATAGTCCTGATACATGTCTGCAAGACCTGCACTGCAGCCGTCACAGCTGCCGTCGATATATCCTATCGAATCCTTAACGATCTGCTCGCGTTCTTCCCTTGTCGTGTCTTTTATCAATAAGCTTTTCATCTTCTGCCTCTTCCGCCTCCGCGGCCTGATCTTCCCTTCTTCGGCTTTCCTGCAAAGCCTCCCGAAAATCTTCCGGATTCACTGCTTCCCGAAGCTCCCGATCTTCCTGATCCGCTTCTTAAAGCACTGCCTCTTGAAGCGCCTGAACGTCCGCCTCTTCCGCCCTTCTTGACCTTATGAGGTTCTTTTCTGGGGCCTTTGCTCATGCGCTTCTCCATGGGATCGCGCTCTTCTTCGAAGCCGTATTCAAACGAGAAGTCGATCTTATTTTCTTCGGTATCAACCTTTTCGACAACGATGGTCACGTGCATGCCGATCGAAAGGATCTTTCCGCCGTGCGCGCCGATAGCCCTGTAAGTTCTCTCATCGAAGAAGTAATGGTCTTTTAAAGATCTGAAAGGAACGAATCCCTCGACCGTGTTTTCGAGCCTTACAAAGCATCCGGCGTCGATAATGGATGAGATGACACCGTCGTAGTGCTCGCCGATCTTTCCTGCCATGTATTCGCAGATCTTGATATCGTCGGATGCACGCTCTGCATCGACTGCATTACGCTCCATGTCAGATGAATGCTCGGCCGCGTTATCAACAAGACCTGCAAAGTGGCTCCTGGAGTTCTCGCCGTGAAGATAACTCTTGATTATCCTGTGGATATAAAGGTCGGGATAACGCCTGATGGGCGATGTGAAATGACAATAGAACTTCGACGCAAGACCAAAGTGGCCTAAACAGTCGGAGCAGTATCTCGCCTTAGCCATCGACCTTAAGAGCAGCTCGTCCAGTGCAGGAAGCGCTGTCTTGTCGCCTATCGTGCCCATAAATCGCTGGACATCCAAAGGCTTGATCCTTCCGAAAAGTCTTCCTGACGCGCCAAAATATCTTGCGATGTTTGAGAATCTCGCGATCTTGATCGGATCGGGATCCTCGTGAACACGGTAAACAAACGGGTATTTAAGGTCAAAGAACTTCTTTGCGACAAACTCGTTTGCGCAGATCATGAACGACTCGATTATGCCGTTCGTGAAGTTGATCGGATAAGCCATGATGTCATTGACCGTGCCGTCGTCATTTAAGATGACCTTAGTCTCGGGCATCTCGAAATTGATCGCGCCGCGCCTGTCTCTCATGGATTTTAAGATCTCGGCAAGCTCCTTCATCCTGATTAGCATCGGGATGATCTCGCCGTACTCTTCATCGTCTTCAGGCTTGGGATCGGTAAGGATCCTGAAGCACTCCTTATAGCTCATTCTCCTGTCGGATCTTATGACGCTCTCATAAAGATCTCCGCCGTAAATGCTGCCTTCGCGGTCAACGAGCATCTCCGCCGTCATGGCAAGCCTGTCGACATTGGGATTAAGGCTGCAAAGGCCGTTTGAGAGCTTCGGCGGAAGCATAGGGATAACACGGTCAACAAGGTAGACCGATGTTCCTCTCGAGAAAGCTTCGGCATCAAGAGCCGTGCCTTCCCTTACATAATTCGATACGTCGGCGATATGGACATAAAGCTTGAAATTGCCGTTTCTGAGCTTCTCGATCGAGATGGCGTCATCCAAGTCCTTTGCATCTTCGCCGTCTATAGTTATCGTCAGGATATCGCGCTTGTCACGCCTGCCTCCTGCAATCTCTTTTTCGATGAGTTCGGGATCGGGATTGACCGGCAGCGGCTCAACTTCTTCAAGCACTTTCTCCGGGAATGTCTGTGACAGGCCGTACTGTCTTAAGACCGTCAGCATCCTGACATCGTTGTTGCCGTAGTCACCCAGAACTTCGGTGATCGTTCCCCTGCAGTCGCCCCTCTCACAGTTGGGGTTAAGGACTTCGCAAACAACGACCATATTGAAAGGCGCGCCGTTAAGGTGATTCTTGTCGATCTCGATAGCACCGTAGTCAGTGCTCCTGAAGGAAGGATCGGGAATGACAACACCGCCCGTGGGGCTCTGTCTCAAGATACCTATTACCTGGTTTTTAACCTGCAAAGGTCCTCTCGGCGCCTGGTCAGCCAATGTCTGAGGAAGCGATGCCACCTCTTCCTTTGCCTTGATTATCCGGTTTCTTCTTTTCTGGGCCGCACTCATGTTTTCGGCGAACCCCGCTCTTCTTTTGCGTTCTTCCATATCCGATCCCTCTATTCATTTTTCTATATCTTACTACAAAGACAAAAAAAGGACCGCCCAATCGAGCGGTCCTTTGAAGTTAACTTAACGCTTATCTATTACCAAGCTTTTGCGATGGAGAGGTAGAGAACAACAGCAACGACGCAGAAAGCAACGCAGCAGATAACTGTCCAAGTCTTGAGCTGCTCTTCCAATGTTCTGCCCTTTGCCTTGTTGTAGTATGAGTCGGAAGAACCGCCTGCAACTACGCCGATACCTCTGTCATTACCTTCCTGAACGAGGAAGAGAATGATGATGGCAATAGCCAAGATAATCATAATAACACTAAGAACGATATTCAGTGCTGTCATCTGTTCTGTGCCTCCCTTTACTGATTAGCCTATGAATAATAACACATGGCTATTACTTATTGCAACCGCCTTTTATAAGCTTGCTGATCTCGCTGACTGCAAACGGCAGGATAGCCAGAGGCAGGATAACGAGCCAAGCCAGAGGGTTGATCGCAACGTTGTTGAAGATGCCGTTGATGCCCGGGATGTAGATAACTGCTACGAGCATTACAAGCGAGAGCGCTACGGCGATGTTCATCATCTTGTTGGAGAAGATGCCGAGCTTGAAGACTGAGATCCTCTCTGATCTTGCGGCAAATGCTCTGAAGAGCTCAGCGCAGATCAATGTTGCGAATGCGACCGTACGAGCGATGTCGATGGGATGAACGCCCTTTGCCGCAGCGTCTGCGAGCACACCTGAATAGAAGAATGTGCTGCCGTTGTTCATGCTCATGAGAGCGATTATGAAAGCTGCTGCGACGGATACGAAAAGTCCGACCGACTGCAGAGCGATATGGCCGAGCATGCTCTTGTTGATGATAGGCTCGTTCTTTGATCTCGGGGGAATCTTCATAATGCCGGGCTCACCCTTTTCGCGTCCGAGCGCAAGAGCCGGGAACGAGTCGGTGATGAGATTGAGCCAGAGGAGCTGGATTGCCGTCAAAGGAGCAGCAATGCCGGGAACCAGTGACTTAGGAACGAGTGAGAGCAGGAAGATTACGAGGATCTCGCCCACATTGCATGAGAGAAGGAATCCTACGAACTTTCTGATGTTTGAATAGATCGTTCTGCCCTGCTCTACTGCCTTTACGATCGTAGCGAAGTTGTCGTCCATGAGGATCATGTCAGCAGAGTTCTTGGATACGTCTGTACCGGTGATGCCCATTGCGACGCCGATGTCGGCTGTCTTAAGAGCCATGGCGTCGTTAACGCCGTCACCTGTCATTGAAGCAATATGCTCATTCTTCTTGAGTGCATTTACGATCCTTACCTTATGCTCAGGGGATACACGCGCATAAACGCTTGTCTTCTCAACTACCTCAAGGAGTTCCTCGTCTGAGAGCTTATCAAGCTCCTCGCCGGAATAAGCGCCCATGTGCTTCTCGTCACGCATCTCGAGATTATCTGCGATTGCAACTGCGGAATCTTTGAAGTCACCTGTGATCATTACGGCACGGATGCCTGCTTCCTTACATACAGCAATAGCGTCCTTAGCTTCCTTACGTGCAGGGTCGATCATACCGATGAGACCCAGGAAGGTCATGTTCTCTTCATCGGCAAATGTTGCCTTGGAACCGTCACCGTGCTCCTTTGTAGCGAAAGCGAGAACACGGATAGCCTGGATAGCGTAATTGTGGTTGATCTCACGGATCTCAGCGCGCTTCTCATCTGACATCTTCTCAACACCGTTGGGTGTAAGGATCGATGTGCAGCGTGAGATAACGATGTCGGGAGCACCCTTTGTGAAGCTGATCCACTTGCCGTCTTCGATTCCGGAGTGGAATGTTGTCATCATCTTACGGTCAGAGTCAAAAGGAAGCTCTGTCTCTCTGGGATATGCGACCATTGTTTCACGGCGGAGCATCTTAGCCTTCATACCGAGAGTTGTAAGTGAACCTTCAGTAGGGTCGCCGATGCAGGAATAATCGCTGTCGCCCTGCTTTACGATCTCAGCGTCGTTGCAGAGAACTGATGAAAGGATGAGTCTCTTGAGAACTCCTTCGATCTTAACGGGCTTATTGCCTTCGTCAACAATGTTGCCCTCGGGTGCATATCCGCCGCCTTCGACGTTGTACTTCTTCTGGCCGTCGTAGATGACCTTAACTGTCATCTGGTTCTGTGTGAGTGTACCTGTCTTATCGGAGCAGATAACGTCTACGCAGCCCAATGTCTCTACAGCGAGAAGTCTCTTTACGATGGCGTTGCTCTCTGCCATCTTTGTCATACCGATCGAAAGAACGATCGTAACGACTGCTGCAAGACCTTCAGGAATTGCTGCGACTGCAAGTGAGACTGCCGTCATAAGTGCGTCTTCCCAAGGCTGCTTCTGAACGAAGATATCTACGAGCAAAACGATGATGCACACAACGATGCATACGACAGCAAGGATCTTGCCGAGCTTGTTGAGGCTGACCTGCAGAGGTGTTTCCTCGTCTTCGATGTTGGTGAGTTTTGTTGCGATCTTACCGAGCTCAGTATCTCTTGCCGTAGCTACTACGACACCCTTTGCACGGCCGTATGTGACAGCTGTACCCATGTAGAGCATGTTCTTTCTGTCACCCAATGCACAGTCTTCGGGAAGAACTGCAGTAGCGTCCTTTTCGACTGCGACGGACTCACCTGTGAGAGATGCTTCCTCTGCCTTAAGTGAGCTGGACTCGATAAGTCTCATGTCTGCTGAGATGCTGTCGCCTGCGTCGATCGAGATAACGTCACCTACAACGACATTCTCGGAATCGACCATGACAAGCTTACCGTCACGGATAACCTTTGTCTGAGGTGAGCTCATCTTCTTGAGAGCTGCCAGAGCCTGGTCTGCCTTGCCTTCCTGGTAAACGCCGAGTACGGCATTAAGGATTACGATCGCAAGGATGACGAATACGTCGATCCAGTCCTCGATTCCGCCGCCGCTCTTGAATGCCATGTATCCGGAAAGTGCAGCTGCCGCGATAAGGATGATTACCATCGCATCTGCAAACTGCTGAAGGAATCTCTTCCAGAGAGGTACCTTCTTCTCTTCACCTAAAGAGTTGGGACCGTTCTTGGCATATCTTAAAGATGCCTCGTTAGTTGTCAGACCTTTCACCAGGTCTGTGTCTATTTCCTTTGCTACCTGCTCAGCTGTAGCTGAAAATGGTTTTGTCATTTCAATCTATCCTCCTGGATTAACCAAGACGATATTATACTATATTTCAAGAAAATTTTAGAAAAGGCGCGCCCTCGTCGAATGTACGAATCGGAAGGCATAGAGCCGATTCCGTTAGTACATTTTTATTAATTACCCACTGAAACAGAAGGGTTATTCATCCATCGGCTCGTCGGCCGGCTGGGTGCCCCAGATATACTGCTCGAGTTCGGACACGCCGTCGTCTTCGATGAGAGCCTTTGAGAACTGTGTCTCGTAGAGTTCTCTGTAGACGCCTTCCTTACCCAGAAGTTCCTTATGCGAACCGCGCTCTGCGATCATGCCGTCCTTTACGACGAGGATCTCGTCTGCGGCAAGGATCGTCGACAGGCGGTGTGCGATGAGGATGCTCGTCTTGCTCTTGATGATAGGATCGATCGCATCCTGGATCTTCTTCTCGGAGATGGAATCAAGAGCTGATGTCGCCTCGTCGAAAATGAATATCGTAGGGTCTTTCAGGATGATCCTCGCGATCGAGATGCGCTGTTTCTCGCCGCCTGAAAGCTTTAATCCCCTGTTGCCGACTTCGGTATCGATGCCCTTTTCCTGCTTCTCAACAAAGTCCCAGATGTTGGCTTTCTTCAGTGCTTCGACCATGGCTTCCTCTGTAGCATCAGGCTTGGCATAAAGGAGGTTATCCCTGATAGTTCCGTTGAAAAGATATGTCTCCTGGGAGACAACGCCGACCTGGTCTCTTAAGAACCTGAGGTCGAGTTTTCTGACATCGATTCCGTCAAAAGTAACGCTGCCGGAATCAACATCGTAGAGTCTCGGAATGAGGTTTACGATGGTACTCTTGCCCGAACCCGAAGGACCGACGATCGCGATGCTCTTACCCGCATTCAAAGTAAAACTGATGTCCTTTAATATCTTTTTCGACTCCTCATATGAGAATTCGACATGCTCGAAAACAACATCTCCCGTGACCTTGTCAGGCGTTAATGCATCAGGTGCGTTTTCGATCTCGACAGGGATATCGAAGTAATCAAAGATACGCTTGAAAAGAGCCATTGAACGTATCCATTCGACCTGGATGTTAAGAAGGCTGTTGACCGGCATGTACATCCTTCCAAGCAAGGCGACGAGCACCGTGATATCACCGATCGTGAGGTCGGAATTATACTTCATCATAAGGATGCCGCCGGCAAGATAAAGAAGCATAGGACCGATGCTCGTGAAGGTCGTGAGGACCACTCTGAACCAGCGTCCTGCCATGCTCTCTTTTATGTTCAGGCCGATCATCTTGCGGTTGGCTTTCTCGTATCTTTCGTACTCATATTTTTCTTTTCCGAAAAGCTTTACGAGGAGCTGTCCGCTGACTGACAAAGTCTCATTTAAGATGCCGTTTACCTCGTCATTTACCTGCTGTGATTCGTTGGTAAGAGTCCATCTTTTCTTGCCTGCTTTTCTTGTCGGCAGAGTGAAGATCGGCACGATGATGATGCCCACGAGAGCGAGGATCCAGTTCTTCTGGAACATGGCGATCATGGCGATTATCAGCGTTATGGAATTGGAAAGAATGCTGCTGAAAGTATTGGTGACGACGGTCTTAACGCCGTCGATGTCGCTCGTCATTCTGGTGATGATATCACCCTGGTTATTCGTCGTGAAGAATCTCTGCGACATCTTCTGCAGATGCCGGTACATCTGATTGCGCATATCGAATGTAATGTGCTGCGCGATCCAGGTATTAATGTAGTTTTCGGCGACACCGATAAGGCTTGCTGCAAGTGTTACGGCAAGCGATAAAACGATGTAATAAACGAGTGCTTTGAAATCCTGTTTTAGAAGTCCGTCATCGAGGATCTTACCCGTGATGATAGAAGGCAAGAGTGAGAAGAAAGACGATACGATTATGCACAGCAAAACAAGGATCAGCTGCTTTGTATACGGCTTAAGATATGAGAAAACACGCTTTAAGAGTTCAGGCGTGACTTTAGGCTGATTCTTCTTTTCTTCTTCAGTCAGGAACTGCCCGCCCATCGGGCCGCCCATTCTTCCTCCGGGTGGCATATAACACTCCTCCTTAAGACAAACCTATTCAGTCAGTAGTTGTTCTATGCTTCTTTTACCACAGAAAAAGATTATTACAAAATAAAAGTGGATATTCCGGAAATAATCCTTAAATGCAAACGCGGCTCCCTGGTGGAAGTCGCGCCTATGAGAAACAAAAAACATTTAAATCGCTAATTAAATGCTCGGGGTTCCTATTTCAAGTTCCCTTATCTGAATTATATTAGTTTTTCGCAAATTCCAAGTATGTCAAATTGTCCTTATCTTTACGGCAAACTTTGGGCGAAAATATGCAAAAACAACAATTCGATTTACAAAGTATTTTGTCCCGATTTTTCAGCATTTATTACTTAACAGTAACGTTTGTAATGTGGGGATTAACACCCTCATACCAGTAAAGGAAACCTTCCATATCAACTGTATCGCCAACGGAAAGACCCTCTACAGCCTTGTATACTGCTGTGTCAGAACCTGTGAGGTAAGACTCAACTGTAAATGTGTATGTCTGGCCGTTTGAAGAAACCTTGAAGTAAAGGTCATCACCCTGGCTGCCGGAATTGTCCCAGCTGTAGAAGAAAGCTGCGCCTGTATCATCCATAGCCTCAACTGTCATGCCCTTGAAAGAAACAAACATGTTCTGATAGTTGATAAGATCATCAGAAGCGAGCTTGTCTGTAACATCAAGAGGAGCTGCAACATAGTTGCCGTCTTCGATAACGAATGTAGCGTCGATGATCTCAACTTCGCCGGACCACTCAGACTTGAAGCCTGTAACCTTGATCTTTGTTCCGACAGAGAGCTTGTCATACTCATCAGATGTGCAAGGCATATTGTAGAGGAAGTAAGCTCCGTCTGCATCCTGTGTGTAGAATGTAGCAACGCCTACGCCGTCATTCTCCCACCAGCCCTGCTTAGCCTGAATGTAAGTCTCGATTGTAACTTCAGAATCAAGTGCTGCAGCGCTGTACTCTGCATAGGTCATAACACCCTCACCCTTCTTTGTGTCGGGAGTGTTGCCGTTTTCTTCTGTCTTCTTGCATCCGAAAGCACTGACAGCCATAGCTGCCATGAGGATTACGGAAACAACGATCTTTGCTGTTCTCTTCATAACTTTTCTCCTTTTGAAAAGCAGCTCTCATCATGTGATTCCTTTTGTCCACCCGAGAACAAGAGGATCTGAAAAGAGCAGATCTTATTAGAGGACACACCTTTGTGCCCACGAGCAAATTATATTAAATATCAGGTAAAAGAGGGTGTGTCAGACTGCCCTTTTCTTTTTGGCAAACTGAACGATAAAATATGCAACTATTACAACCCAGGCAATGCCCAGAGTGCTCAGCAGGATTATTGAGCCTGCAGGCATCGGACCCAGGTCCGCTTTGGAATTCAGATCAGCCGAGCCTAACTGGTCGAGCCTGTACAAAGCCTTGGTATCGTCGTAAAGGCTTTCAAAATATGCATCATCTATAGTCTGTCCGCGTCTTGTAGATTTGGCCGTATTCTCGATAAGCTGGCCTGCCGCATTACGCAGAGACGTCGAGCCGTTGAACACAGGTGTGACGAATGTATTCGATGTGTTTTCGATCAGCAGTTTAGCCGCGTCGATCTTGACCGAATAATAGAGATTATTATCTTCTCCGGAGCGCGAAAGATATTCCTGATACTCGGCTGAATTTCTTGCTTTTGAAGTTACCGGAACATAACCTTCGGTAGATGAATATGCAATCTGGACCTCATTGGTAAGCATGTACTGAGCAAAGAGCCAGGAAGCCAATACTTCACCGCTGTCAGGCTTGTTGAACACACAGATAGAAGGTCCCTGCGAGATCATGTACGGGTTATCGGGATCGAACTGCGGGATGGTCTTAACTACCGTCGTGAACTGTGCAATCTGGTTCTCGTGAATGTCGGATAAAGGCGCATTGGTGCCCATCCATGTTGCGCCTGCTGTTGAGTCGATCGCGAAAATACATTCTCCGGCATTGAAGAAATTTCCCGGATAACCGGATATCTTGAAAGTCGAGAAAGCACCTGTTTTCGTGTGCTCTGAAATCGTCATGAGATCCTGTTTTGTAGTGTCGTTGAAAATGAGGATATTGCCGTCATTATCGGAGTAACCTGCACCCTGCTGCTTGAGCATTGAGATGAGCATGTTGTCGGACGATTTGTAGATACAAGGGATCATGACGTCCTTGCCGTTTACGACGTAAGTTCCGTCAGGATTTTTGGCAAGAGCCTTCTCGGATAATTCCCAGATAAAATCCCACGTAAGAGTCTCAGGTATCTCGTAACCTAAAGCTTCAACATAGTCCTTGTTCACATAACACGCTTCGGTCGATCTCATGTAAGGAAGAGCATAAACATGGTCATCCAAAACACACTCATTCAGATACTCCGGGATGACTTCATCTCTTGTCGGTGAATCGAATAAAACTTCACTTCCGCCGAGTCCGTAACTGGGATCGTCAATAAGAGTATCAAGAGGAACGACAACATTATTGCCGGTCTTGTAAGTTGCAATGTGGTCAGGATATGTGATACAGACATTGGGCGTCGTACCTGTTGAAATGTTGGTGATGACGTCGTTATAGATCTTGTTGTAATCCGTATAAAGTCTGAGGTTGACCTTTATGTTGGGATATAACTTTTCGAAGTCTTCGATGGCCTGATTGTAGATCTTTGTCTGCGTGATATTAGTATCGTTTTTGGCCCAGAAAACTATCTCGTAAGTCTTATTCGGATCAAGTCCTGCAGGCATCACATATTCAGATGTACCCTTCTTGCCGTGGCAGCCTGCGAGCATCGGAAGAACCAAAGCAAAGGACAAAACAGCAGACACGATTCTTGCGAACTTTTTCATCCCTTGGTGCCCTCCCTTGAGACTCCTTCCATGATCTTATTGCGGAAGACGAGGAAGAGAATTATGAGAGGCAGGGATACTGCAACCACGGCGGCCATCATGGCAGGAATGTTGTCTCTGCCGAAGCCGTTTTCGCGGATCTCCTGAATACCGTTGCTCACGAGGAAATAGTTTGCATCATCGGTGATGAGTCTCGGCCAGACATATGAATTCCAGCATTCGATGACCTTGAGGATGATGACCGTGATAATAGTCGGACGGCAAATGGGGATCATGACCTTGAACAGATATTTCAAATCGGACGTGCCGTCTACCTTTGCAGCATAGTAGAGTTCATCAGGAACCTGCTCGAAGTTTTCCTTGAGCAGATAGATATAGAATACCGACGTTACCGACGGCAGTATCAGACCCAAGAAAGTGTTACGCAGATTCATGTTCGTGATCGTTACGAAGTTCGTTATGATGACCAGTTCATTAGGTATCATCATGAGCGCCAGAAATCCTACAAACAGGAATGACTTGCCCTTAAAGTCGAGTCTTGCAAATGCGTATGCGGCGAAAACAATGACGAGCATCATTAGCAGCGTCGTGATCACCGTGAAGATCAGCGTGTTAAGGAAATACTTCGCCAGAGGCACCTGGGTAAAAGCATTGATATAGTTATCAAATGTCGGGTCGGATGCATAGAACTTCGGCAGACGTTCGCCCATGTAACTTGCATAACTCTTGATTGAAGATAAGAGCATCCAGTAGAACGGGAACAGTACGACCAGTCCCCAGAAAGCAAGGAAGATATACATGAGCGTCTTGAATACGGCATTCTTCGTCTTAGCCGTTCTTTCAAGCTTTACGATGTCCTGACTCTTAGCCATGATCTTCCCTCCTTTCCTTAACCTTTAGGAGCAGTCTTTTTGCTCACGATGAGATTTATCACCGTGATGGTAAGAACGATCGCGAAAAGTATAATCGCTGCAGCAGAAGCATAAGACGGATATCCGCCGCCGTCACAGTAGAGCATGTCGTAAACATAACCTACCATCGTGTTCATACCTGCTGCATTAAGGTCGACACCGAAGATCGCTACAGCATCGCTGTAAGCTTTGAAAGCACCGATGAATCCTGTGATAACAAGATAGAAGATCATGGGTGATATCATCGGCAGAGTTATCTTAAAGAAAATGCGTGTCTTGGAAGCTCCGTCTATCTTTGCAGCCTTGTAGTAAACAGGGTTAACGGAAGCAAGCGCGGATGTCAGGATAAGGATCTTAAAAGGCATTACGATCCAGATGACATAAACGCACAAAACGAACATCTTAGCCCAGTAAGGTCCCTCGATAAAATCAACCGGGGACATGCCCATAGCCTTGATCAGGAGATTAATAAGACCGTCAGTGTAAGGCGTCTTCTGGAACAGGATCATGAACACGAGACCGACCGCAAGAGTGTTGGTTACATAAGGCAGAAAATAGATAGTCTGGAACAGCTTTTTAAACTTCTCGATCGAGTTTAATGCGAGCGATATCAGGAGTGACAATATCGTTGATACAGGAACGGTAAAGATAACGAGAATGAATGTATTCTTTACCGCCTGAAGAAAATACGGATCTCTCAAGACATAAGAATAGTTATATCCGCCGATACCGAAATAAGTCTGTGAAGCTGAGTTGTATCCTTCCTCGAATGAGTAAATGAATACGTCAATAAGCGGATAGACCATGAAGAAGATCAGGAACGCAAGAGCAGGCGCAAGATAGAGCCAGCCCGAGAGCGTGCCCATAATGCCTTCCCTTTTGACTCCGCTCTTAGTCATAGTAGATCCTGGCCTCTGATTCCTTATCAAACAAAAGCGTTTTCGATCTCTTTATATTGAAGCGCACGGAATCTTTCGAAGTGAGCTTCAGATCCTCTGCGCTGATTATCGAACGGATATTAAGACCGGTCATCTTGGGATTGGTCGAAACTATACTTGTATCGCGGCCCATTACGTCGACGCCCGTAAGGCTGCAGTGCAGAGCGCCCTGCTCATCAAGGATAAATCCCTCAGGCCTTATGCCGCACCATACCGGACCGTCTTTTACATTGACCTTGTCCATGACCATGTCTTCGCCGATGTGAAGTTTCTTATCCTTTACCTCAGCCTCGAAAACATTGATCGCAGGTGTTCCTAAGAACTTTGCGACAAAGAGGTTAACCGGATCGTCGTATACTTTTTGCGGAGCATCCATCTGCTGGAAAACACCATCTTTCATTACGACGATCATGTCGGAAATGCTCATCGCTTCTTCCTGATCGTGCGTAACAAAAATGGTGGTGATTCCGGTAGCTTTCTGGATGCGTCTTATCTCTTCTCTCGTCTGGAGTCTGAGTCTCGCATCAAGGTTAGACAAAGGCTCGTCCATGAGAAGCACTTTAGGCATCTTTACGAGCGCTCTTGCTATTGCAACTCTCTGCTGCTGGCCGCCGCTCATCTCGCCCGGTTTTCTGTCCATCAGGCCTTCGATCTGAACGAGCTTTGCAGCTTCCAAAGCTTTAGCATTCCGCTGCTCTTTTGTGAGCTTTTCTTCGCCCTTGAGGTTCTCCAAAGGGAAAGTAATATTCTGTCTTACAGTCAGATGAGGATAGAGCGCGTAGTTCTGGAAAACGAGACCGGCGCCGCGCTTTTCGGACGGTACGTCGGTAACGTCATCCTCACCGAAATAGATCTTGCCGGAAGTAGGCTTTTCGAGTCCGCAGATCATGTAGAGCACCGTGCTCTTGCCGCATCCAGACGGACCTAAAAGTCCGATCAGTTTGCCCTCCGGGATCGTGAAGTTGAAGTCATTAACCGCTACGACTTCACTGCCCTTCTTATCCCTGCTCGGGAATATCTTGGTAAGGTGCTCAAGTCTGACTTCCATATAAGAACCTCTGTTATTTGACGGGAATTAACCCTGAAGCTTCATGTATCCTTCCTTGATCCATCCGAGTTTTCTCATGATCTCGCTGAAGATGAGTGAGAGGATCGCAGGTGTGATGACACAGATGCATGCCATGCCGAGCATTGTGTACCAGTTAAGATTACCAGATTCTGACAATGCAGAGAAGCATCCGATGGGGCCAACAAGACCGCATGTGCCCATGCCTGCAGCAACACCGTTGCACTCGAGCTTGAAGATCATTGTAGCCATAGGGCCCGTGATAGCTGAAGCAAGTGTTGCAGGGATCCAGATCTGAGGATGTGTCATGATGTTAGGCATCTGGAGCATTGATGTGCCGAGACCCTGTGAAACGATTCCGCCCCACTTATTCTCTCTAAAGGATATTACTGCGAATTGCAAAAGCAGCGCCGCCTGCGATGCCTGCGATACCGATAGATGCGCAGATCGCTGCAGAAGAGATGGGAAGCGTGAGAATGATTCCGACGACTACCGAGATAACGATACCCATTGCGAACGGATGGAGCTGTGTAGCGGAGTTGATGAACTCGCCGAGCCAGTTCATTGCGATCGCGATAGGAGGACATGTGATATAAGCGATGAGATAACCTACGCCCAAAGTAACGAGAGGCGTAACAAGGATATCTACCTTTGTTTCCTTTGATACCATCTTACCGAATTCAACGGCGAAGATAACTGCGATGAATACACCGAGAGGGCCTGCCGTATAAGGTTTATCGAGATAGAAGATACCGCACTTTCCGACAGAACCCGGATAAGCATTTGCGAAATATCCTACGGCTGCAGCACATGCTGCAACGAGCATCGGCGCCTTCAAAGCAACTGCAATGCCCACACCGATGGCAGCACCGGTGATTGCGGATGCAAGAGAACCTGCCTGGCCGATAAAGTGACCTAATGTCTTAAAGAACGGAACGTCGATCATGACGACATATTTAGCCAGTGTTGAAAGAATTGTTCCTACAAGAAGTGAAGCGAATAATCCCTGTGCCATACCGCCCATAGCGTCAACGAAATACGTCTTGGCGGATATCTTGATGTCCTTGGCTTTCAGGAATTCCTTGAAAGTTCTCTTCTTTGCCTTTGATTTGCTCATTTCTACCCTCCCTGAAGTTCAATCCGGAAGTCATTTAAACCGGACCGTAATACCCTCTCTTTAGAGTCAGGATCTCCGACTCTAAATTATTGATAAAATAATAAACTCAAGGGAAATCAAATCAAATATACTCATTGCACTAAAAATACGCGCGAAAAAGCCATCTTTAATGATAACTCGATAACAAAATCGTGCGTTCCGGCCGTGATTCAGGTTTCCACATAGGATGCAACGTCAAAATCGTATACCTTCATGAGCATTTCTCTTGTCATTGCATCTTTTATGTTACCGTCGAAAACTATCTCTCCGCCCTTCATCATGACGGCTCTCGCACAGCACCTTTTTGCCTGTTCGAGATCATGGAAAACGGCTACCAACGTGTTGTCCACTTCGCCTGTCTTTCCTGCCGACCACTTGTTGAGCCTGTCGCAGAGTTCGGCTCTGTATTTGATATCAAGATTGTTGCCCGGCTCGTCGAGGAAAAGAAACGGCGACTTCTGTGCAAAAGTCCTTGCGAGGAGCACTCTTTGGAGCTGGCCTCCCGAGAGCTCGTCGAGATGCCTTTCCTTAAGGTCGAATACGCCGCATTCCTTCATGCAGTTCTCGGCATGGATAACGGCATTGGCATTATTGCTCATGAATGAGTTTCCGGCTGAAGCATATGTACCAAGAAGTACTGTTTCATATACCGTATACGGGAAATAGATATCGCTGGTCTGGGGCATGAGCGCGATAAGCTTTGCTGCATCTTTACGCTTCATTGAAGAGATGTCCCTGCCGTCAACGAGCACTTCTCCTTTGTGCGGGATGATGCCTGCAAGAACGCGCAGCAGCGTCGTCTTGCCGGAGCCGTTGGAGCCTCCGATAAACACCTTTTCGCCCTGCTTTATCTCAAGGTTGATTCCTTGGAGTATCTCCGTCTTGCCGTAAAAAGCGGACATGTTCTTTACTTCGATCTTCATGCGCGTTTCCTCCTTGAAGCGAAGAAAACATATGCGAAGAACGGCGCGCCGAGCAATGCCGTGACAGCACCTACAGGTATCTCGCGGGGAGATAACAATGTTCTTGATATGAGGTCGCATAATGCCATGAATGCTCCGCCGTAGATAAAAGACATCGGGATCACCATTTTATGTGTGGGGCCGAATATCTTTCTTACGACATGGGGAGCTGCAAGATCGATAAATCCGATAACGCCCGTAAAAGCCACAGATACGCCTGTAAGGAGCGCGCAGATAAGTATCGCAAGTATCTTGGTCTTCTTTGCGTCAACGCCCATAGCCTGCGCCTGAAGGTCGCCGAAGCTCATGATGTCCATTTTTCGAGACATAATCATCAGGCAAATAAATCCTAATACACAGACCGGGAACAGTATTGCGCAGTGCTTCCATCCCCTTGCGGAGAACGAGCCCATCATCCAGAGGATGAGCTGCTTGGAGTGGTCTGCATTAAGTGTGGATAAGAGATTCATCATGCCGTTTACAAAAAGCGACAGGACCATACCTATCAGCACCACGGTGGTGTTAGATACGCTCTTGTCGATTGCAGACGTCAGCATGAGTGCGATAACTACTGTTGCAAGGCCGAATACGAAGCCTGCAAAAGGAAGCATGAATCCTGATAAAACAGGAATGGAGATCTCAAGGATAAGGACCAATGCGGCACCTAAAGACGCGCCGGAAGATACACCCAAAGTGTAAGAAGATGCGAGCGGATTTTGCAGCAGCGCCTGCATGCACGCGCCGCTCATCGAAAGGGCTCCGCCTACAAGAAATGCCATTATCGCTCTCGGCATTCTTATGGTCCAGAAGATCGAATCCATCATGGGTTCGATGCCTTCGGGAGTGCCTTTGCCGGTTAAGTGGCCGCCAATGATCCCGAAGAGATCTTTAAGAGAAATGTATACGCTTCCCTGCCTTATCGCGAGGATCAATATAAAAAGGCACAGGACTGCCGATATCGCTATCTTTAGTCCTGTGCCCTTCTTAGTCATAGTATTACCCGTCAGAAAGATTATCCGAGGATCTGCTCAAGAACATCATCCTTGATGTCATTGAAAGACTTTGAGAAGTTGCCGTATGTATCAGGATAGATGCACTTAGCCCACTCGATGGTAGCATCGGAGATGTGCATGTTCGGACGTGAGCATGTGTCCTCATCGATCTGATATACTTCGCCGTTCTTTACGGCATTAACGTTCTCCCAGCCCTCAAGAGCCTTAACCTGCTCTGCTGCGCCGGGGAGCCAGTTGCAGTCCATGAGGATAACGTCAGGGTTAGCTGCGATAACATCCTCTACGGATACCGAGAGCCAGCCCTCCTGGTCAGCGAAAACATTCTTTGCGCCGAGTGTCTCGATCATCTCATTCATGTAAGTTCCCTTACCGAATGTGTAGATCGTGGGATACTCTGCAGAAGGAACGTTCATCATTACGAGAACTGTCTTCTGCTCGCCTTCGGGAATAGTCTTTGCATATTCCTCAATGCCTTCCATGAAAACTGTGAGACCCTTTGCATAAGCAAGGCCTTCAGCTCCCTTGCCGACGCATGTGCCGATGAACTTGATGTCATCGCAAACGCCTTCGATGGAAGAAGGTGTGGGAATGTCTGCTACGCAGATACCGCTGTCAACGAGTGACTGGAAAGGTGATGTGCCGCCTACAGAGCTCATGCCTGATGTGAAAACGATGTCAGGTGTAAGAGCTGCGATAGCCTCGTTGTCAGGTGCCATCATGTCGAACTGTGCAACGCCTGAAGGAAGCTTGTCTGCAAATGCTGCAGAGTTTGTATCGATACCGACGATCTTGTCGCCGAGACCGAGCTCAACGAGAACCTGTGTTGTGGAAGGAGCCATTGAAACGATCTTCTCGACATTGTCAGGAACTGTGATTGCATTGCCTGCACGGTCCTGTGTCGGCTTCTCGATGTTCATCTCCTCAACGATATCCTGACCTACTGATACAAGACCTGAAAAATCAGACTCTTCAGCCATGTCCTTGATGTCATTGAGCTTTGCACAACCTGTTGCCATGGCAAGTGTCGTCACGACTGCCAAAACAACCGAAAGTAACTTTTTCATAATTAACCTCCAAAAAACAAAAGGCAAAAGACCGGCCTTTTCTTTTATCGAAAAAATTATAATCTATCGGGAGTTACTTGAGGACAACCGCTGTATATCAGAAAACTATGCCCGGGCAACAGTTTTTCTTATGTAGATTAACTAATCAAATTGCCTCCGGAATAAGGGGATAAACCGTAAATCCGGTTATCACCTCTTGAGCTCCGGATGATCCTCATAGAACTTAGCCTTATCGGCATACATACGCTCATCTGCAGTATGCATGGCCTTGCGGATCTCCATCGAATCACCGACAAAGCTCCATCCTGTCGCAAAGCTTGCATAACCGAATCCGAGATCTCTCGACTTCAGTTCGGCGCAAAGCTTTTCAAGTTCTTTCTCATTTGTATCCGGGATGATTATCATGAATTCATCGCCGCCGGCACGGTAAACATCGCACATCTTGAAATTGTCTCTTAAATACTCTGCGGCACGCTTGAGAAGCTGGTCGCCTGCAAAGTGTCCCTGATCGTCATTGACGCGCTTAAGGCCGTTGATATCGGCAAATACTATTCCGAGATCACGGATAAGGTCTTCACCTGATACGACACGCTCAATGCGCTCGTTCATCTCGTTACGGTTAAGTACTCCCGTAAGCATGTCGACAGAGCTCAAGATCTTAAGTCTCTTGATAAGCTGAACGCTTGCAACCGATGAAGCAACGAAGAATGTGGTAAGCTCCATAGTCTCCTTTATCTCATCGACTTTTCCGGTGTCGAAATTCGTAGCCCAGATATAGCCTAAAAGTTCCTCGCCGAACTTCATCGGGAAAAGGACGATGCTCTTAACGCGGTGAGTGATCATGGACTCATACCACGTGGGATTCTTCTGTTTAAGGTATTCCATATCCGAATCGTTCTTTAAGATAAGGCAGTTGCTTCCGCCAATGGTATCTTCCCATTTTTCGACAACATTCGTATAAAAATCCGGATCTTCAACAAGGATCGACTGCAGTGTCATCTCCTTATGCTCTTCGTCACTGTTCTCGGCCATGACCTTGCATGTCTTGTTTATCGGGTTGACCGACAGGATACAGCAGATCATTGCACCGCAGAGCTCACGTACATCCTTTACAACTTCGTTCAATGTCTCCTTGAAATCAGAAGTGTTTGTAAGCTTGATGCAGGTGTTCAGCACGGCTGAAGCAATATCCTGAGACAGATTCGACATCTTCTTTGTATCGGCCTTCGGCGTTACGACCTGGGTATATGTGCAGTAATGCATATTGCCTTCACTCTTCAGAGGGATCAGATAAAGATCGAACCAGAAATCAAATCTGTCAGGATGGACATATGTGTGTACGGGCTGCTTTTCGACTGCCGCACGGTAACAGACTCTTTCAAAATTCAGATCGGTCGGGAAATAATTCTGGTATTTGCTGTTCGGGACGAACTTATTGCTCATCATCCGGGGGCCGTCCCAGACCGTCTCGATGGACTGGACGTAGGCTTCATTGCCTGCAACAATGCGGATATCGCCATAGTTGCCGTCTTCTTTCATCTCAACTGAGATAACACAAGTCATAGTGTCAATACTGTCAACGAAAGCCTGAAAATCCATGTCATATCTCCTTTGAACCAGATTGAAAAAGCCAAAACGCCATATACTGATTTTATCAGCCAAATGTAAAAAAATATTGAACACACCATACTTTTTCTTTAAATTTATTAAATAAATGGATATCAATCCGTTTTCTGATAGAATTGATAAAAACCAAAAACGAGGAAACATCATGAAGATCAGCAACATACTCGCAGATAAGACACCTACGATCTCATTTGAGGTCTTCCCTCCCAAGGCTGAGACAGGTCTTAATAACGTTAAGACGGCAGCAGGCGCCATTGCAGCACTCGGCCCTTCATTCATGTCAGTAACATACGGTGCGGCAGGCTCGACTTCGAAAATGACTATCGAGGTCGCATCAGACATCAAGAATCTTCACGGCGTTCCCGTAATGCCCCACCTTACTTGTGTGGCTTCAACCAAAGACCATGTTGCAAACATGATCCGCCAGATCCGCGAGAACAATATCGATAACGTAATGGCTTTAAGAGGCGATCCTCCGAAGGACGGTATCGTCTGCCACGATTTCGAACACGCATCAGACCTTGTAAGAGAGATCAGATCATTGGATCCCGACATCTGCATCGGCGGTGCATGTTATCCCGAAGGACACATCGAATGCGCTCACAAGTCCGACGACATCCACTTCCTTAAGGAGAAAGTAGATGCAGGCTGCGACTTCCTTACGACACAGATGTTCTTCGACAACAACATCTTCTACAACTTTCTCTATAGAGTTAAGGACGTCGGCATCAACGTTCCTGTCGTTCCGGGCATCATGCCCATCACAACAGCAAGACAGCTCTCACGTTCCGTACAGCTCTCAGGCACAAGCGTTCCCGAGCGTTTCAAGGCAATTGTCGACCGCTTCGGCGACGACCCCGTTTCAATGCGCCAGGCAGGCATCATCTATGCTTCAGAGCAGATAATCGACCTTATCGCAAACGGCATTACACACATTCATGTTTATTCCATGAACAAGCCCGATGTCGCTTCGGATATTCTCTATAACCTTAAGGGGATCATCAGCTAATGCCTTTGGAAGTCGAAATACCCGTAAAAGAAGTACAGAGATACATGGGATATCACGGTATCGTTGATATCGATCCCGATATGCAGGCCAGGATCGGCAAGGCAATCGACCAGGTAAGCATCCAGTCACACCCGAGAGTCATATCAAAGGAATACCGCATCACGGTCGCCGAAAAGACTGTCACGCTTCACGCTGACGGCGAAGATGTCACCTTTGAATCAGAAGGTCTTGTCAGAAACCTTAACGGCTGCTGCGGAGCAGTGCTCCTTGCCGCAACCATAGGACCTGCCTGCGACATGCTGGTAAGAAGAGCGGGCATTACTTCCGCTGCCGAAGCTTCGATATATCAGGCGGCAGGCGCTGCAGCGATCGAAGCATTCCTCGACGATTACAACGACAAACTCAAAGCAAGTTACGAAGCCAGAGGACTATTCCTCCGCCCCAGATTTTCGCCGGGCTACGGAGATCTTAAGCTCGACCACCAGAAAGACTGGTTCAGACTTTTAGACATAACAAAACAGATCGGTATCGAACTTACCGATTCTCTCCTCATGGTCCCTACCAAATCCGTTACCGCGATAATCGGCATCGGGATCGATGAGAGTAAACAGGGATGCTCAGGATGCAAAGGCTGCAATAAGCACGCCACATGCGAGTTCTCGAAAGAAAGGGATTAACAATGGGTTTACGTGAAAGACTCGGAAAAGAGTGGTTATTCTGTGACGGAGGAACAGGTTCGATCCTGCAAAAGCTGGGTCTTAAAGGCGGCGAACTGCCGGAACTCTGGAATCTTAACAGACCTGAAGATATCAAGAATCTTAACAAGGGCTATTTCGAAGCCGGTTCAAACATCGTAAACACAAACACATTCGGTGCAAACAGATTCAAGTTCGATAACGTTCCCGAGATAGTTACAGCTGCAGTTAAGCTTTGTCAGCAGGCCAGAAAAGAAGCAGGCCGCGAAGACGACGCTTACGTTGCGATAGACGTCGGCCCTACAGGTAAGCTTTTAGAGCCCA
>CAJOJI010000047.1:22191-23819 GCA_905234715.1 uncultured Saccharofermentans sp.
GCAGAAGCAGGCGGCGACGTGGTCGTAATCGAGACCATGAGCGACTCATACGAAGCAAAGGCAGCAGTCGTCGCGGCTCACGAAGTATGCGACCTCCCTGTCATCGTCACGATGGTTTACGACGAGTCAGGTAAGCTCCTTACGGGCGGAGGTGTCGAAGGCACTGTTGCAATGCTCGAAGGACTTAAGGTAGATGCCATCGGCATCAACTGCGGATTCGGTCCGAAGCAGATGCTCCCCATCGCAGAGCGCCTCGTTAAGTGCTGCTCGCTCCCTATCGTCGTTAACCCCAACGCAGGTCTTCCGAGAACTGAAAACGGTCAGACAGTTTACGATGTCGACCCGGAAGAATTTGCAGAGATCATGGTCGAGATCGCTAAGCTCGGAGTACACGTAATGGGCGGATGCTGCGGCACGACACCTGATCATATCAGCACCATGATAAACAAGGTGAAGTCACTTCACTTCACTGCTCCCACAACCAAGAATTTCACATACGTAACGAGCTTTGCAGACTGCGTCGAGATCGGAAGAAAGCCTGTCGTCATCGGCGAGAGAATCAACCCTACGGGAAAGAAAAAACTGCAGCAGGCTCTGCGTGACAACAACATAGATTATCTTCTGACAGAAGCATTGAATCAGGAAGCTGCAGGCGCAGATATTCTTGACGTCAACGTTGGTCTTCCTGAGATCGATGAGCCTTCCATGATGGAAAGCGTAGTGCTGAAAATTCAGTCAATTACAAACCTTCCGTTGCAGCTCGATACAACAGATATCAAAGCGCTCGAAAAGGGCCTCAGGATCTACAACGGAAAGCCTATGGTCAACTCCGTTAACGGTAAGATCGAGAACATCGAAGCGGTCATGCCTCTCGTTGCAAAATACGGCGGTGTGCTTGTTGGACTTCCTTTGGACGAAGAAGGTATCCCCGCAACATCAGAAGGCAGACTTGCAGTTGCAAAGCGCATCTATGAAGCTGCCGACAAATACGGCATTCCCAGAAAAGACATCGTCATCGACGGTCTTGCAATGACCATCTCATCTGACCCTGAATCAGCGATCGCAACACTCGATACGGTTAAGGGCGTAAGAGACATTTACAACGGCCATTCCATACTCGGTGTATCGAATATCTCTTTCGGTCTTCCTGCAAGAGAACTCATCAATTCATACTTCCTTGCAATGGCTATGCAGAACGGTCTTTCGTGTGCGATCATCAACCCCTGCAACGGTCCCATGATGGCTTCAGTAAGATCATTTAACGCCCTCATGAATCTCGACCCCAAGCTCGAGGAATTCATCGGCGCATACAGTGATTACGTTCCGGGTTCAGGCGTTGCTGCTTCTTCAGGTGCAAAGTCTTCTTCTGCATCATCCAATGCGGTACTTACTCTCGCAGAAGCTATCGAGCGAGGCGTTACAGGACGTGCTGCCGAAGCAATGAAGGAAGCACTTGATTCAGGAAGAGAATCACTCGAGATAATCGACGCCGAACTCATCCCCGCACTCGACCGTGTAGGCAAAGGATACGAAGCAGGAACGGTATTCCTCCCGCAGCTTCTGATGAGCGCTGATGCAGCAAAGGCAGCATTCGCAGTCGTTAAAGAAGCGATGTCTGATAAGCCAAG
>CAJOJI010000048.1 GCA_905234715.1 uncultured Saccharofermentans sp.
ATCGAGTCTGATAAGTCCCTGATTGATACACTCATTTAAGAACTGTGCATTCTCATTCAAAGCCTTGATGAGTCCGATGTGGATATCAACACCGACTCTGCCCTCAAATACGCCGGACTCGCCGAATCTGTTTCCGAGAGCGATCATTGCCTCGATATTGTCTTTGCTTACCTGTGAAAGATATACCAAAGGTCCGCTGACGATACGGTAGATAGGCCAGATGAAGAACAACTGAAGGAAAGGAAGAAGGCATCCTGAAAGTCCGCCTGCGCCGTTCTCTTTCTGCATCTTCATGAAGGCTTCCTGATAGCCTTCCTTGTCATCGCCGTACTGACGCTGAAGTTCTGCCTGCTTGCCGCTTAAAGCCTGCATCTTGAGCATGGACTTCTGTGATCTGATATTCAGCGGGATAAGAGCTCCTCTGATGATTATGGTAAGGAAGATAATAGCCAAACCATAATTACCGAAGAAATTGTAAAGAACTCTCGTAAGCCAGCCGAACAGTGTGTACAGCGGGTCGAGAATTGATAACTGAACTATAAAGTCTCCCATTATTGGTCTCCGGTTCTAATGAATGTTTTACTTACCTGACGGGATCGTATCCGCCCTTAGAAAAAGGATTGCACCGCAATATCCGCCAAATTCCCATAAGTCCGCCTTTTAAGGCACCGTACTTTGTTACCGCATCGATCATGTACTGCGAACAAGTCGGCATATACTTACAGTGGGGTCCTATAGCAGGAGAAATATGCTTTTGATACCAACGGACAATTCCTATTATGGCTTTTGAAATCATACGGATACACCATCAATAAGATCAAGCCTGGAAAGGCACTTCCCCATATCTGTGCTCAGTTCGTGAAAATCCGGTATTCCGCCCTTGGCCTTTAAAGTAAATACGTAATCATAACCTGTGGGAAGTTTGTCTTCCAGTTGCCTGTAAGACTCTCTCATCAGCCTTCTTGCACGGTTTCTTCCGACTGCGCCAAGCTCTTTCTTGTTTGCGCAAAAGCCGGTCCGTCTCAATTCGGGATCTACTTTGTAGCCGCTTTGAGTGGTTCCTTCTCTTCTTTTAAGCACGTGAACCGACAGGTATCTGCCGGTTGCGAATTTCCCATACCGGTAAACCCTGTTAAATTCAAAATTGAATCTGAGCGCTACCGATTTCAAAGCGAGATTGCGATTGCTGTCTTAATCAGACAGCAAGTCTCTTTCTGCCCTTAGCTCTTCTAGCTGCAAGAACCTTACGGCCGTTAGCTGTTTCCATTCTTGCTCTGAAGCCGTGAACCTTTGCCCTCTGTCTCTTCTTGGGCTGGAATGTCATTTTTGCCATAATATAATCCTCCGGATCGTTGTTTCTTTAAATTGCACACCCGCGTTTCTGGCGGCAGCGCATAATACGACAATCTTAATTTAACCTGAAAATTATATTAGGGCGTGCTGTTATTGTCAAGCAGATCAGCACTTTCCGAACAGATACTCGATAAACTTTGCGTAATCTTCATTGCCCTTGGGCGTTGTGGAGTATGCAAATCCGATGTAATAATCGTACGATTCATCAAGTCCGAGTCTTCTTTCGGTCTCATCAGTCAGCTTAAGTGCGACAGGAACGGGCTTATCCTCATCTTCCTCTTCTCCGCCGTTAAAGATATCCCTGAATGAAATACCCTGTGAGTTTCTCGCCTTCTCCTCATCCGTTGCGACATAGTAATAGAAATCGTCTTCGGAGAAGTTATCCATGTTGACCAGATCGGACATATCCTGGAAATAGTCAGGTGTTGCGTAGTTATAGACTGCATCTTCCCTGAGGATCAGATAATCGTATGTTCCGGTAAGGATCGCAGCTCTGAAGGATACTTCAAGATACTTCTGATCATATTCGGAATCGCTTGCGAAACTGAGATCGTCAGCTTCGATAAGAGCTGAAGTCCTGGATGCGGGATATCCGCCCCATGCAAGGAAGCCGTCCGTGGCATAATCACGGCCCTCATCTGTTATATAGCAATTGATCGTTCCGCCGCCCAGAACACGCATCTTGTCCTTATAGACATCGATCGAATACCATACGACCGCACCTATAAGAAGGAGAATAAGAACCGTACCGGGCAGATAATACTGAGCGAGATAAACGATCTTCTGCTTAGCTGAAAGACCCTTGAGCTTCTTTTTCTCTGTTCTGAAAAATCTCGTAATCTTGTTGCCTGTCTTATCTTCAGCCTCACCGGGCTTTTCGAGATCCTTCTCGAGTTCCTTGATATCCTTCTTGCCTGCAGCAAGTGAGATATTGCCTGCGGCATCAGTCTCGGGATCATAGTCGATAGAATCCTGAAGGGCCTTGAGCTTTTCGGCCTGGTTCTTTTCGAGCTTATCGAACTGCTTGATAAAGACTATGCAAAGGAAGTATGTGATGGTCGTCGAGCAGAACACATAGATGAGCGGGAACCACTGCGCATACCAGAGGCATGCAACAACAGAGCCGATCGAGAATGCGAGGATAAGTATGAGCGGGATAAACTTAATGATGATAAGAATAAAAGCCGCCTTAAAGAGCTCTGTTGTCTTCATCTCGTATCTTGCGATAGTCGGGAAGATACAGATCGTCATAAGAAGCGCGATAACGCTGAAAGCGATGACACCGATCTTGTAGATCAGAGGTGTCTCAGCCCATCCATTGTAAAGGATCCACTGCCAGTCAAGTCCGATAAGTGTATAAGCTACGAGCAATATCGCCCAGACGATGGTCGACTGCTTGAAATTGCGCTTGAAAGCTTTGAAGAAAGGAACGATGGTTCCGGTCTCCTCTCCCCTGATCTTTTTCATGGCAACATAATACTTGGCTGAATAAGCTGCACCGATGGTAACTACCGGAATGCTGCAGATTATGAAGAGAAGATCGAGGATGATAAGATCTGCGATCGTACTTATGAAATCCATCACGGGACTGTCTGGCTTTAATATGTTCATTTAATAATTCTCTACCTGATTTTTCTTTATGCTGCACGCGTTCTTCCGCCGCAGCTGTTATATTTTATCACCAAAACCAAATCTTTGTTTTTTATATAAGAAGGGCTGCCCCGATTGAGACAGCCCAAGCTTATATCTGATTTTAAACGATAAACCTTATTCCTTAACGCCGCCGATCGTAAGACCTGTAACGAAGTATCTCTGGAGGAACGGATAGAGGGCGATGATAGGTGCCATTGTTGCGATTGTGGCAGCAGCTCTAACCGTCATAGGTGTAATCGTTGCAGCTGCAGCTGACTGAGACATCTGAGCTCCTGATGATGTACCTGTTGTAGCAGATACGGAGTCGAGGAGTTTCATAAGCTCGTACTGCAGTGTGGTGTACTGAGGATCGAATCTGTTGTAGAGCATAGCATCGAACCATGCGTTCCAGTGATATACAGCTACGAACAGAGCGATTGTTGCGTAAACCGGTTTGCACAAAGGAGTGATGATACTTACGAATACTCTCATGTATCCTGCACCTTCGAGCTGAGCAGCTTCTTCGAGTGAATCAGGGATACCTGCCATGTATGTTCTCATGACCATTACGTTGAATGCACTGACCATACCGGGGATGATGTATACCCAGAAGCTGGATGTGAGGTGGAGATATCTGAAGAGTACGAGTACCGGAATCATACCGCCTGAAGCGTACATTGTGATGACCCAGAAAAGTGACAGACCGGACTTGAAGAGGAACTTCTTACGGCTGAGGATGAATGAAAGCAAAGCGTTTGCTGCCAGAGACGTAAGAGTACCGAGTACTGTTCTCCAGAATGTGATCCATGCACCTGTTCTGATACCGGGTCTCTCGAAGAGGATCTCGTGATAACTTCTCAAAGACCACTTACGGGGAAGGAGATAAATACCACCTCTTACCGCGTCGTTACCTTCGTTGAAGGAATACGCCAATGTGTTAAGAACAGGATAAAGTGTTACAACTGCGAATAAAACAAGGAAAGTGGTGTTGAGAATTGTGAAGATGATGTCTTCTGTTGCCATTTTCTTCTTGTGCTTAATCTTATCAAAAGAAACAGTCTGATTATAAGCCATGATTCTTTCCCCCTTTCCTTAGAATAGACGCTCATCGCCTTTTTTCTTGGCGATGTAGTTAGAAACTACGATGAATGTCATTGATACTACCGTCTTGAAGATACCGGCTGCGGTACCGAGTGAGTAGTCCATATTACGTGCATCCAATGCCCAGTCGAGGATGTAGATGTCGATCGTTCTGGAAACGTTCTGTACAAGACCGTTACCGAGCAAGTACTGGAGCTCGAATCCGGCATTGAGTACGTTACCCATGTTCATCAAGAGAAGGATCATGATAGTAGGACGGAGACCCGGAAGAGTTACATAACGCATCTTCTGGAAACGTCCTGCGCCGTCGATTGAAGCTGACTCATAGAGGCAGGGATCGATGGATGTGATAGCAGCGAGATAGATGATTGCATTCCAACCTGTCTCTTTCCAAAGGTGGCTCAAGGTAACGATACCCCAGAACAGCTTCGGATCTCCAAGGAATGCGTAAGGCTGCTTCAAAATGTGTAATCTTGTGAGGATGTCGTTGATGATACCTGTTGATGTCAAAGCGTCGTGAACGATAGCAACAACGATGATCCATGAAAGGAAGTGAGGCAGGTAAGAAATCGTCTGAATGGATTTCTTGAAGTATCTGTTCTTAACCTCGTTCAAGAGGATTGCGAATGCAATTGCAACGACTGTGCTGAAGAAAAGGTTCAGGACACCCATTACAAATGTATTTCTGATAACCATCAGGAACGTTTTATCACTGAACAGGAATTTGAATTTGTCGATACCGACCCACTTAGAACCGCCGATGCCCTTGGCAAAGACGAAGTTCTGGAAAGCGATTATCCAGCCTGCGAGAGGCAGATAATAGAAAATAATTCCGTAAATGACATAAACGGCACTGATTGCCACCAGTATCCACTGCCTCTTAAATTCCTTGGCAGTGAACTTCGGCTTATTTACGTCTATCTCCTTAGTCCTTTTCGATTTAACGATCGAATTTTCCATGTTTAACCACTCCTGTGAAAAATGGTGGCAACCACAGTGTTTTATGCCATGGTTGCCACCACATCGATTAATTATTCAAGACTGTATTATACAGGTGCTGTCCAACCATAGGACTTAGCTGTCTCAAGTCTCTTGTTGACCTCAGCCTGAGCCTCATCGAGGAATGCCTGAGGATCACATTCAGCGTAAGCTGCCTGGTAAGCTGCCCAATCAGACTCGAAGTCGCTGGACATAACTACTGTAGGAAGCCAGAGGTGCTTTGTCTCACCCATTCTCTTCCAAGCGATTCCGCCAGGAGTGTCAGAGCTGATGTTGTTAGACCATGACCAGAGAGGATACCAAGGAGCGTTTACAACGATCTCAGAACCGAGGAACTCGGAGTATGTCTGAGCGCCGTAAGCTGCGAAGCACTTCTTGAGAGGTTCTGCGAGACCTTCGTAGAACTCTGAAGGCTGCTCGGAAGGCTGCATTCTGTTGATGCCGTCCTTGCTCATACCCATCCACTGAGGGCAGTATGAGTATTCGCATGAGTGCTTAGCCTTGTAGCTGTCGCTCTTCCAGTTCTCTCTCATCTCTTCTGTTCTGTAGTAGAGACCCTGATCGTCAACGAGGTAGTCAACACCTTCGATACCCCAGAAACGGAGATCGTGGATGTCCTGATCGAGGAGTGCGCTCAAGAATGCGAATGCGAGATCAGGATCCTTGCAGGATGTTGTAACTGCGCAACCGGAAGACTGGTTGAGCTCGTCATCATAAGAGTGCCACTGCTGTTTCATGCCAGCCTTAGCTGTAAGTCCGAGAGGTACATAGTCGCAACCAAGCTCATCAAGACGGAATGTTGTGCCATCTGAAGCTGAGAGAGGTGTAGCGAAGGGTCCCATGATGTTGTAAGCGAAGTCCCAATACTGATCGCAGAGACCAAGTACACGACCTGTAGAAAGCTTAGCAATATACTCGTCGTATGTCTGTGTAGCGAAGTCAGGATCGATAGCGCCCTTAGCGTACTCTTCGTTCAACTTCTTGAAATACATCTTAGCTGTATCTGTTGTGTTGTAGTCAACAACCTTCGGGTTGTCCATACCAGCATCGATATTAACGATAACGCAACCATCGTTCGGATAACCATCGAGGAACATAGGAGCGTTCTCAAGGCAGTAATACTTCCAGTCTTCGCAAAGACATGTATAAGGAATTACAGGTGTTCCATCCGGAAGTTCCGGGTTAGCAGCTGCATAGTCCTCGAGGAGCTTGAAGTACTCGTCAAGAGTCTGGATCTTAGGATAGTTAGCCCATTCAAGAACACGAACCTGAATCCAGAAAGCCTCACCGTTGTGGCCTGTTGCTGTGTTGTGGTCATAAGAGTTACCGAAAACGTTTGCCCAATAAATGTGGCCATCGTCCATACGGAACTTATCCCACTCTTCGTCTGTGTACATTTCCTTGAGGTTAGGATACTTTTCAAGATAATCATCCCAAGCTACAAGCAAACCGTTCTGATAGAGTGTAACGGAACCGTCACCACCATCAATGAGATCAGGCAACTTACCTGAAGCAATGATGGAGCCGATAGCTTCGCCTGCATCCTGACCTGTGAGCCATGTTTCCTTAACACGTACACCTGTCTTCTCTGCAATGAGCTCCATGATCTCATTACCGTCGTTCTTCTCTTTGCCTGCCATAGCAGCAAACATTGTGAAGTCAACGATTTCTTTTCCATCACCTGTTTGAACAGGCTCATTACCGCCACTGGACTGTGTGTCTGTGGGCTTGGTAGAGCATGCAGCAAAAGATGATACCGCAAGCATTGATGCTAAGATCAATGAAACGATTTTCTTAGTCTTCATTACTAGACCTCCCGAATTAGATTCTCGCTAATATACGAGTATTTAGCACTTAAATTATATGGTTGCCCCACTTTTGCCACAACCTGATAAATTCAAACTGAAATACCGATAAACTCTATAAAAATGCACCGTTTTCTACATCACTAAACAAAAAACAAGGTTAGTTTTAGTGCATATTGCACAAAAGGAAACGGCCTGCACAATGCAGACCGTCCGGTTTTAAGCTTCTCTGTTTGTCTTTCTGTACTTTGACGGGGTACAGCCCATGATCTCAATAAACTTGCGGATAAAATAGTCGCTGTCTTTGTATCCGACATCCTCTGCAATACGGTTAATCTTCTTGTCCGTATTGATGATCTGCCTTGCGGCTTCTTTAATTCTGTAATTTGTCAGGTAATTCTTAAAAGACATTCCGTACTTCTTGCTGAAGACCTGTCCGAGATAAGAACTGTTGATGTGATATTTATCACCTAGAGATTTAAGGCTGATGTTGTCGGCATAGTTCTCTCTTACTTCCGCTTCGACAGAAGCAAGGATACCGTGCGAGATGCTCTTACGGAGTTCGGACAGATATGCCGAATATTCCAAAGCAAACTTTTTAAGGTGCTGGTGGCTGCCCCTTACGAACACGCCTTCGGATGTCTGTTCTGAAATGTACTGGATTATCTCTTCCTGGTTGACTGTATCGTCGAGTTCGCTTGCAAGATGTATAAGCTGGAAAAGAAGATAGTTGATATTAAGGTCAAATGCTCTGTTGGTACTGTCGTTGCCTCTGAGCTTCTCGTGAAGCTTATCAACTCCGGCCTCGATCATCTGGGTATCGTTCTTAATAATGGAACCTATTATTTCGTCGATGGTATTCTTGCAAAGGACGATGCTGGCATGTTCTGTTTGTATTTCTTCATAGAAATAGAGTTTCTTTTTATTGTGGAATCCTGAAATACTCTTAAGTCTTCTGCAGGAATCGAATGATTTGGAAAGAGATGGGATGTCAGGAACGGATTCACCGCAGAACATCCTGATGGGTTTAATGATGAGTGTCTCGATCTTTTTGATAAACGCATCGAGAAATTCGCTCTCGGTCATGTCGCGCAGTGCCGCCATGTTCTCGCAGTAAAGGAAACCGACATTGTAATTGTCTTCATCAAATGAGATGTCGAGCGTGAAGTGGTTTGCATATTCCTTGAGCACTTCTCTGCACGCATTGTAAAGCTGCTTCTGGACGGCAGATGCATCGAACTCATCCGCATTCTCACCGTCATCATCTATTTCTCTGTGTACCAGTTCGATATAGATGAATCTCATATTGCCGGAAAGCTGAAGATGCTTGTTGGCATAATCGATATCTTCATCGCTGAACTTGCCTCTTATGAGATGTCTTATGATCCTTGCAAGGTAAGCATCTTCCATCTTTTCCCTGTCTTTTCTCAAAATGATGGACTCTTTATTGAGGTTGGTTACTTTTCTAAGGACTGCGATAAGCTCTTCTTCTTCAACAGGCTTAAGTATGTAATCAAGACAGCCGTTTCTGATCGCTTTCTGGGTGTATGCAAAATCGTCGTAACCTGTCAACAGTACGAACTCGGCATCCGATATCTTCTCCTTCTTGACCGTCTCAAGAAGTTCAAGACCGGACATCTCAGGCATCCTGATGTCGGAGATGATAAGGTCGACATGGTTTTCCTTGAGATACTTCAGAGCCTCTTTTCCGTTGGAACACAACTGTGCGATCTCAAATCCGCCGCTCTCCCAGTCGATAAGGACCTGGAGTCCCTGAAGGATATAAGGTTCGTCGTCAACAAGCATTACTTTAAGCATATTTCACCCCGTTTAAGCTGTTGTTATCATGTCCGAAGGTATCGTGATGATAACACTCATGCCGATACCCTTTTCGCTTTCTATTGCAAACTCCGCCTTGTCTTTGAACATCATCTTTATTCTCAGACATGCATTCAGGATTCCTACGTGTTTTGCCTTTTTAATTGTATCAATAGTGACGGTGTTCATGTTCTGCTGGAGAAGTTCAACTTCCTTCTCATCCATGCCGTCACCGGTATCCTCGACTTCGATATAGACCTTGTCATCTTCCTTATATACCCTTACAAAGATCCAGCCCTGGGTGGATTTTGATTCTATTCCGTGAATACATGCATTCTCTACGAAAGTAACCAGCGTGAGCTTCGGAATAAGGATATTCTTGCAGTCGCTTCTGATATCGATGTTAAACGAGATCCTGTCGCCGAAACGGTAACTCTGGAGCTGAAGGTAAGCGTTGATGAATTCTTCCTCTTCTTCAATGGTAACCGCATCCTCATGCCATTCAACGTTCTGTCTCTGCATGACTGCAAGACGCTGTACCATCTCAGCCGTTTCCGTCTCGCCCTTGAGGATACTGTGCATTCTTATGCTTTCGAGCGCATTGAAAAGGAAGTGCGGATTGATCTGGCTCTGCAGGGCAAGAAGTTCGGCATTCTTACGCGCAAGGTCACTTTCCTGCTCACGGAGCTTGTCTTTATAGATCGTATTGGTAAGTTCGTTGTTGATGTCAACGATCCTGTTGTAGTTATGCATGAGTGACGATATCTCGTCCGTACCCCTGATCTCTTTTATCGGCTGGAAGATATCGTTATCGCCTTCACCGAATGCCTTTTCGAGGATCCTTATTCTGTCCGTGATGGAACGCTCAAGAAGCTTCATTATGACGATAGGAATAAGGAGAGTAAAGATAATGATGATCAAAAGGACGGGGATATTGTTCCTGATTACGTTAGTGACAGTAAGGCCGTCGGTAAATGCATAGATCTTAAAGACCGTGCCGTACTTTTCAAATTCCTGGACAGTATAGTATTTTCCGCCGGCAGCCCTGTCCATGACAGTCTGGTAATCAGGGTTGATGTCACGGTTGGAATAAAGAACATAATCGTCACAGCAAAGATACATCGAGCAGTTGACCGGGATCTCGTTCATTTCCTGTGAGATCCTTGAAAGCTTGTGTTCTATCGTGATGATCTTCGTAATGCTGGATCTTGTGTTAGTCATTCTGCAGACATAGATAAACCTGTCTCTGTCTGTAGTTAATACAACGGGGTTGTCATCGTAATATGCATAGACGGCTTCCTTATTTCCGCTCTCGGTAAAATCCTTATACCATGCCTCGCGCTTTGCTTCGGCAAGATTATGGAAATAGTGACCGCTCATCATCGTCTGGTTATCCGAATAGATAACGAGCCTGTCCTGGTTCATGTCGGAAATGGTCGAGAAGAATGAATTGGAAACTGTATTTACGTAGCTGTTGTAGTAATCGTAAGGGATCTGGTAACCGGTATTGATAAAGGTATTGAGGTTCTTGTTAATGTCGATCGCGGTAGATACCGTGTGATCGTAGGAGAGGAGCTCGTCGAGATAATTCTTATATGCTTCGATCGCCTTTTCCCTGTAGAACGTCTGGTTGCTGAACTCTGCTTCATAAACAGATTTGAGGAGAATAACGTCCGTGATGACGAGCGGCATAATAACGCAGAATATATACATGATAAGGAATTTTTTGTTCAGCTTCAGTTTGCCGAGAAAACTTCCTTTACCGCCTTTTACCATCTTTCTCCCTGCCCCGAAAATCAGTTCGTTTCCTTAACTCATACCATAATATGTTAGTAGAAACACCCTGCCTTTGCAAACTTGAGGGTTGGCAAAGTGCTTGATTTATCCCTGTTCTTATCAGTAATTTATCCCGTTGAATATTGATGTTTATTTAACTAACATTATTACAGCTTATAAATTATTTATGAGGAGTCCCATATGTTAAAGATAGTAAAGACCGAGAACGGACTCGTAAGAGGTCTTCCCGGAAACAATACGAGAATCTCTGTTTTTAAAGGGATCCCGTTTGCCCAGCCGCCTGTCGGTGAAAACCGCTGGAAGGCTCCCCAGCCCTGCAAGGATTGGGAAGGTATTTACGACGCTTATAAATTTGCACCGATCTCCGTACAGGACCAGCCCGGAGTCGGAACAGATATCTACTGCAGAGAATGGCACGTTGATCCTGATATCGAGATCAGCGAGGACAACCTCTATCTGAACATCTGGACAAATGCCAAGAGTGCCGATGACAAGCTCCCTGTTCTCGTATGGTTCTTCGGAGGCGGATTCCAGTGGGGTTATACCGCAGAGATGGAGTTCAACGGCGAGAACCTCGCAAAGAAAGGCATCGTTGTCGTAACGGTAAACTACAGACTCGGCGCACTCGGCTTCCTTGCGCACCCCGATCTTTTCAAGGAATCTCCCGAAGCACCTGCAAACTTCGGTCTTTTGGATCAGCAGGCAGGTCTTAAGTGGGTTACAAGAAACATCGCTGCATTCGGCGGCGATCCCGAAAACATCACGATCGCAGGACAGTCTGCAGGCGGCGGAAGCGTTTTGAACCATCTGACCGCAAAGTCCAGCATCGGTCTTTACCAGAAAGCGATAATCCTTTCAGGCATCATCTCTTTCCCTTACATGAAAGATTTCGTCATGACTCCCCGTACAATCGACGATGCATGCTCTTACGGCGTAAAGTTTTTCGAGAAACTCGGCGTAAAGACAGTTGAAGAAGCAAGAAAGCTCGATGCTTCATTCATCCGCGAAGAATATGCAAAGTTCAGAGAGGAAGAAAACTTCTTCTTTACTCCCATGATCGACAACGTCTTCATGGACGACGAACCCTATAAGCTCTTCCTTGAAGGAAAGCATGCGCACGTTCCGGTAATGTCGGGCAACACATACGATGAATTCCCGAGCGCAATCTTCGCTGATTCCAAGGAAGACTTCGAAGCCAAGGCAAAAGCCATCTTCGGATCAAAGACAGAGAAGTTCCTCTCATTCCCTGAAGCACAGAGAAACAACGGCAACCAGTATGCTTCTCTCCGTGCTATCGAATGCGCGGTAAAGGCTGCTTTTGCACATAACGACAAGCCCGGTTACTACTACAGCTTCGAACCCGATATTCCGGGCGAAGATAATCCCGGAACTTTCCACTCAGTAGATCTCTGGTTCTTCTTCGACAATCTCGATAAGTGCTGGAGACCGATGACCGGAAGACATTTCGACATTGCAAGACAGATGAGCACATACTTTACAAACTTCGTAAAGACAGGTGATCCGAACGGAAACGATGTCGACGGCACTGCCCTTCCTTTGTGGAAGCCTTTCACTCCTGCTTTCAAAAACGAAATGCACTTCACAAGAGACGGTGCAAAGACTGCTCTTCAGGAAGAATCTCCCGAATCTGATTTCTATACTTTCATGACCGAACACATTGCAGAAGCAACTGTCGGAACGATCAGCGAAGATAAAGACGATCCGGCCGGCCCCAAGGTCAACCTTTACGAGGTTCCGAAAAAGCAGGCATTCAACCCTTATCTCCCCAACTGGGAATTCATTCCCGACGGCGAGCCTTATGTGTTCAATAACAGAGTCTATGTTTACGGTTCACATGACTTCTTTAACGGATATGCATTCTGTCTCGGCGATTACGTAACATGGTCCGCACCCGTTGACGATCTCGGCAACTGGACATACGAAGGCGTCATCTTCAAGAGAACGGATGATCCGGCTAACCGGAACGAGCGCGGATGTCTCTATGCACCTGACGTTACAGTCGGACCTGACGGCAGATACTATCTGTTCTATGCACTCGATAACGACTGCGTTATCTCCGTTGCAGTATCTGACTCACCTTCAGGCAAGTTTGAGTTCATCGGCAATGTTCACTATGAAGACGGAACTCTTCTCGGCAAGAAGGAAGGCGACGAGCAGCAGTTCGATCCCGGCGTAATCACGATCGGCGATACGACATACATGTTCACGGGTTTCTGCGGACAGGGCGACAAGTCACGCCACGGCTGCATGCTTACGGTTCTTGATAAGGACATGCTTACGGTTAAGCGCGCTCCCGAGTTCGTGATCCCTTCAACACAGTACAGCGAAGGAACGGAATTCGAAGGCCATGCATTCTTCGAAGCACCTTCCATCAGGGAAAGAAACGGTATCTTCTACCTGATCTATTCTTCACAGGTAATGCACGAGCTCTGCTACGCTATGGCAGATAATCCGCTCGGGCCTTTCAAGTACGGCGGAGTCATCGTCAGCAACTGCGATATCGGAATCGATACATATAAGCCCGCAGGAAAGCCCACAGCATTCGGTGCAAACAACCACGGCAGCATCGTACAGATCGGCGACGACTGGTATATCTTCTATCACAGACAGACAAACAACTCCTGGTATTCACGTCAGGGCTGCGCCGAGAAGATCGAGTTCACTGAAGACGGCAAGATCAAGCAGGCGGAGATCACATCCTGCGGTCTTAACGGCGGACCTTTGAGTGACATCGGCGAATATCCTGCGCATATCGCATGCAATCTCTTCAACGATAAAGAGCAGATGTATGTCGGCGAACTCCACGAAGCAAACATCACAAAAGATCACGAAGACGGTGTAAAAGATCCTTCTTATGTAAGAGACATTTACGATACGACAACGATCGGCTTCAAGTATTTTGATCTCAAGAACGTAAAAGGATTGAGGATCACGACCAGAGGTTACGGCAAGGGTGATTTTGAGATCAGGACATCACTTGACGGAGAAGTTTTGGGAACTATCAGCGTAGACTTCTGCACCGCATGGGATGACCACACTGCAGAGTTCACGGTACCTGACGGAGTATATCCTCTTTATCTCACATTCAAGGGAATGGGCAATCCTTCGCTTCTCAGCTTCGAGTTCCTGCACTGAGGATCACATAAAACCAAAAACGATAACGGCTGAGCTTATAACTCAGCCGTTATTTTTATCTTCTTATCATTTCCTTCCGCATAGATCTTTCCGCCATGCGCTTCGGTAATTCCTTTTGCGATCGAAAGGCCTATTCCGTAGCCGCCCGTCTCGGAATTCCTGGATTCGTCTGTCCTGTAGAAGCGGTCGAACATGTGATCGAGATCTTTTTTCGACATGGGTTCCTTCGTATCGTTTGCAACCGACAGCAGGATCTTGGAACTATTCTTAACAAGAGATACCTTCACGGTGCTTCCTTCGGGAGAATACTTGATCGCATTATCCATGAGGACGGACACGAGTTCTCTTATGGATCTCTGGTCACCGTTATAGCTGATGTCAGGAGCGATATCAGTCTCGATTGTCTTTCCCCCTGCTTTTGCAAGTCCGTTGAACGAGTCAACATCTTCAGCTACAACATCGGAGATGGGGAAATCGATCTTTACCATCTTGTTCTTCGAACCTTCCTCGGTCTTTGCAAGATAGATGAGTTTGTTGGTAAGTTCTGTAAGTCTTTCCGTCTGCTTTCTGATATCGGTGAGCCACTCGTTATTCTCGTTTTCCATCTCGATGACATCGCAGTCAGCATTGATGACCGCAAGCGGAGTCTTTAATTCGTGTCCGGCATCGGTGATGAATCTCTTCTGCTTCTCGTATGCATCGGCAACAGGCCTTACGACTGCCTTTGAAGATATTGCTATGAGCGCGAAAACAATGAGAAGGCCGATAATGGAAATGCCGATGCTTATTCCCAAAAACGCTCTCGCATTATCAAGGCTTCTTCCGCAGTCGTAGAAAACTACAAGCGTGATGTCATCCTTGTCGGCTCTTCTGTATCTGTAATCGTTTACGAACCCTGTAGTCTTTCCGGAATCGTATACGCGTTTAGCAAGAGATAAGGCTTCTGCAGAATCAACGGCCGCAATCCTGCCGGTATCTACGGCAAGCGCATCGCCTGACTTGTCAAAGGCGATGGTAAAAAACCTCGCCTCA
>CAJOJI010000049.1 GCA_905234715.1 uncultured Saccharofermentans sp.
TTTTCAACCGGAATTCTTAAAATCGTTCCGTCAAGTGCTGTTATTTCTACTTCGCGGACGATTTTTTTTGTTAAAAGATAAATCAACGTTGCTTTGACGCCCGCCGCCGCGCAGGCTCCCGTTGTGTAGCCGCCGCGCAGTTTTTTAGTCATTATCGAGATAAAGTTTCCTGTAAGCGTCGGTATCTGCTTTAATCAGCGTCACAAACGCGCTTGTCGAGTATTCATCGGGCTCGGCTTTGACTTTTTCAATCGGAGTCGGCTCAACAATACGATTTTTCATCGGCAATTTGGATTTTCCGGCTTTGAAGTCTTCCCAGCATACCAACATGCCTGTTAAAGCATCTTCTGCCATATCCTGCGGCGCATATTATGCCTCCAATTAAAGATCGATTTCTGCCTTGCGTCCGGAAGACTTATACTGCTCGTACTTAACACCTGCTGCATCGAGCATCTTGCGCGCAGCCTTGGTGGCGTCAGTATCGTGATACTTGTCGTCGAAATAAACCACTCTTCCGACACGCTTCTGGATCAGAGCTTTTGTGCATTCGTTGCAGGGGAAGAGCGTAACGTAAACAGTGGAACCGGCGAGATCGCCTGTCTTGGAATTGAGAATGGCATTGAGTTCTGCGTGAGCTACGAAAGCATACTTTGTATCGAGCGTACCGCCCTCACGTCCCCAGGGGAATTCCTCATCGTCACATCCCAGAGGGAAACCGTTGTAACCGACAGATAAGATGTAATTATCCTTGTCTACAATGCAAGCGCCTACCTGGGTACTCGGGTCCTTACTTCTCATAGAAGCAAGCTTAGCTACACCCATGAAGTATTCGTCCCAGGAGATATAGTCAGATCTCTTATCGCTCATAAACTCCTCCGATATCTACAAGTGAAACACCCTTAATTTTAACTGACGAGGAGTTATGTCGCAACAAAATAATATATTTATTAAAAAGATTTAGGAATCAGTAAACAGTTTCCTTGCGTGTTTCCATTACAAGACTCTCTACGAGATCCTCGTAAGAAACGCCTGCAGCCTTAGCAGCCTCAGGAAGAAGCGATGCGTTGGTCATGCCGGGAAGGTTGTTTGCTTCGATAAACCAGAACTCGTGCTTGGCATCATCGTACATCATGTCGACACGGCCGTACTGGGTCATTCTGAGAAGCTTGAAGATCTTCAATGCCATCTTCTGGCACTTCTTATAGTCTTCTTCTTCAATCTGGGCAGGACAAACGTGGGTCGTAAGACCGTCCTGATATTTATTCTTATAGTCGTAGAAACCTTCGTGAGGGATTATCTCCGTAACAGGAAGAGCCTTGTCGTTAACGATGGAGATGGTGATCTCACGGGCCTTAATGTACTTTTCGATAAGGATCCTCTGATGGTAGGAGGCCGCATAGTTTATGGCTGCTTCGAATTCATCCTGTGACTTTACGATGGATACACCGCAGGAAGATCCGTTTCCGATAGGCTTAACTACACAGGGAATGCCGATCTCTTCGCTTACTCTCTCAAATGTAAGCTTCTCGGGAACATCTACGATCCAGTCAGCAGTGAGATATCCTGCAGCTCTTGCAAGAGACTTGGAAAGGTCCTTATCCATTGCGATGGCGCATCCCAAATAATCACAGCCTGTGTATTGGATATCAAAAGCATCAAGCAGAGCCTGGACCTGTCCGTTCTCGCCGTGGCTTCCGTGGAGTCCCAAAAAGACTCTGTCGGCGAATTTGCACATTTCGATGACTCGGGGGCCTACCCAGCTCTTTCTTCCGCCGTGCTGTCTGATGATCTCTTCAAGATCAGGCTCCGTCTCCGGGATATCGTATGAGAACGGGTTTACCGTACCGCGTCTGAAGAATGACTCACAGGGAGCATCAGTCTCGATTCCGTCATACAGATCGACCAGCGCAACCTCATGTCCTTTGGACAAAAGAGCATTGGCAATAAGGCTTGCCGATTTAAGCGATACATCTCTCTCGGGCGATAAGCCGCCGCCAAGAACAGTAATTTTCATACAAATTCCCCTTTTAACGCAAGATAGACAGATTATACTCTTTTTCGTGTGATGTCTTCATTGATACCTACAAAATGCCACATGTTTGTAAAAAGCTAACTTGTGTTAAGATTATTGGGATTAGCTTATATATAAAAAATATAATAAGGGGAATAATATGCTCGCTATTTTATATTTGATTTTATGTGCCGCGTTCGGTATGTGCTTTGTCGGCCTTTCAGTACCGGATGTGCGCAGGTTATATGTTGCATGCAGTCCTTCTGCCAAGGCTATAACTCATATTCCTAATACATTGTTTACTGTTCCGGCCGGTATCGTTACGGGTATGCTCTGCGTACCGTTCTTCAATTACTACGTTACTCTGGGCCTTTCTTATATCGTTGACAGCGGTGAAGTCTGCAAGAAGCTCGGTGTACTCGTCACATTCGCATTCTTCCTCTGGATGATCCTCACATGCCTCATCCTCATCAACCGCAAGAGGATCAAACGCGAAGAGCTCAAGGCAGCAGGCTCTGCAGCTATCGAGGACTATAAGTTCAATATTGTGGATTCTATCTTCTACGGTGTCGTTATCCTCGGCATCACGATCGCTGCAACATTCCTCATGTTCTACACATACAGGATCAACGGAACCACTCTCATGAACGGTTCTTCCACATTCTCAGACCTCTCGCCCCACACGGCAATGGTCTCTTCATTCGGCAAGGGCTTTAACTTCCCTACACAGTACATGCACTTCTCAGGAGACGGAATCAAGTATCACTTCCTCTTCTATTTCCTTGCTGGTACTCTTCAGTATTTGGGACTCCCTATCGACTACGCACTCAATCTGCCTTCAATAATGTCCATGATCTGCGCTCTTGTGCTTTTGGGCCTCCTCGCTGTGCTCCTCAGCTCAAGAAGATCCGCATTCCTCGTAGCACCCGTACTCGTATTCTTAAGAAGCTCATTCAATGTTTTCTACCACATCAAGGAGCTGACAGCGACAGGTCTTACAACTTCACAGGCTGTAAGCGAGATCATGAAGTCTTCTTCCTGGTATGCGGTAACTGATTACGACTCATGGGGAATCTGGGCTATCAACGTATATCCCAACCAGCGTCACCTCATGCTCGGTGTGGCAGTAATCATCCTTATGGTCATCCTCTTCCTGCCTTTTGTCAGAAGACTCGGCATATCAGTCTTCCGTGCAGGCAGCTTCGGCGATGCAGTTAAGGCATTCATCGCTTCAAAGAATGCATGGCTCATCAGATCCGGTGACCCTCTCTATCCTTTGTCTATAACCATCCTGGCGTGCGTTCTCGTTATCGTAATGCCTTATTTCCACGGTTCATGCCTCATTGCGCTTCTCCTTGTGCTCTTTGGCATGGCAATCTTCTCCGAGAGCAGACTTCTCTATCTCGCAGTCGCAGCATGCGCTCTGGTATCTTCTTTCATCCAAACGCTCGCGTTCTCCGGCGGATATAAGAATGTCGTATCTTTCGAGTTCAAGCCCGGCTTCATTCTCCAGGATCCCACAGCCGGTTCCATTGCACGTTATCTCCTGATCGTTACGGGATTAACTCTTATCCTCGGTGCTGTATTTGCACTGACAGCGCTTGTATTGGACATCATCCGCAAGAAGCCTGTTCACCGCTTCCTGCTCTTCCTTTGCGCACTTAACCCGTTGATCTTTGCATTCCTCTTCAAGGTTTCCCTTGAGATGCTTGCAAACCACAAGTTCATCCAGGTATCCCTCATCCTCATCGACGCATTCGTCGCAGCGCTTATCGCCAACCTTCTTTACATCCCGATCAAGCGCAGAAAGGCTGACGGCACTGAAGATGCTTCTGTTGATGAAGACGTCATCGATGCTTCCGCACTCGACGGCGATGCTGCAATTGCAGTAGCTGCAGCTGATTCCGGCGTCAGAACTCCCGAAGTTGTTTCAGCATTCGGCGAGTCCGGTGAGAACGCTGAAGAAACACCCGACATCAAGGCAATCGAAGAACATACCGGCGTGGATGCCGATGTTTCAGGCCTTGGCAATGAAGATAAAGAAGAAAAGGCTGAAGAAGAGATCAAGGAAGAAGCACTTCCGGCTGAACTCCTTTTCGGTGACGATAAGAAGGATTCCGAAGACAAGGAAGACGATGCTTCCGATGAGGAAACCGACGGTATCTTCGAAGTTACTGATGATGCTGAAGAAGATAAAAAGGATGAAACTTCTGAAGAGTCCTCCGAAAAGAAGGATGACGAAAAGAAATCCGATGAATCTTCTGACGATGACAGCACTTCCGATGAAGCTGTTAAGGAAGCAACACCTGAACCTGCACACGTTGCAATGCGTCCCGGTTCACTTGTAGTAAGCAACAAATTCACATTCGGAGAAGAAGAGCCTGTCGAAGACTCCAATGTTGCTATCGTATCTGCAGAAGAGCCTGTTGAAGTCACCACCGTGGCTTCCGTTGAGGCAGAGACAGAGATCAAGCCTGAATCATTAAAGCACGAGGCTGTTTCACCCAAGAAGCCCAAGGGATTGTCATTCCCTGCATGGATCGCTCTTGAGATCGCAGGCGTTCTCCTCGCAATCGCGCTCATGGTACCTCTTACGGCTACCGGCGTCAGCGAGTGGGCTACTTACGTCAACCTTAACAAAGAACCTCTGACATTGAATGCAGACTCACCTGTTACGAAGTGGGTAATGGAAAACACAGATCCCGACGATGCTTTCCTCACACCTATGTGGTCAATGAACCGCTTCATACTTGCAGGACGTCCGATGTACTACGGCTGGCCTTACTATGCATGGTCTGCAGGCCACGACACATACACAAGAGACACCATCTATCTGTGGCTCATCACAGGCTGCGGCGGAGATATCGACGAGTTTACAAGATATTGTAAGGAGCGTCACATCAGATATCTCGTAGTCGATCCTGATTTCGAGACAACAGACTTCGGCAACGGTATTACGTTCAATAAGGGATTCTTCGAAGATAACCTTACACAGGTTGCATACTTCGCAGAAGAGAATACGACCATCTACAAGATCTACTGATCTTAAGACTTAATCAGACGGATTATTTCTGTGATATTCGTTCTTGATCTCATACATCAGCTTGTCAGCTTCATCGACATAGTCGATAACTGACTTGTCTGATTTGGGATCGGTAAGCACATAGCCGATACTGACAGAGAACTTGACCGGACTTAAGCCCATACTGTTCTCCTTCTCGATATAAGCGATAATGCTCTTTCTGATGTCTTCGGCATACTTCCTGTTTGCATTTGCAGCGATGATCAGGAACTCGTCACCGCCGTAACGGATGCCGATTGCATTGTCATTGGTGATGCTATCCTTGATGCCCCCTGATACTGTTATTATCGCCTTGTCTCCGAAAATATGTCCGTATCTGTCGTTGATCAGCTTAAGATCGTTGATGTCGGCAAACATGATCAGGGCACTCTTTTTGTGCTCTTTACTCTCATTAATGAGCGGAACAGCGTGGTTTACGAAGCAGAATCTGTTGTAAAGACCGGTCATGGGATCCCTGTCATACATATATCGCAGTTCTTTGTTTACCATCTCAAGACGCTGGGTGATCCTGAAGTGCATCAGTGTCTGCTCCATCTTTTCGAGATATTCGTACACGCGGTAATCTTCATTTATGACGGATGTTCCGCCTGCGAAAACAACATAACCATAGTTATATCCGGCATTCTGAAGCGGATAGAAGATATAGATATGCTGCTCGCCTTGCTTTTTGATGAAGCCTGGCATTCTTAAGTTACTGTCAATCAGGCTATCTGCTTCCTCGCCGTCCTTTAACGCAACCGTGGCATCGAAATCAGCTTCATAGCATTCGGATAATGCTTCGAAATCTTCGGAAGAAGCATCCTCAAAATAGTACCTGTTAAGCATAAGGTAGAAATTGCCGTTGAAATATCCGTTATTGGAACGGTAGAACTTTCTGAGGTTCTCCTTCATGTCTTCGTAATCGTAGGATTCCAGGATGACATCCCTCTCGGCGCGCATAAACCGGTTGAAGTAGCTCGACTGATTGTTCTTTGCGTGAATGCCGCTGCAATACTTTCTTCGTCTGATGTCGTACTGACTGTCTGCTTCAAGATTGCATCCGCAGCTCTCACCCGGGACGAGCTTTGATGCTACAGCCACATCCAGCGAATCCGTCTTTCCTTCAACTATCTCATAGAGCAGCTTACAACTTTCATATCCGATAGTCTCATAGTCCTGATCGACCGTCGTAAGAGCTGGATAAGATATTCCTGACTCTTCTATGTTGTCAAAGCCTGTTACGATAATGTCCCCGGGGAGATTAAATCCTCTTTCTATGAATCTGTTGATTACCGCCAGTGCCATAATGTCATTGGCACATACTATGGCGTCAGGAAGAGCAATTCCGGAATCGATTAGCTTGTCAGTAAAATCGACACATTTCTCGGGTGTCCAGTCACCGTAACCTAAATACTCATCCTTCAGCTCAAGACCGTGTTTTTTCAATACCATACGGACAACACGTTCTCTGTCTATAGTGTCTACGTGTTCCCTGGCACCGCCAAGATATGCAATATTCTTTGCATTGTGTTCCGTTATCAGATGCTCGACAAGGTCTTTCATTCCCTCTTCGTTGTTGTTTCCAACGTAAGGTATTCCGTCGAACTTCATGCCGATACTTACTACGGGTACGCCCTTTTTGCCGGCTGCCGTGCAGAGTTCCTCAGCAGTGGGAATGTTATTTAAAAGATTTGAGAAGACGATAAGCCCGTCGTATTCTTCAAGCTTCGCAAGATTGTAGATATTGAGCTGGCCTTTATTTGTGCCATCACTTCTGTTGTTAGCCGCAAAGCTTATGTAGAAATGGATGTCCAGATCATTGGCGGCTGCATATTTCTTAATGCCCTCAATAGCCTTGAGAGTAATGCTGCCGTTGTATCCGTTTGAGTAAATGGCGATCCTGTGCTTCATAAGGAAAAGAGCAAATTAAAGGGCCTGACTATCTATCCAAACGGTATTATACCACTCGAAATCAAAAATAATTAACCACCAAAATTACTTGTGATATAATCTTTCCTGCCCGGGACTGATTTCCGGGCTGTTTAAGGGAATATAGATCGGATTAAGGGAATTAGAAAAAATGTCAGTAGATGCGTTTACAACGCTGCTCCAATGCAGCTTTCCTTTTATAGTCATAATTGGTGTGGCAATTTATGTAATTTCAAATTCCAAGAAGAACAAGGACAGGGTCGACTATGAAACCACTCCTCCGCAGTTCTTCGGAATGCGCGCACCCACAGACGAAGAAGCCAAGGAGATTAGAGCTGAGGTGCTTCCGAGAGTGCGCAAGAACGTGTTAGTAATGAGCCTTGTCTTCATTCCGCTTATCGTTATAATAAGCGGTGCCGCTTACAGCATTACCGAAACGGAATCCATTGGAATTGCTGTTATCATGGGTACTGTTGCACTGGGTGTTCTACTAATGTATATAGGCATTGTGTCGATGCCTTTATATGAGATCATCAGCCTGTATAAAAAGCTTTATAGCGTCGGCGATTGCTATTTTGCGGATGTTCAGCAGGTCATCCGTGTCAATCACAGAGGTATTCCCTGCACGATATATCACGCAGTTATCAAGGACCAGATCGGTACGACCTGGGAGACAGACCTTCCTAAAGATCTGCACCTGGCACAGACCGGAATGAGATGCCTTGTTATCATCTATGCTTCCGAAAGAAAGGTCAACAAAAAGCCTACAAACGGTAAAAGCTTATACAGAAGAGCGCTTTATGTCCCGAAAGATGAATTTATGTAATCAGCTGCGTTTTCAATAGTCAGATCTCAACGAAATTATAAAATAATAAGGGGTGCCTCATTGATTTGAGACACCCCTTTGGTTATTGATTATTTATCAGATTACTTCTTGATCTCGTTGAAGCCTTCTCTTGCAGCATAAGATGTGTGCAGGAGCTCGTGAGCCTTGTGTGAGTTAGGCTCGCCGAGGAACTTCTCGTAGAGTTCTACGATCTGAGGGTTCTTGTGAGACTGACGGAGAACCTGACGCTCATCCTCGGAATAGAGTGCCTGAGCTCTCTTTTCCTTGTATGTGTCGAGAATATCGTCTGACTCATTAGGCATGAAGCAAGGACGAACATAAGGCTGACCACCGCCGTTGATACAACCACCGGGGCATCCCATGATCTCGATGAACTGATACTTTGACTTGCCCTCGCGGATCTCGTCAAGAAGAACCTTAGCGCTCTTCATGCCGGAAGCGATAGCAACGTTAACTGTTGTACCGTTGATGTCGAGAGAAGCCTCTCTGATACCTGCATCGTGGCCACGAACTGCTGTAAATTCAACAGGCTCGGACTCCTTGCCTGTGAGCTTGAAGTAAACAGTTCTGAGAGCTGCTTCCATAACGCCGCCTGTTACACCGAAGATAACGCCTGCGCCTGTGTAGTCGCCCATGATATCCGGATCCCAGTCTTCATCAGGAAGACGGTTGAACATGATGCCTGCACGGCGGATCATTCTTGCGAGCTCACGTGTTGTGAGAACTGCATCAACATCAGGAAGACCGTTTGTAACGAGCTGCTCTCTTTCCTTCTCGAACTTCTTAGCAACGCAAGGCATGATGGATACAACGAAGATATCCTTAGGATCGATGCCCTTTTCCTGTGCCCAGTAAGACTTGATGATGGCACCCTGCATCTCGTGAGGAGACTTGCAGGAAGAAAGGTGAGGAAGGAGATCGCCGTAGTTGTACTCAGCGTAGTTGATCCATCCGGGTGAGCAGGAAGTGATCATAGGGAGAACGCCGCCGTTCTGGAGACGTCCGAGGAGCTCTGTGCCCTCTTCCATGATCGTAAGGTCTGCACCGAAGTTAACGTCGTAAACTCTCTCGAAACCGAGTCTTCTGAGAGCTGCGATCATCTTACCTGTGCAAGGTGTTCCGACAGGATTGTCGAACTCTTCACCGATAGCTGCACGAACAGCAGGAGCTGCCTGAACGATAACGTGCTTGCCGGCCTTGAAAGCAGCATCAACCTTATCGATCTCGGAGTGCTCCATGAGTGCGCCTGTAGGACATACATTTACGCACTGACCGCACTGGATACAAGGTGAATCTGCAAAGCTTCTGTTCTCTGCAGGTGATACGAATGTTGCGAAACCACGGTTCTCGAATCCGAGGATTCCCATGCCGTGAGCATTGGAGCAGCGAGCGATACAACGTCCGCAGAGGATACACTTGGATGTATCACGGATAAGTCCGGGAGCCAATGTATCGATGTGTGTCTCAGAGTGAACGCCTGCGAAAGCATCTTCTCTTGCGCCTGTGACCTGAGCTACGTGGAGAAGCTCGCACTGGCCGTTCTTGTCGCACTGCTGGCAGTTCTTATTGTGATTTGAGAGCATGAGCTCTACAGATCTTCTACGAGCCTGAACAGCTGCGGGTGAGGAGATCTTGATCTCCATACCCTCTGCTACAGGATATACGCAGGATGCAACGAGTCCTCTTGCGCCTGTTGCTTCTACCAAGCAAACACGGCATGAACCCTGATTGCACTCGCCATGATTAAAAGCACAAAGTGAAGGAATCTCATAGCCACAAGCCTTAGCAGCTTCAAGAATGGTGAGGCCGGCTTCAACCTGATAGGGCTGACCTTCAATTTTAATGTTAACTAAACTCATTCTTTTGCCTCCTGATTAAACCTTCGAAATTGCGTTGAACTTACATGTGCTGATGCACGCACCGCACTTAACGCACTTATCAGCGTCAATAGCCATAGATGCGAGCTTGTGTCCTTCTGCAACGTAATCTGTACGTGTGATGCAGCTTGCAGGGCATCCCTTAGCGCACATACCGCAACCGATACACTTATCAGCGTCGATTGTGTACTGCATGAGGTTCTTACAAACGTGAGCAGGGCACTTCTTATCAACGATGTGAGCGAGATACTCATCACGGAAGTGAGCGAGTGTGGAGTTAACAGGGTTGGATGCTGTCTGACCGAGAGCACAAAGTGAGTTAGCCTTGATCGTCTGGCTCAATTCCTCGAGCTCGTCGAGATCGTGCATTGTGCCCTTACCCTCAGTGATTCTTGTGAGGATCTCGAGCATTCTCTTTGTACCGATACGGCAAGGTGTGCACTTACCGCAGGACTCGTCGCAGATGAATTCGAGATAGAACTTAGCAACGTCAACCATGCAGTTGTCTTCGTCCATTACGATAGCTCCGCCTGAACCCATCATGGATCCCTTAGCTACGAGGTTATCGAAATCGATAGGCTCGTCGAGGTACTCAGCTGTCAAGCATCCGCCGGAAGGACCACCTGTCTGGATAGCCTTGAACTGCTTACCATCCGGGATTCCGCCGCCGATGTCATAGATGAGCTCTCTGAGTGTTGTACCCATAGGTACTTCTACGAGACCAACGTTATTAACTTTTCCGCCCAAAGCGAATACCTTAGTACCCTTGGACTTCTCTGTACCAACAGAAGCGAAGTTTGCAGCGCCTTCTCTGAGGATGTAAGGAACGCAAGCGAGTGTCTCTACGTTGTTAACGCAAGTCGGCTTGCCCCAGAGACCCTTGATAGCCGGGAACGGCGGCCTCGGACGAGGCATACCGCGCTTACCTTCGATGGAGTTAAGGAGAGCTGTCTCCTCACCGCAAACGAATGCGCCTGCACCGAGTCTGATCTGGCAGTCGAAGCTGAAGTCTGAACCAAGGATGTTCTTTCCGAGGAGACCCTCTGCTCTTGCCTGCTCGATAGCGATCTTAAGTCTCTTAACTGCGATAGGATACTCGGCACGTACATAGAAGTAACCTTCTGAAGCGCCGAAAGCGTAACCTGCGATCATCATACCTTCGATAACTGCAAGAGGATTTCCCTCGAGGATGGAACGATCCATGAATGCACCCGGGTCGCCCTCGTCGCCGTTACATACAACGTACTTCTGATCTGATTCAACATTTAAAGCGAACTGCCACTTTCTGCCTGTGGGGAATCCGCCGCCGCCACGGCCACGAAGTCCGGAAGCCAAAACTTCATCGATAACTTCCTGCTGTGTCATTGTGAGCGCACGCTTAATTCCCTGGAAAGCGCCGTTGCCGATAGCTTCATTAATATCTTCAGGATTGATAACGCCGCAGCCGTTGAGAGCTACACGTCTCTGCTTCTTATAGAAGAGAATATCTTCCTGCTTTGTAACCTTCTCCTGTGTCTTAGGATCAACATAGAGAAGTCTGTCTACGATCTCGCCGCCGATGAGGTCCTTTTCAACGATCTCATCAACATCTTCGATCTTAACCATCTTGTAAAGAGTATCCTCAGGATAGATCTTTACGAAAGGTCCCTGTGAGCAGAAACCGAAACAACCAACCTGGTTAACTGTTGCCTTGTCTTCGATTCCCTTTTCTTTAATAAGAGCGTTAAATCTCTCCATGATCTCTGTGGAGTGAGCTGAAAGGCATCCTGTACCACCGCAAAGAACGATGTGGCGCTTGCCGTCTCCACCCTTGATCTTATCGTCGAGGCTCTTAGAGAGAGCTTCAAATCTCTCGTTAAGGTCAGTAACTGTACTTATCATGCCTTTGCTGCCTCCTCTTTCAATGCTTTAATGATCTCCGGTACCTGGTCTACCTTAACCTTAGGGTAAACCTGACCGTTAATGCTTACTGCGGGTGCGATACCGCATGCACCGATGCAGCGGAGAGCGTCCAATGTGAAAAGGCCGTCTTCGCTTGTCTGACCGGGCTTGATGCCAAGGATCTCAGAGAACTTATCGATAACGTTCTGAGCGCCCTTAACGTAGCAAGCTGTACCAAGGCAGCAACCTACAACGTACTTTCCCTTCGGAGTAAGAGAAAAGAATGAGTAGAATGTAACAACTCCATAGATTTCTGCTACTGAAATACCTGTCTTCTGGGAAACCAATTCCTGAACTTCGAGCGGAATGTATCCGTACTCATTCTGAATGTCACTCAGGATCATCATCAAAGGAGTCTTATCGTCCTTGTGACGATCACAGATCTCTGTGATCTGAGCGACAGCAGCTTCTTGTAATTTTGCCATAAAAAACCTCCTGCCTCTTTTGGGAATAATTACAGACCCAATTATTTTACTTTGCAAGGCGACAGTTAGTAAAGACTAACTGTCGCCCAAAAACAGACATTATGTACCAAAAGCGTAAAAATGTATTAACGCAAATGAATTTCTGTCAACTTCCTCAAAAATGACTGATTATTCTTCCTCAACATTGCTTGCTGCGATAACCTTTTCAGCGACCTCCGGAGGTGCTGCCTCATAACGCTCGTGAGACATTGCGAACCATCCTCTGCCCTGTGTCATTGACTTGAGGTCAGTAGCATATTCAAGCATCTCTGCAGTAGGAACTTCCGCATTAACTACAGAACCCAGCTCGTCTGCATCGATACCCATGATACGTCCTCTTCTCTTGTTGAGGTCGCCCATGATATCACCCTGCTTATCCTCGGGGATATGTACCTCGACCTTACTGATGGGTTCGAGAAGTACGGGGTTGCCCTGAGCCATACCTGCCTTGAATGCGAGGTTGGCAGCGATCTTGAATGCCATTTCGGAAGAGTCTACATCGTGGTAAGAACCGTCTACCAATGTAGCCTTGAGGTTAACTACGGGATAGCCTGCGAGAACACCCTTCTTGATGGATTCCTGCAATCCCTTTTCGACTGCGGGGAAGAAGTTCTTAGGTACGGCACCGCCGAATACCTTCTCTTCGAATACGAGGCCTTCCTGCTCGGGATTGGGTTCGAATTCGATCCAAACGTCACCATACTGGCCGTGACCGCCGGACTGCTTCTTGTGCTTACCCTGAACCTTAACCTTCTTGCGGATGGCTTCACGGTAAGGAACCTTGGGCTCGCCGAGTTCACAGTCTACGTTGTACTTGTTCTTGAGCTGGCTTACGAGAACCTTGAGCTGCATGTCGCCGATACCGGAAAGTACCATCTGCTTTGTCTCAGGGTTTGTCTCGACTGTGAAGCAATGGTCTTCGTCAGCGAGCTTTGTAAGACCGGAAATGATCTTATCTTCGTCGCCCTTCTTGAGCGGAACGATAGACTTGGAAAGACAAGGCTGAGGGAACTTGATCTTAGGCATCTCAAGGATACGGGCACGGTCGCAGATCGTATCGTTGGTGTCTGTGTTGGCAAGCTTTGAAGCAGCGCCGATATCACCTGCCGTGATGCAGTCGGTTGTGATCTGTTCCTTACCCTTGAGGTAGAACAGACCGCCGATTCTCTCGTCCTTACCCTTTGTAGCGTTGTAAACAGTGGAGTTAGCGCGGAGTGTACCTGCGTTAACCTTGAAGATACTGATCTTACCTACGAACGGGTCGGAGATTGTCTTGAAGCAGAATGCAACGAGCGGATCGTCGATGGAGCATCCGACCATCTGTGTGCCGCCGTCAGGAAGTGTAGCCTCGAGAGCGGGCTTCTTGCCTGCCGGAGGTGTGTCCTTGGAAATGCAGTTGAGGAGGAAGTCAACACCCCAGTTCATGTATGCGGAACCGCAGTAGATCGGGTGGAGCTTACCTTCACGGAAGCCTGCATGTACGCCGTGACGGAACTCGTCTTCAGTGAACTTCTCACCTGCGAAGAACTTCTCCATCAACGCATCGTCTGCCTCTGCAACTACTTCGTTAACCTTTTCCTGGAGCTCATCAACTCTCTCGTTGTACTGCTCAGGAAGAGGATATTCAACAAACTTGCCCGTAGCCTTATCAATAGAGAAAGCCTTACGGTTCATAACGTCAACGATACCAGTCATCTTACCGTCTTCCATGATAGGGAAAGAAAGCGGGATAACAGAAGGTCCGTAACGCTCCATCATACGAGCTGCAACAGCCTCAAAGTCAGCGTTGGGCTCGTCCATTCTATTCATGAAGAAAAGGAAAGGAACCTTTTTACCATTCAAAAGTCTGATAGCCTTCTCGGAACCGACGGATGTACCGCCCTTAGCCGAGATCATGATAACGCCGGAATCGGCAATCCTTATTCCGCTCATCTCTTCGCCCAAAAAGTCGAAGTCACCCGGAGTGTCGATGATATTGATCTTGCTTCCCTTGTATTCACAGCAGGCTACTGAAAGGCCTACTGACATCTGTCTTTTGATCTCCTCAGGATCGTAGTCAAGCGTAGTGTTACCGTCATTGATGCGTCCCTGACGATTGATAGCTTTGGTGTAATAAAGAATAGCCTCAGCTAATGTCGTCTTGCCGGAACCTACGTGGCCGAACAACGCGATGTTGCGAATCTTGTCTGCGGAATAATTTTCCATCAGTCGTTTCCTCCTTCGAAGTAAAAGATTAAAATACTTTCCTATTATATAAGATTCGGTATGCTAATTCCACAAAAAAGCGTCAATACCGAAAAGTTTTTTTGTGCATAGTTTTACACTCTCAAATCACGGTGGTAATTTGGCAAAGAATACGGCTGTTGCTAAGCTTTCAGCCGTCTTTTCAGCCCGGGTATGCGCGAAAAAACGTCATCCTGTCAGGCATATACCTTGCAAATTGCCACATTTTCGCCAAAGCAAAAAACCTGCTAACAAAAATCAAGAGTTTGTTGGCAGGTTTTTCTTTGGTGCATTTTAGGCATAGCAAACAGACCGGAGTCAAATCCGGTCTTTGTT
>CAJOJI010000050.1 GCA_905234715.1 uncultured Saccharofermentans sp.
AAGCAGACACATACTGACACCAGCGGCGACTCATTCGAGATCAGATATGAATATGAGTACGATGCAGCAGGCAATATAACAAAGACCACCACATACAGAGGCGGCGACCTTACTGACTGGTCGGAGTTTACATTCGATGCTGCAGGCAACATGACAAGCGAGAAGTTCCACAGAGCAGACGGAAGCATTCAGAGCTGGATCGAATACGAGTATGATGCTTCAGGCAACATGACAAAGAAGACATCCCTTAAGTCAGACGGAACTGTTTTCCAGGTTGTCGAGAAGAGTTACAACTCAGATAACGACGTTGTTGTAGAGACAAGATACAATTCAGACGGCGAGATCATCGAGATGTTCCAGTACGTCTATTACTTTTAATCTGATTTAATCTGCAACTGTCTGAAAAACCTTGTATAATATGTCGCGGTAATAAATTTTGCTTATAACGCGGAGACATATTAATGGTTTATAACAATATCCTTGAGGCTGTCGGAAACACACCCCTCATAAAGCTTAACCACATATTACCTGAAGGCGCAGCTGACGTTCTCGTTAAGAACGAAGGCCTTGACGTCGGAGGTTCCATAAAGACGCGCACCGCGCTCAACATGATCGAGCATGCCGAAAAGGAAGGCAAGCTGAACAAGAACAGCATCATCGTTGAGCCCACAAGCGGCAACCAGGGTATAGGTCTTGCTTTGATCGGTGCGGTCAAGGGTTACAGAACGATAATCATCATGCCCGATTCCGTAAGCCACGAGAGATCAATGCTCGTTAAGCACTATGGCGCTGAAGTCATCCTCATTCACGATGACGGCGATATCGGCAAAGCTATCGACAACTGCAGGATCAAGGCAGAAGAGATCGCAGCATCCGATCCCAACGTATTTATCCCCCAGCAGTTTGAGAATCCCGCCAACACAGAAGCACAGTACGCATATACGGCTAAGGAACTCCTTGAGGCAGTTGACGGCCGTGTTATCGACGGTTTCTGCTCAGGCATCGGCACAGGCGGAACCATCACAGGCATCGGTCACGCTTTGAAGGAAGCAAATCCCTCTACGGTTATCTGGGCTGCTGAACCTGAGAACGCAGCTCCCGGCGGAGCTGACGGCCTGATCCCCGGCATCCTTGATACAAAGGTTTACGACGACATCTGCATCATCACTGACGATGAGGCACTCGATACATCCAGAAGACTTGCACGCGAGGAAGGCATGATGTGCGGAATCTCATCCGGCACCAATGTAGCCTGCGCCATCAAACTCGCAATGAAGCTCGGCCCCGGCAAGACAGTCGTAACGGTCCTTCCCGACACGGCAGAGAGATACTTCTCCACTCCGCTTTTCCAGGACTGATACTTCTTAAACATTCGCAATTGAATTACCCGCTGAAACCTGTATTTGAGTTTTAGCGGGTATTATTTTGCAGGTAAAAAAACACAATACTTGCAAATTTGCACCAAAGGTGTAAAATTACACCATAGATAGTTTGACCATCAAAGGAAATTCAGGAAGAACATGAAACGCGAAGAATTCATCAAGGCAGTAAGCAGTAAGCTCAAGCTCATCAGGACTGAGTACGGAATAACTCAGGAGGCGATGAGCGAGATGCTCGGTATCTCCAAGAAGACTCTGGTAGAGACCGAGAAGGGCAGACGCGAACTGTCATGGACTGAAGTCATCGCCGTCGCATCGGTCTTTGAAAAGAGCGAAGTGCTCCAGGGGATCATGGGCGGTGAAGCGGGTGATGTTATTCATGCATTGGCCTTTGAGGACAGACATATCCAGTATCCGCCGACGATGGGCGGTAAGGTCTGGTGGCGTGTAATCGATGAGAAGGACGGAATAAGACTTCAGCAGAATTACGTCACAGGACATTACAGGCTTCTTGATAAGGATGACTGCAGGCTGATCTCGTCTTTTGACAGAAGCGAAGTTGAAGAATACAGGGATTCTTTAGGGAGGAAATGATCATGTCAGAACATGTATTGAATCAGATCTTGGGAGGCGCCATTTATGTTTTAGGGGCATCGCTGCCAATTTTTTTCATTGTCTTTTTGATTCTGTGTATTGTGAGCCTTGTGAAATACAAGAAAGAAAAGGTTAAGCCCTTAATGGTCAGGTCGATCGTATTCGGATGCCTTTCGGGATATTTCTTGTTTTGCACCATTGCTGAGGTCTGCCTGGTTTTATTCCTGGCTGCTGCAATTGCACACATGTGAGGCGCTGTCATGAAGGATAAGACTTTTGCAATCATACTTGCGGCAGTAATGATCATTGGAATAGGTACTACTGCTGCGCTGATAATCCACGGATACAATCTTTGGAAAGAGATCTCGATAGTCGAGATGATCGCGAATTGGGGATACTGATATGGATAAGAAAAAACTAAGGAAACAGCTTGCAGTCATTGCTTTGTTAATAGTCATGTTTGCGGGCCTTGATCTTGCGATATATCAATTGTTTATAAAAAGAGTAATAAGCCACCACTCGCCCGGTATGCAGAAGATGAGCGTTGAAGTGGCAAACTATGTTCCATTCACTGGTTCCGAAAATATCTATCCGGCAGACGGAGTCCAAAGACTTGAAGGAGACATTCCCACAATAGACGGAGCAGCTGCTTTGCTTCCTGTATACGCCGGCTTTGTGGAGAGCATCTATCCCGAAGATTCAGTTATCTATAACGGCGAGAGTTACGATCATGAGAGTGCTATGCACTATACAAACACCAGAGGTGCATACAAGGATATCGTTGACGGAAATGCGGACATAATCATATGCGCCCAGCCTTCCGATGAGCAGCTTGCATATGCTGCGGAGAACGGCGTTGAGCTTGAGATGGTACAGATAGGATCGGATGCATTCGTATTTATAGTCAATGCAAATAATCCGGTGGATGATATCACTGTCGACCAGATAAGAGGCATATATTCAGGCCAGATCACCAACTGGAGCGAGCTTGGAGGAAACAGCATGCCGATAGCCGCCATGCACCGTAATGAGGGAAGCGGTTCCCAAACCGCACTCGAAAAGCTCATGGGCGACATGCCGATCGTACCGGACTATACGACATTGGTGGGCAGTCCCATAGGTTTTTCTTTCAGATATTACGTAACGGGAATGCTCGCTGAAGGCGGAGTAAAGATCCTTAAGATCAACGGTATCGAACCCACGGCCGAGACAATTGCGGACGGCTCTTATCCGGTATCAGGCGGCATTTATGCGGTATACAGAAAGGGCGAGACAAACGAGAATGTCTATAAGGCAGTTGACTTTATGTTGTCGCCTGAAGGCCAGAAGATAGTGGAAGATTCCGGATACATTCCCGTTAATTGATTACAGATAATTGTCAAAATTTATTGTACATTTACTTTTTCCTTTAAAAATGCAATAATTAGTTCAGTCCGTGTGTGTTTTTCGCATGCGAAAATAATAATAGGAGGGTCTTTATGGAAACTACAAAGAATAAGCAGCTTGTTGCAATGATCTTAGGTATTGCTTCACTTGTTATTCCTAACATCGGAACAACTATTGCTAACGGTATCGACACAACTACAACTGAGGGTTCACGTACCTATGGTATCATCGTTATCATTGCTACATTGGCAGCAATCGTAGTTGGTATTATCGGTTTGATCAAGTCAGCAGGTGCCAGAAAAGAAGCTAAGGCAGCTGGTGAGAAGCAGATTCTCGCTACAATCGGTCTTGTTACTTCTATCGTAGGTACAGTTGAAAGTGCTATCGTATTCTTCTCTTGCGGTCTCTGCATCGCTTGTGTTGCGTGCGCAGCAACTTCGGTTTAACAGATAGTTTTATCAAAGCATAAGCTTAAGAGGTCAGTTGCTTAAGTAATTAAGCAACTGCCTTTTTTATGTAAAGGTCATACATGTATCCATTTATTGAAATATTCGGAAGATCCATAGGAACGTACGGCATAATGGCAGCAATAGGAATGCTTGCCAGCGCTTTGTGCTGCTATCTGCTTTTAAGGAAAAAGGAAGTTTTCATTGAAGATATCGCCATGACCGGCCTGATATTTGCTATCGGAGCCGTGATCGGTGCACATATTGTTTATGGATTTACGAATACGGATAAGATCATCGAATTGTTTAAGAACATTAAGGACTATAACTTTATCAGTTTTGTTCAGACGCTGTTCGGAAACTATTTCGGCGGCATGGTGTTCTACGGCGGTCTTATCGGCGGTTTGATCGCACTTGTAATCTCAAACAAAGTATCCCAGAAGTATTTCAGGGGAGACATCATGTTTGATGCCGTAGCAGTTGCCATTCCGCTTTTCCATACTTTCGGCCGTATCGGATGCTTTCTGGGCGGATGCTGTTACGGAGTAGCCTGTGATGTCGGTTTCACGGTACACGAAAACACGCTGTATCCGGCCTTAAATGATGTAAACAGACTTCCGATACAGCTTATTGAATCTGGACTTAATCTGATCCTGTTTTTCGTTTTACTGGTGCTCTACAAAAAGAAGAAGTTCCAGCACAGGATGGTGATCGTTTATTTCTATATCTATCCTGTCATCAGATTTATAGATGAATTCTTCAGGGGAGACGAGATCAGGGGATTCCTTTTCGGGCTTTCAACATCACAGATAATAAGCATTCTGCTATTTACCTTTGCGGTAACAGTTACCATAAAAGATCTGGTAAAGAAGCGTAAAGGAGAGGAAAAGCCTGCTGCCGTATAAACAATTAAGAATTGAAAATGAAAAAGCCGTCCGGAAATTCCGAACGGCTTTGATTTTGCTTTACAGATCAGTATTAGTAGCTGGATACGCCTGTAGCAGCTGCTGCAACAGCAACGATGATCATGATTACACCGAGGATGATAGACATGATCAAACCGATGATACCTGTGATCTTACCAACCTTAGTGAATGTGTTCTGAACGCCTTCCTTAGCGCACTGTGAACCAAGTACGAGAGATACGATTGCGGGGATAAGACCGCAGCCATATGACCAAGAAAGAACGATTGAAGCGATACCGCATGCCATGCAAGCGATTGACTTACCCTTAGACTGGCCCTGAGCCGGTGTGTTTTCTGCCATTTTAATGACCCTCCATAAATTTTAGTGGGATTCGCAATATGTTTTATCCCTTGTAAAATCGATTTTATCAAATCAACCTAAGGGTGTTAATAGGGTTTCAGCCAAAAAGTTTGACAATCAAATTACTTTTTTGGTTAAGATTGACAAATTGATTTGACGGCCTCAATGACGCTAACACGGATAATCATACACAAAGCCCTAAATCTATCATTTACTTTTGCCTGCCGATTAATTATTATTCTTGTGTATTTTATTTTATAAGGAGTACAGCTATGGATATTTCACCACTTCAAAAAGCAAGATATGAGTATCAGCCCAAGCTTCCGGGCATGCTTAGAAACGGTATTGCAGAAATCTCAGTACAGGAAGGCGCTGCAACACAGTCTGTTGCAGATCAGGATAAGATCAAGGCTCTCTTCCCCAACACATATGGTAAGCCCGAGATCACATTCGTTAAGGGCGCTAACACATCAGCTGCAAAGAAGCAGGTTGTAGGCGTTATCCTTTCAGGCGGACAGGCTCCCGGCGGACACAACGTTATCTCCGGTCTTTATGACGCTTTGAAGGCTACAAACCCTGAGAACAAGCTCCTCGGCTTCAAGAAGGGACCTGACGGACTTCTTAAGAATGACTATGTTGAGTTCGACGACAAGTTCATCGACGCATACAGAAATACAGGTGGATTCGATATCATCGGTTCCGGCAGAACAAAGCTCGAGACAGTTGAGCAGTTCCAGACAGTTGCTAATTACGCAAAAGAGAACGGCCTTACAGCTATCGTAATCATCGGCGGCGACGACTCCAATACAAACGCTGCTACACTCGCTGAGTACATGGCTGCTAACAATACAGGCATTCAGGTTATCGGCTGCCCTAAGACAATCGACGGCGACCTCAAGAACGAGGACATCGAGGCTTCTTTCGGTTTCGATACAGCTACAAAGACATATTCCGAGCTCATCGGCAACATCGAGAGAGATGCTAACTCCGCAAAGAAGTATTGGCACTTCATCAAGGTTATGGGACGTTCTGCTTCCCACGTTGCTCTTGAGTGCGCTCTTGAGACACAGCCTAACATCTGCCTCATCGGTGAGGAAGTTGCAGCTAAGAAGATGTCTCTTGCTGACATCACAAACCAGATTGCTGACTCTGTTGAGAAGAGAGCAGCTAACGGCGACAACTTCGGTGTTGCTATCATCCCTGAGGGTATCGTAGAGTTCGTTCCTGAGTTCTCCGCTCTCATCGCTGAGATCAACGAGCTCCTCGCAGGCGAGAAGACAGCTCAGTTCAACGCTCTTCCTGACTGGAACGCTAAGTATGAGTTCATCAAGGCTGGTCTTTCCGCTGATGCTTTCAAGGTATTCGATATCCTTCCTCAGGGCATCCAGCAGCAGCTCTTCCTTGAGAGAGATCCTCACGGCAACGTTCAGGTATCCCTCATCGAGTCCGAGAAGCTCTTCTCCGAGATGGTTAAGAACGAGCTCGCAAAGAGAAAGGAAGCAGGCACATACAAGGGCAAGTTCGGCGCTCAGCACCACTTCTTCGGTTATGAAGGCCGTTGCGCATTCCCTTCCAACTTCGATGCAGACTACTGCTATTCTTTGGGCTTCAACGCTTTCATGCTCATCCAGTATGGTTACACAGGATACCTTTCAAAGGTTTCCAACATCTCCAAGCCTGCTGACGAGTGGGTTGCAGGCGGTATGCCTATCACAAAGATGATGAACATGGAGAGAAGAAACGGTGCAGACAAGCCGGTTATCAGAAAGGCTCTCGTAGAGCTCGACGGCAAGCCGTTCAAGTATTTCGAAGCTAACCGTGAGAAGTGGGCAGTTGAGACTGCATTCACATTCCCCGGTGCTATCCAGTACTTCGGACCCTCAGAAGTTTGCGACAGAACAACAGTTACTCTCGCACTTGAAAAAGGAAATTAAGTAAATCTGTTCCTCGTCGCAGGTCCTCCGCGCTTCGCTTGTGCGGAAGCGACTAGGAATCATCTTTACTTAATCCGTTGAAGGAATAATAAACAGATCCCCGTAAGGTGAAAGCCTTGCGGGGATTTCTCATGCTATACTTTCGTTATGAGCAAAAAGAGTCAGACAGCGGAGATTATCATCAACCTTGTTATCGTTATCCTTACGGTTATCGGTATTGTTCTGATGGTCACGGGCAAGTCCGAAGAGGGCGCTCTGCAGTCGTCGGGCATAGAGAATTTCAAGTTCTACACCGTGCTTACCAATGTGTTCTGCGGCCTGATCGCTTTGATATATCTTGTGCTCCTCATTGCGAAAAAGAATACGGATAAGATGGCGGTTTTCAAGCTTGCTGCCGTATGCGGAGTGGCCATAACATTTGCCGTTGTCGCATTCATGTTCGGACCTCTCTACGGCTATCCTCAGTTTTATAAAAGAGGAAACCTGTTTTTCCATCTGCTCGAACCCATTGCCGCCATTGTTGAATTTATTCTGATCAGAAGGAAGAAACTTCCTTTCAAATACACTGTTATCGCAGCCGTTCCGACGCTCCTTTACGGCATCGGATATATGTCCAACATTCTCATTAACGGTATTGGCGGACCGTGGCCCGATACCAATGATTTCTATGCATTCTTAAGCTGGGGATGGCCTGTCGGAATCGCTATTTTCGCGATTATTACGCTTATGGCGTTTGCCGTTGCATGCATTTTCAGACTTATCAGCAATAAGAGAGCTAACTGACAAGGTACTCAAAATTGCCCCTTTTCGAGCGGATTTAATTCGCGGTGCAATGTTAAGATAAGCAGGGGAAAAGGAGAATCATATGAAAAGATCCGAGATCAACAAAGCATTAAAGCGCATGGAAAGCGTTGTCAATGACCTGAAGATCAGTCTTCCGCCGTTCTGTAATTTCACGCCTGAAGAGTGGAAGAGCAAAGGTCATGAGTATGATGAGATAAGAGACAATATGCTCGGCTGGGACATAACCGATTACGGCCTGGGCGATTTTGACAAGGTCGGTTTCTCAATGATCACGATCCGCAACGGCAATCTGAAGCTTAAGGACAAGTATCCGAAGCCGTATGCCGAGAAGCTCTTGTTTATTGAAGAAGGGCAGTATTCGCCGAATCATTTTCACTGGTTCAAGATGGAAGACATCATCAACAAAGGCGGCGGAAATCTACTTATAAGAGTCTATAATTCGCTTTCTGACGAGGAGATCGACAGGGAAAGCAATGTCACAGTCCATACTGACGGCAGGACATATCAGGTAAAGGCGGGAACACAGATAAGGCTCACGCCAGGCGAGAGCATCTCGATCCAGCCCCGCATGTATCACGATTTTGAAGTCGAAAAGGGAACGGGAGCAGTACTCCTCGGTGAAGTCTCACAGGTCAATGACGACAACACTGACAACAGGTTCAATCCTCCGGTCGGAAGATTCCCTGAAATAGAAGAGGATGAGCCTCCCTACAGACTCCTTTGCAACGAGTATCCCAAAGCACAGTAACTATGGTGTTTCAGGCATGCGGACGCATGGCTTTGTCGCGAAACGGTAACTTATATGTAAGGTGCATTTTCTTGACTTAGCATGTTTCCTAAAGCATCATTATCATGAATATTTATGATTTTATTTAGGTGGTATTGTTTTGAAGAAAAAAGCAGAAAACAGTGAGGGCAGAGACTTTATCGATAAGTTCTGTATAGCTCAGGAACGCAAGGCTAAGGTCAGTCTGATACTTGCTGCGGCACTGTTCGTTACAACGGTCGGTGCTGTTTGTGCTGCTGCGATAAGAAGCAATTCAGGCGATACCGCTCCTTCGGAGAATATGGAACTTAACGCTGCCGAGCAGTATCTTGCCCAGGCTGCGATCGGAGCTTCAGAGAGCGAGACGGCAGAGCCGACTCCCACACCTGCTGAGGAACCGGTTGAGACAACAACTTCAACAGAAACGAGAAATAAAAAACGCGGCGGACTTACCGGCGAGCATGTTGTAGATGTAAGCGACCTTCAGTCCCTTTCGGATGAAGAGCTTGTCGATGCGATCCTTTCAGGTAAGGCAGGTGTCATCGACAGAAGCAACATTGAGACTGACCAGTCCCAGAACGAAGATGCAGGACACAATGCATCCGGCGGTGATGCTACTCCGACAGATACGCCGACACCTACACCCGAACCTGTTAATACAGATCCTGCAATCCTTTTGCCGAGCACATCTTATACGACTACAGCGGGTCAGGCTTTTAATCCGCTTGACGGAGTAACTGCAAGAACGTATCAGGGCGTAGTCGGAGAAGGTGTTTCCTATAAGATTACGGATTCCAACGGCAGCGAGGTTTCTCTTGAGACTGCACAGAACACTGCAGGCAAATATACGATCACATATTCCTATGAGCTCGAACCTGAGTCGGCTCCCAGGGAAATAGTTGACTATGAACTCGGTATCGATATCTCCCAGTTCCAGGGCAGCATTGACTGGAATGCGGTAAAGGCAGACGGAATCGATTTCGCATTCATCAGATGCGGCGGACGCGGCTATACTAAGGGCGGTATCTATGACGATTCAAGATTCTACGAGAATGTTCAGGGTGCCAAGGCAGCAGGCGTCAAAGTAGGTGTTTACTTCTTCTCACAGGCGATCACTCCTTATGAGGCGCTCGAAGAAGCATCCATTACACTCGATAAGATAAGCGGTCTGGGAATCGATCTTCCCGTCGTCATGGACTGGGAGACAGGCAGCGGATACAGAACATGGGATCTGTACGGTGAGGACTTTGCAAATGTAATCAAAGCCTTCTGCAGCACTATCGCCCAGAACGGTTATACTCCTTGTGTTTATCTCAATACTTCAGATATCAATAACAGACTCGGCGGCTATTCGGGAGACATCTTATCCCGATATAAACTCTGGTATGCATATCCTTACAGCTGCTACAGCGACGGAAGCTTCTACCATGAAGGCGACATGATCCCGCCCAGAAGTTTCTATTTCGAGTACTGGCAGTATTCATGGCACGGAGACGTTGCCGGTATCTATGAAGATTGCGACCTTGATATCAGAGTAATCGGCAAGACAACTGTAACTGATCCTGCTAACGTCATGACGGCAACTGCAGAATGGGAGGTAACGGCACCGCCTGAGCAGCCGACAGAACCGACTGCCGAGCCTACGGCTCCGTCGGAATCTGAAACGGAACCTACGCAGTCTGAGACTGAACCCACGGAAGGAACAACGGATCCGACAGAAAGCAGTGCAGATCCGACTGCAGAGGGAACACCGGCCGGAGAGCCTGAACCGACGTAGGGGAATCGATCAGATATTTAAGGACGGGTACTGACACGATAATTAACTGAAGAGGGACAATACTATGGAAGGCAAGCCTGCGAGCGATCCCGCGCTGCGGAATCTGGAAAGAACGATAAGGTTTGAATTTGAGAAACTCATTCTCATAGTAACGGTCGTATGTCTGCTGTTTGAGATCGGCCTTGCAATCTACTATTACTGCATCCAGGATCTCGGCCAGCCCCTGATCTCTTATGTCGCTTTCAGGATACTTGTTCCGTTTGGCGTAAATGCCCTGCTTTATATCGTTACCAGGTTTTCCAACAGATCTGATACCAGTACTGACAGCACCAAGAACAGAGTCGTTTCTTTTTCCGGTCTCATCATGACCGGCGTTATCGCTCTTGCACACAGCTACTTCATTCCTTTGTGGATACTGCCGCTGTTTACGGTAGTCGTATGCACGATCTTCCACGACCGCTTCATCCTGATGATCCAGGCCGGTCTGACTTTTGTATTTATCCTTTATGCCGGTATCATTCACTTATACGATTATCCGGATGAGAGAACATATACGATCCTCTGCATCGTGATCGCGGAGATCATGGTGATCAGCTTGAGTATTCTTTCCTACAGACTTGAGGTATTCAATATCAGGATGCTCATTATCAAGGAGAGAAATTTTGCCGGCGCGAACAAGTTCGAACTGGGGTTTGAGACTGATTCCGTCACCGGAGTTTACAGCAAATCCTATCTTACTGAAGAAGCGGAAAAGATCCTTTCAAAGACAAATGAACTCGATCCTTGCGGCGTTGCGCTCATAGACGTTGATGACTTCAAGAAGATCAATGACGACATGGGCAATGACAAAGGAGACGATGTTCTCCGCACCTTGGGTACTGTCCTTCAGGGTTATATTGACGAGGATACTCTCGTAGGAAGATACGGCGGAGATACGTTCATCATTATTTTCGAGAGCGGCGTAAGGGAAGATAACCTGGACGTTCTGAACCAGATCCGCAAAGAGTTTTCGAAGAAAAAGTATTCATTTACAAAAGAACCCGTTACAATAAGCGGTGGATATTCCTGGTTTGATGTAACCATGGATCTGAAGAGTGCGCTCGATGAAGTCGAAAAGGCTTTGACATCGGCAAAGGCTTCAGGCAAAAACAAGATAATGGCTTCAGGCGAAAGCGAGGATTAAGCATATGGGCAAGAACAAGAAAGATAAGGCAGTCAACTACAGTGCCGGAAGAATGATAATCGACATTATCATGTTGTTCCTGGGTCTCATATTCGTTATCGGAACCATTGCCGGAAAGGGTGATGATATTGCGGCAGGATTCGTAAGGATCATCGGCGGCGTGCTCATCCTCGCAGGCATCTTTGCCCTGATCAACTTCCTCAGGATCAAGGATAAGACAGTCTTTGACTGGATCGTGCTCGCCATCGGACTTTCAATCGCGGTAGTCGGTATCGTATTCATCATTAATCCGCTTCCGGTTATTACGGTATTCAATTTTATATTCGGAATAATCATCGCAGTTTATGCGATCGTCATCATCGTTGCTGCCGTCGGAACGTTAAGAACTGCAGGTGCAAAATACTGGTGGTTCTCAGTGCTGTTCGGCGTAATCGCTTTGGCACTCGGCGCTGTTATCATCTTCTTTAACTTCGCAACAAAGACACTTACTATCGTTATCGGAATCACGCTTGTAGTCGGCGCTATCGGCGGTATGGCAAATGCGATCCTTGCTTCACAGGCAAAGAAGGAATTCAAAGCCAATTCCAAGATATTGGATGATGCCACATTCACGGTCGAGTCCACGTCAACAGAGTCATCTGACGGTAAGTCTGATGACGACAGCGTAAAGTACTGATCCATAATCCCAAAGGAGAATTCTATGGAAGTTACATACATCGGTCATGCATGTTTTGTCATCAGATTCTCCACAGGACTTTCAGTCTGCTTCGATCCTTATTCCAAGGGTTCCGTTCCGGGTCTTTCAGACTGCAATGCTGTTGCCGATGAAGTATTCTGCTCACACTCCCACGGCGACCATAATGACAGTGCTTCCGTCGGATCTCCGGATGAAGCTTATTCAGGTCCCGCACCCGTAGTTGAGATCATTGAGTCTTATCACGATGAAGTTCAGGGAGCAAAGCGCGGCAAAAACAATATCACCATCATTAAGTGCGGCGGCGAGACGGCTGTTCACATGGGCGATATCGGCTGCGAACTTTCAGACTCTCAGATCGAAAAGCTTAAGGGATGCGATCTTCTCATGATCCCCGTCGGAGGCTTTTTCACGATCAACTGCAAAGAAGCTTTTGAGCTTTGCGGAAAGATCGATCCGAAGGTCGTCGTGCCGATGCATTTCAGCGGAGAATCTTTTGGTTATGACCAGATATCCGGCAGGGAAGAGTTCGTGGAACTGATCGAAAATGCCGGCGGCCGTGCTGTTCTAAACGGGGGAAGCAGCGTATCTGCTCTGCCTGAAGAAAAAAACCTTCTTTTATTAGACCCTCTTCGAATTTTGTAACATAAGTTTGGCCTTCTTTACGATATAATCTTTCGTTAAGGGGGTGGCCAATCCTATGTTTAAAATCGGTTTTTCCAATGACAAGTATGTAGAGCTCCAAAGTGAGCATATCAGAGAACGCGTCGAGCAGTTCGGCGGCAAGCTTTATCTTGAATTCGGCGGCAAGTTGTTTGACGACTATCACGCATCCAGAGTACTGCCCGGCTTCGAACCTGACAGTAAGATCAGAATGCTCAAGGCTCTTTCCGAAGATGCCGAGATCGTTATCGCGATCAATGCTGATGCCATTGAGAAGAACAAGAGAAGAGGAGACTTGGGCATCACTTATGACCAGGAAGTTCTCCGCCTTATCGATGCTTTCACAGAGTTCGGACTTTATGTCGGAAGCGTTGTAATCACACAGTTCGCAGGCCAGCCTTTAGCTGAGAAATTCGAAGCAAGACTCCGCGGCCTCGGCGTTAAATCATACAGACACTATCCCATCGAGGGATACCCTTCAAATATTCCGCTCATCGTAAGCGAGGACGGCTACGGCAAGAACGATTACATCGAGACTTCACGTAAGCTCGTTGTCGTTACTGCTCCGGGTCCGGGTTCTGGAAAGATGGCTACATGCCTTTCCCAGCTCTATCACGAGAACAAGCGCGGCATCAAGGCAGGCTATGCCAAGTTCGAGACATTCCCGATCTGGTCTATTCCGCTCCAGCACCCCGTTAACGTTGCTTACGAGGCAGCTACGGCAGACCTCGCAGATGTCAACATGATCGACCCGTTCCATCTTGAGGCTTACGGCAAGACAACAGTTAACTACAACAGAGACGTCGAGATCTTCCCCGTTGTAAATGCTATCTTCGAAAAGATCTACGGCGAGAGCCCTTACAAGTCACCTACGGACATGGGCGTCAACATGGCAGGATTTGCCATCATCGATGATGAGGCATGCCAGGCAGCTTCAAGACAGGAGATCGTAAGAAGATATTACGAGGCAAAGATGGCAACACGTGCCGGCAACTCCGACGGTTCCGACGTTACAAAGATCGAGTTCCTCATGAAGAAGAGCGGCATCGACATTTCCGACCGCCGAGTTATCAGCACAGCTGCAGTACGCGCAGAATCCACAGGCGGCCCGGCAGTTGCTCTTGAGCTTCCTGACGGCCAGATCGTAACAGGCAAGACAACACCTCTTCTCGGACCCGCATCTGCAGCGCTTCTTAACGCTCTTAAGGTCCTCGCAGGCATCTCACATGATATCCCGCTCATCTCACCCAACGTTATCGAGCCTATCTCAGATCTTAAGATCAACCACATGGGCAACCACAACCCTAGACTTCATACTGACGAAGTTCTCATTGCTCTTGCGATCAGCGCTGCAACCAACCCGGTTGCCGAGCTCGCCATGCAGCAGATCAGCAATCTCGCAAACAGCGATGCTCACTCAACAACAATGATGAGTTCCGTTGACGTAAACATGTTCCACAAGCTCGGCATCAACCTTACTTGTGAGCCGGTTTACGAGACAAAGAAGCTTTATCACAGATAAGTTTTCTTAATTAGTTTTTGACTTTAAATACCTGCTGAAACCCATGTTTGAGGTTTTGGCAGGTATTTTTATTTTCGAGTGTTGACAAATGGGCCGTTCAGGGTGATAATTCGATTAGTCAAAGAAAGTCAAAGTCAAAGTCAGGAAAGAGCAAAGTCAAAACCGATTAACGGAAGGAGGATGATCTTGTGGCTAGACTGGTTGATGTTATTGAACAGATGATCAAAGAGATGGTCGATGAGAATGACGGAACGGCGACGATCTGCAGAAGCCAACTGGCTGAGCAGGCGAACTGCGTGCCGTCACAGATCACATATGTGCTGTCTACAAGATTTTCAGGCGGAAGCGGTTATATCGTTGAGAGCAGACGAGGCGGCGGCGGACAGATCACGATCACACGTGTAAACCACGTCGGACCTGCCGAGTATCTCAAGGCGATCATCGACAGCGTGGGCGATGACCTGTCACAGCAGCAGGCAAAGAATCTTCTTATGAATGCGGTGTCTGTCGGTGCGATGACTTCAAAGGAAGGTACGGCGATCATGGCTGCCGTATCGGACAGGGCTCTTGCAAGAGTTGATTCGGATATAAGGGCGGTCTTAAGAGCGGACATTTTCAAGCATGCGCTTTTGGGACTGATGGTTACTTAAGCAAGAAAAGAATCCCGGTAAAGGAGACATTAATAAATGAGATGTGAAAGATGCGGTAAAGAACTTACCAACAGGATAATAAAGATAAACGGCATCACTTACTGTGAGAACTGCGCGAGGCTTATGGGCTACGACAGATTCTTAAGAGATCCGTCCGATCTGATGGGCAACCCGTTTGCACCTTTGGATCAGATCGCAACTTCTCTCATGCAGATGAGCGAGCTTGATTTCGGCAACAGCACGCTGACATGCCCCAAGTGCGGAATGACATTAAGGGAATTCGAGAATGAGGGACGTGTAGGATGCATTGAGTGCTACAACACTTTTAACGACAACATCGTAAGAGAGATGTTCAAGCAGCAGGGCAACAGCGAATATGCGGGAAGAATTCCTGCGCAGTCTGCCGATACTGATGCTAAGACTCAGGATATTCCGCAGATAAAGAAGCCTTCAAAGCCGACTGATGATGAAGCAAAGACGGAAGCTCCCAAAGCTGCGGCACAGGAGAGCGTTCCTACAAATAAGACAGGCAAGGGAGATCTTACACTCGATC
>CAJOJI010000051.1 GCA_905234715.1 uncultured Saccharofermentans sp.
AGTTAGTCCTCCGATTAGAATGTGTAAACTTCAGGCTTCTGTGCTGTCTGCTCATAGTCAGGACCAGCATATACGTGAAGCTTTCTGAACATCTGACGGCCGAGAGAGTTCTTCGGGAGCATGCCCTTAACTGCGAGCTCAAAAGCCTTCTCAGGGTTCTTTGCCATCAATGTGCGGTAGTCTACTTCCTTAAGTCCACCCGGGAAACCTGAGTGATGACGATATACCTTATCGTCGAGCTTCTTACCTGTAAGAACCAACTTAGAAACGTTGATTACGATTACGTTATCTCCGGTATCAAGGAAAGGAGTGTATGTAGGCTTGTGCTTACCTCTTAAGAGCTTAGCAACTTCTGTAGCGCAACGACCGAGAACCATGCCCTCTGCGTCGATTACGAGCCATTTCCTTTCAATTGAATCCTTGGTTGCAACATATGTGCCCATGTGTTTGTCTCCTTAAATTCATTGATTTTTTTATCTCACGAAAGGGCAAAATACACCCTTTTTATGCGCAAGCTCGGATATAATAACCGCCTTGCACGGATATGTCAACAACTTTTCCGAAAAAACTTGAAGAATTCTCTTAAATTCTTCGAAATTCGCCGTTATTCTCGATTATTTGTTAACTCTGTACACGATTCCGATGATGGTGTCGACACCGTCGGTAAGGATCTCGAGCTGTGTCTTTGTTCCCTTGTAAGCTACACCGAAATCATACTCAGTAGTGGGAGTTCCGAGGATCTCCTTTGCTGCCTTGAGTGAATCACCAACGTGGATACCGCCGCAGTCGATGATGGAATCGTCTACCTGGATAACTTCGATAAGCTCAACGCCGTTGTCTCTGTAAGCACCGAGAGTGAATCCCTGATACATGTAAGCTACGTCAACGCCCTGGCCTGCGCATGAAGCGTCTTCACGCTGGTCGTAGTCATCGCCCAAGATAGCGAGTGCTTCGCTTGACTGCATTCCGGGATAAACCTTGTAGCCGTTGTATGTGAAACCGTATTCGTTGTCCATTGAAGTATCAGCTTCAGAATTCTCGATGGCAATCTGTGTCTGGCCGCCTTCGATACGTGTAGCTACTGCTGACTCGCCTGAAGTAGGCTCGCTGCTGCATCCTGCAAACATTGCTGCTGCCATGCATAAAACAACAGCTGCTGTCATGATCTTTGTTTTCTTCATTTTCCTTTTCTCCTTTTCTTCCTATCCTATTATCTTAAAAGTTTAGATTAGGCATATTCAGGTGTTCCGTCTGCTCTTACCGGCAGCATGGAACCGTTAAACTGGTGACGGCTGTCCTTGATCTGATCATCGGTCAGCTGGAAGTACAAGGCCTGGTGGTTCATGAACTTCGTCGAATCACAATGATACCACTCGCCGTCTAATTTTACGAGATTCCAGTAATGTCCGTTATAGGTTACCGGATATCTCAATACCGTCATGTTAGGTATTCCCGCGCAATCCAGAAGGAGCTTGCAGCATGCATAGAAACTATAGCAGTCGCCTGAATGCTTCGTAAGCGCGTTATAAGCCGCTTCCTCAAATGTTGATGTTCCATATACAGTCTCATACGAGACATAAGAGTGTACCCAGTTGAAGATGTTGAATGCCGTCTCGGTATCGTCCTCGCCTCTCAATTCATCAAGAAGGTCATAAGCAAGTCTGTAAAGCTCGTTATGGTACGGTGAATCCCATGAGCTTCCCGCACCCGTGACGCCTTCGGAATCATCCAACGATTTTATAGTTACGGTGGCATTCTGTCTGCGGACATTTCCCGCCTCATCAATAGCGCTGTATGTAATTGTATATTTACCGGCTTCGCCGATCTGAACCTTTGAAGAATCAACGGTGTATCTCGGTGATTCATCGTAATCGTCTGTTACCGTTATGCCCTCGAAATAGTTTATTACCGCATCTTCGGAATCGCCGATGGTGATGTCATGGATGCCGTAGAACAAAGGTGCATTATGGTCGTCGGTAACGTGGAAAGGAACCTCTATAACAGTCGAATTGTTGTACCAATCCGTAACGACTACAGGTACAAGATAATCACCCGTGAGCTGGTATTCGGGAACGCCGTCTCTGTATTCGATCTTTGCTATTCCCGAAAGGTCGTAAAGATAACCGACGCATTCAGATGCTTCGGGCCAGTCAAGGCTGGCATACTGGTTCTTCGGGAGCGCAATGCCTTTGGGCGGAGTGCGGTCCTCGATCCTTAATGTAACGTCTTTTTCGAAGGCTTCACCATAGAAGACTTTGAGCATGTAGATCGAAGGAACATTAGTATCTATTGCGGAAATGTCAGTTATAAATCTGGCATCGTCCGGACAGTCGTGAAAGAAGTCCTCGATCCTGATCTGAGAACCTGCTTCGATCGTTACGTCTTTAATGATATTCCTGTCTGCATCTCTGATGGTAAAATACACCGTGCCCGCGATAATAGCGGCACAATAAACACATGCCAGGATCTTTCCGATAATTTTATGCATACGGATAACTACTTAATTACTATTAATACACTTTCTATATATACAGACCCTATCAGGCGCCGCCTTCCGGTGTGGGCGTAGGCGTGTCAGTCGGAGGATCTTCCTCCGGCGTCGGCGAAGGAGTATCTGTAGGAGTGTCTTCCGGCGTAGGTGTAGGCGTATCTGTCGGTGTAGCCTCCGGTGTCGGCGTTGGTGTATCTGTTGCTGCCGGTGTCGGTGTAGCCGTAGCTTCTGCCGCCGGTGTCGGAGAAGGCGTCGGTGATACGGCACCTGTCGGAGTAGGCGACGGTGACGGCGATGCCGAAGGTGTCGGCGTCGGAGAAGGCGTCGGCGTAGGCGAAGCCAGGAAATCCGTTGAACCGCCTGCACGGGCAGGATACAGTGAACCGTTGAACTGGTGATACCTGTCGTTGATCTCATCATCCGTGCACATGAACCATATGCCCGGGTGATCGTTATAACCTTCGGTAGCGTCGCAGTGATACCACTCACCGTTAAGCTTTACGAGGAGCCAGTAGTGAATGTTTCCGTTGTACTGCGGATAACGGTCGACTCTCATGTTGGGAATGCCTGCTTCATCAAGAAGCATCTTGCAGCATGCATAGTAAACATAGCAGTCACCGCTGTGTCTGGTGAATCCTCTGTATGCGGCATCTTCGTAATTAGGTGTTCCTGAAAGGAGTCTGAACCACAAAGTGTCGTGAACCCAGTTGAATATTGCTCTTGCAGTCTCGACATCGCTGCCTCTTCTGAGACCTGCAACGATGTTTGCGGCAAGTGCATAAGGATCGCCGTCGCCAACATAATAAGTGCCTGTCTCGGAACTTGAATTTGAAGGCGTGTCCTCCTCTTCTTCGACAGGAATATTGACAGTGAGTTTGCACTTAGCCGTGGAAATATTTCCGGCCTTGTCGATAGCTTTGTAAACAAGATCGTAAGTGCCGCTCTTGGTGTAATTTACGAATGATTCGTCAACCTTAAGTGTCGGATTCGGATCGTAATCGTCTGTTACCGTAACTCCAGCATAGAAGTTGAGCTGGTCAGGGTTGCCCTCGAGAACGAGGTCCTTTACGCCCTTGATGACCGGAGGCGTATGGTCATCGATCATGTTGAAAGGAACCTGGAAAAGAGTCGTATTTCCGTAAACGTCAGTTGCGGAAACAGAAACCTGATATGTGCCGCCGGCCGTAAACTTCGGAGTTCCTTCCGTGTAAACAACCTTGGCAACGCCTGAAAGATCATAAAGATTTGCAATGCATTCTTTAGCTTCAGGCATCTTCCAGTTCAGATAGATTTCCTGGGGGATGGGCTCGCCCGTAGGACCTGTGTGGTCTTCTATCCTCAGGATTACTTCAGCTTCCTTGTTGTGACCGTATCCGATCTTAAGCTGGTATACGGCAGGCTGAGTGATATCGATTCCGGAGATGTCCGTAAGGAATACGGCGTTCATCGGAACGTTGTCGAAAAATGCCTCAAGTGTGATAGGCGTGCCTGCTTCAAGTACTACGTCTTCCTTGACGCTGCTGTCACCTCCGACGGGCGTAAACAACATGATTCCGCATACAACTGCAACAATACCCAGAACAATGATTCCTGCGAGCATAGCTATCTGCTTCTTGCTCAAAGGTGTCTTGGTATTTGTCTTGGCATTTGTCTTAGCCTTGGTTTTCGAAGCCGCATCGGGAGAGACTTTTCCGCTGTACATCAAAGTGACATCGTCTACTGCGGGAGTCCTTGAATTACGGCCGGCAACATAATCTGCCGCCATTCCGGACAACGGATCTTCCTCACCGTCAAATGTCTGGAAATAATCTGTCTCGGTTATCGGCTCCGAGTATGGCTGTTGTTGCTGCTGAGCATCGTAATACTCACTGTAGCCCTGCTGCGAATTGTAGTTTCCCTGCGGACCTGAATACTGTCCGCTGTAAGGATCCTCGTTAACGTCGACCGAAGGGATCCTGGCGTTTCTTCTTGCACCCTGATCACCCCTAAGCGGCGTCAATCCTCTTTCTGAACTTTTTTTCATAACTTGTTTCCTTTAATCCCCATTAAAGTTTTCCGCTACTCTATATAAGGGAAGTCCGAAGATACGGTCCCCTGATATACGTTTATGTAACTCTGTACAGAGTCAGTCGATCTCTCCGGATATGAATCCTCTTCAAAGTCGTGATTCGTCGGAGCATGAAGGATCTCATAGTCTGTCATCATGAAACAGAAATAAGCCTTCGGAGTATAGTCGTTGAAATACTTCTGTGCATCGCAGTGCCACCACTCGCCGTTAAGCTTAACAAGGCACCAGTAATGCCAGTTATCCCAACTGTTGTGACGGTCTCTGACTACGCACAGATTCTCGATTCCGGCCACGTCGAGCATCGCCTTGCAGCAAGCCCATGTACCGTAGCAGGATGAATATCTCTTTGTGAAAGTATTGATGGCAGCAACTGCCCAGTTGTCGTACTGGGGAGTGCTGAGCATGAAGCTGATGTTGTTGTGTACCCAGTAGAAGATCTTCATCGCCTTCTCGACTTCGGTATCCTCATACCAGAGGATGTCATCGAGGATCTCCTCGGCCATTGCATAAGCTTCCTCGACATAAGCCTGGGTCTCTGCAGAAGACATCTCGGCAGTATCGATAACGACAACGTGTACCTTAACCGTAACGGATGTCTTGTTTCCGACGTCATCGGAAGCAGTGAAAGTAAGCGGGTAATCTCCGACCACGTGGAGGTTGACCTCAGAGTTATCGATTACAAGGATCGGATTCTCGCAGTAGTCGTCAGTAACAACGATTCCGTCTCTGTAAGCTATGGAATCAGTGCCGACCATAACGTCGATATCATGTGCGCCGATGATCGTAGGTGCCTGGGTATCCTTTACGACATCGAAAGGAACATCGATTATGGAATAGTTTCCGCTTGTGTCAGTAAGTCTGACTCTTACGTTGTACTTGCCGCCCTTTGAAAGATCAGGCTCGCCGTCGTTATATGTGCAGTGAACGTCTGTCATGTCGAAAACATCTTTTACGAGAGTCTTCGGCTCAGGTGCAACACCTGAATACATATGCTGCGGAACCGGATATGCAGTAGGTGCGGTACGGTCTACAACATTAAGGACTGAATGAACGACATGTCCGCCGCAATCGATGGCAATATCGTAGGATGCGAGCATGCCCGTGTCGATCATGTCGACATTGGTGATGAACCGGGTGTTCGGCGGGATCTGTGTAAAAAAGCAATCGAGTGTGATCGGATGACCATACTCGATATCAACTTGGGAAAGACACTCCTGCTCAATGTTATTGACCAGTGACGAATATAGAAAATAACCCGCAGAATAACCTAATAAGGCTCCTGCGAGGAGCGGCATAACCACTACTCCCAAAAACCTTATAGCGCTAAACTGTGATTTCTTTTCTACCCTGGTCACGATTAATACTTAGCAAAATATACGATGCTGTTAACTACGCCGTCATTTACGAAGATACGGAGCTCTGAGCTGCCTTTCTCGTAGATCATTGCTGCTCCAGTATCTGTTACGGGCTCGCCGTAAGCAGCCTTAACCTGCTCTACAGTGTTGCCGATATAGATTCCTTCAGCTGTTGTTACTGTGTCGTCGCAGATAGTGATGGCAGCAATAACGTCTGAATCTGTGAAGAGCTCAACCTTGAATGAACCGCCCTTGAATGTGTACTGCTTAGCCATACCGGGGCCTGCGCAGGAAGCTACTTCGAAAACATCATAGTCATCGTCAGGAAGCTTGGACTCATCCATGGGTGCGTTTACGATGAAGTTGAATCCGTTATAAACAAATACATAGTTTGAAGACTCTGCGTTAGGGTCAGCTGTTCCGTCCGGAACCTTTGAATTTGTATTCTGGCTCTGTGAAGAAATAATATTGATGTCGGAAGATACCGGCTCAGGCTCAGCGGAGCATGCACAAAGGCTCATACCGACTATACTCAAGCTCATAAGAAGAGCTGCTGCTTTAACAAATTTCATTATTCCATTTCCTCCGAAAGGTAAAATTAAACACCATAATATGATACACCAAGCGTGTATCTCACATACGACAAAAATAGGGAAAAATGCAAGATTTTTTTACTCTAAAATGACTAATTATATTATTAGGTCAGTAGGTTAGTTTTCAATGGCATTCGCGCCGTAGCTTTTGAGCTCGCCGTAGGTGGCGATCTCATAGAGCTGGTCGTCTCTCATCTCGTTATAAAACTGAATGTCTTTTTCGTATTCAGCGGCTACCTCAGGTACGTTCCTGTAATCCGTGAGATTGTAATTGTCGACAAGATACTGACCGAAGAAAACGCTGAGCTTCTCGGCGCCGTAGATGTTGAGATGAACGCCTGCATCGTATGTGTCAACGGTCATATCAAGACCCATCTCTTCGCTGTAATCGCAGAAATTGATGTACGTAAGTCCGTACTGAGCGGCATATTCTTCGATGTTCTGGTCCCACTGCTCGTACCAGCCGAATTCGATGGGCGCACGGACAAGGATCAGCTCAATGCCGTTCTCTTCGCAGAGGACTCTGATCTTATCGAGATAAGCCATGGCATTGTCACCGAACTTGTATGTGAGCAGAGGTGTCGGCGGCGGAAGCTTGCCCTGGGGCTTTATGTCGCAGCGCATGTAGTAGCCGTTGTGCGAGGTAATGTTTTTCGAGAACACGTGCTCGAAATCAGTTCTCGTAAGCTGGCTCCATCTGTCATGGTAACGCAGGATCGGGAATACGTAAGAAGCGAAAGTCTCGCCCTCGACCATCGATGAATTGATGGCATCGACCTTGTCCCGAGACCATCTCATGCCGTCCAGAGTCATGCGGTTATATGCCTCATTTCTGGGGACATCATGCTGCATGTTGTGAATGGATACGACAACGACCTTGGGAGTCTCTGTCCTTAAGACATCCTTCAGGAGATAGTAAGTCTGGTTGATGTACTGCTCGCCGGAGCCTCTGATATAGGCGGAGATGCCATATTCCTGATACATCTTAACGGGAGAATAACTCTCGTATGCATCACAGTCACCGAAAATGATGACGTCATGAGGTACCTTTTCCTTGTAGTACTCTTCAGTAAAGGAGCCTTCGATAACGCCCTTCTGATACTTCGGCATCAGGAGCTTCTGGAGAAAAGCCAGTATTGCAAAAGTAAGCGCCAGCAGGACCAGCGCAGTAACTACTCTTTTTATGACCTTGTTGTCTTTATTGGACTTGTCAGCCATCACATTGCCTTTTTGAGACGGTGGAAGTCGCCTAAAGCCTTCCAGCCGATCTTAACGATCTTCTTGATATTGATGGAGTTTGTACCGCCCTGACGGGGTCTGAAAGTGACCTCGCGGAAAGCATGCTCCTCACCGTAATGAACAAAGTAGGTTGTCATCATGATGTTCGGCAGATTGTAATCCTTGTCGAGCTTGGGAAGGTACTTTGCAACGGTCTTTGCATCCATGAGACGAAAAGGCGCATTCGCATCCGGAACCTTAACATGGAAATAGCACTTGAGAAGGAAGCATACGACCTTCTCGACAAATGCTCTGGACTTGCCGTCGCCTCTTACGACTCTGTGGCCGAAGATGCCCTTATATCCGTGACGCATCTGCCAGAAAGAATCGAATTCCTCAGGCAGGGTCTGACCGTCTGAGTCAGTCTGGAAAATAAAATCCGCACCGTTCTTGATGGAATAATCGTAGAGAGCGATAACCTTGGGGCCGTGCTGCTTGCCTGTATCTGACAGTATCTCAAGCTGGGGGTGATCCTTTTTGAAGTTCTCCAAAAGCTCATGGGTTCTGTCAACACTTCCGCTGTCGGCAATAACGAGTCTTGAAGCCGGATCCTTGCCCTCAAGAATGGGGTACCAGGAAGTAACAACATCAAGGATGTTGTCTTCTTCGTTATATGCAGGCATGACGATATATAAGATATCCATGGTCAGCTCCTCAGGATTATTAATCAAGTCTAAAGAATTATAACAAATAACAGGGCAAGTTGCTTATTTATATTACGGGTCTTCGATCGTGTGGTTCTTGTAATCTATCCTGTACTGCACGGATTCGGTCGCGCTCTCGGGATACTCGTCCACCCTGTACTGGAAGCCGTTCCATCCTCCCTGCCAGAAATCGTGCAGTTCCTTCGTGGTGTACATGAAGAAATAGCTGTCGTATCCTTCACGCCATGTCGCATCACAGTGATACCACTGGCCGTTTAACTTAACGTAATTCCAGAAGTGAGTTGCCGTCTCATAAGGCCATCTCTCGATTATCTCGTTCTCAATCCCGGCGACGTCGAGAAGCGCCTTTACCGCATATGCAGTTGCATAGCAGTTTCCGCTTCTGTACGTATAAGCGCTGTATGCGGCTTCGGTCCAGGAATTGTATTCGCTTCTCAAGATGAACCTTATGTTGTATCTGCACCACCAGACGATCTGAAGGGCGATCTCTTCGTCAGACATTCCGGGTTCGGTTATCTCGTCCAGGATCTCCCGGGCAGCTTCGTAAACGACTTCGGGTTCAACATATCCTTCAGGCTTTTCGGAGACTGTAAGACATATCGTTACAGTTGTCTCATTGCCTGAGAAATCCCTTGCCGTATAGATGACATCGTAGGATCCCGCTTCTGTAAGATCGACAGCTGAAGTATCGATCTCAAGAACCGGATTCTCATCGTAATCGTCAGTTACCGTCACCTTTTCCCTGTATGCGACGGAATCTCCGAGATATATCTCGATATCCTTTACGCCCTTTAACTCAGGCGGAGTATCATCCAGGGTGACTTCAAAAGGCACTGCGACCACTGTCTCGTTTCCGCATCCGTCCATAAGCACGGCATAGACCAGATAGTTGCCGCCAGAAGACATGTCGGGAACCTCTTCCCATGAAGCAGTTACATCTGTTATGTCTTCGATACCCGTGATGCATGAGAGCGCATCAGGGAGTTCCTCGCATGCGAATATCTGTTGTGGCACTCCCGTTCCCACAGGCGCAACAGTGTCCGTGATTATCAGCGTGCATGCGTAATTCAGACCGTAAACCGCGATATTGAATCTTATCGTCTGTGGGACATTGATATTGACTTCATCGAAGTTCAGGTTGCTCTTTATCAGGTTCGGGAATTTAGGCTCTTCCTTGAAGTACATGCTGATGTCGGGCCTTACAGTTCCGGCCTCTATCGTGACTTCCCTGTTCAGAAGTTCCGTCTCGTCCTTAACGAAAAGAAATCCCATCACGCCGAGGAGCGCTAGCAGGATGACAATGACGGCGATAACGAGACCTTTGAACATTCCTGCCGACTGCTTGGGATCGGTCCCGGCAACTTCTTTTTGCGGAGCCTTTTTAACTCTTGAATGTTCTGATGACGGATTCTTTTTCTGAACGGCAGGCTTGACCGCATGGGCATTTGAAGGAGCTCTTCTCGCGCCCTGAACATTCTGAGGCGCAGCTCTCCTTGCGCCGGGATTTTGATTGACCGGATGTTTTTGAGGCACACTTACCGGCTTTACTGGACCGCCGGCGGAATGCTCGGGATTCCGCACGGAAGGCTTCCGTATTTTGCCGCTGTCAGTGTTGTTCATATCAGTCTCTTACTCTGTGTCCGCTGTAATCGATCATATACTGAACCGAGTCTTCTGCAGAATCGGGATATAGGTCGTCATCAAAATTATAACCATTCCAGCCGTTATCCCAAAAGTCTCTTAATTCATCAGTAGTGTACATGAAGAAATAACTGTCGTAACCCATTCTCGGCGTGGAGTCACAGTGGTACCATTCGCCGTCGATCTGGATGTAATTCCAGTAGTGCGGATTATAGATATAAGGATCTCTGATGATTATCATGTTCTCGATTCCTGCCACATCGAAAAGAGCCTTTGCAGTCATCGCGAAAATGTAGCAGTTGCCGCTTCTCTTTGTAAGGCCGTCGTATGCGGCTCTGGTCCAGTTCGAGTCATCACAGTCGTTGTTGTAGTGGACGTTGTATCTTACCCACCATGTGATCTGAAGGGCTACTTCCATGTCGCTCATGGAATCCCAAGTGATGCTGTTCAGGATGTCGCGTGCTTCCTCGTAAACGAGTTCAGGATCGACCCAGGTGTCGGGCTTTTCGACGAGCGTGAGTTCTATGGAAGCTTCGGAAGTATTGCCTGTGAAATCAGATGCTCTGTAAATGACTTCATATGTTCCTTCCTCATCAAGAACGACATTGCTCGTATCGACTTCGAGCGTGGGATTAGGATCGATGTCATCTGTTACGGTTACGTTGTCTCTGTACTTGATCGTGTCGCCGATAAAGACTTCGATGTCTTCATAGCCTTCGATAACAGGAGGCGTAATGTCTCTTGTGACAGAGAACGGAACATCGACGATCGTAAAGTTGCCGGATGAATCTGTAACCTTTGCCTTGGCAATGAAATTTCCGCCCCACTTCATGCTGGGGATCTCATCCCACTCGACTGTGACATCATTAAGATCGTAGATGTTAGTGACGCACTCTTCGACAGGCGGAACCTTATCGACCGAATACATGGTCTGCGGTATTCCTTCTGCCGTCGGCGCCGTGGTATCAACAATATTCAGGATGCACGGGAAATTGGTGCCGTACATCGTGACCGTAAATCTGATGGTCTGAGGGAGAATATAATTAACCGTCGTGAAATCGAGATTGCATGATACATAATCTGCAAACATCGGCTCGCCTGTTACATACATCTGAAGGTTTGCAGTCTCGCCTGCTTCGATGGTGTGTTCAGTTACTATCGTTGCCGTATCCCTGTCGTAGATATAAACAGCACCTGAAAACAGCACTGCAAAAATAACCAGGAAGAACAGGATCAGAAGAAGAGGCAGCGCATACTTGTTCCTCTTTTTGACTCCGTAAAGTTCCTTGGGATTGATCTTCTTTTCGCGCCTGGGCTTGGCCTTCTTAGGTTCAGCCTGTTTGGCAGCTGCTTTGGGATGGGCTTTTCTGACTTCGTGATCAGCTTTATGCTGAGCCTTGCGTTCGAGCGCAGCCTCATGCTCCACAGCTTTTTTCACTGCGGCATCTGCTGATCTTACCCGTGCTTTTTCGTGTCCTCTTTTGGAGAACTCTTCATCATGCATCTAAAAGCCCCTTTATCGTTCAGGGTAATTTCCCGTAAAGCATGCGTCGCAATATCTGAAATTATCCCCACCAAGCATTGCGTCCAGATCTTCGGTATCAAGATAACCTAAAGAATCGGCACCTATTATGCCACAGATTTCAGGGATTGTGTGACTGCAAGCGATAAGAAACTCCTTATCAGGTACATCAGTACCATAGTAACAGGGGTGCATGAACGGCGGAGAACTGATCCTTACATGGACTTCTGTAGCTCCCGCATTTCTTAACATGTTGACCTGGTTTGCAATCGTATTTCCTCTTACGATCGAGTCATCTATGATTACGACTCTCTTGCCCTTAACAACGGCAGAGATGGGATTAAGCTTGATCTTAACGGCCTGTTGGCGCTGTTCCTGTGAAGGCTTGATGAAAGTTCTTCCGACATAGGAATTCTTTACGAATCCCTTCTCATACGGAATGCCTGATTCAGCTGAAAAACCGAGCGCAGCATCGATTCCTGACTCAGGAACGCCGATTACGATGTCGCAGTCACAGGGGTGCTTTCTCGCAAGGATCCTGCCGGCTTCCCTTCTTGCCTGTGCAACGGAAATACCGTCAATGACAGAGTCCGGTCTTGCAAAATAAATGTATTCGAAAACGCACTTCTTCATGCCTCGCTTGATGCCTGAATCGATGGATCTTATCTCGCCGTTCTCGACAATTACGATCTCTCCGGGATTGATATCTCTGATGAATTCGGCACCGACAGCTTCAAGAGCGCATGTCTCGGAGCAGAAGATAACTGCATCATCGAGCTTGCCCATTACGAGAGGCTTTAAGCCGAACGGGTCTCTTGCAGCGATGAGTTTTCTGGGGCTCATTACAAGGAGCGCATAGCCTCCCTTGATAAGTCCCATGACTTCCTTTACGGCTTCCTCAACGGAAGGAGTGGAAGACCTTTTGCTTGCAATGAGATATGCGATGACCTCAGAGTCGGTCGTCGTGTGGAAAATGGCACCCTTGTCCTCAAGCTCCTTTTTGAGCTCGATGGCATTGGTGAGGTTTCCGTTATGTGCGATGGAAAGTGTACCTTTTGAGTACTGGGTAACGATAGGCTGTGCATTCTCCGGAACGCTTCCGCCTGCCGTGGAATATCTTACATGGCCGATCGCGATGTCGCCTTTGAGGTTCTTGATCTTGTCGCTGCTCAATACGTCGCTGACAAGTCCCATGCCTTTTACACACTCTATGGAAGCGTCATCATTGGTCGCGATGCCGCAACTCTCCTGTCCCCTGTGCTGGAGACTGAAAAGTCCGTAGTATACATCACTGGCACAGTATTCACTGCCGTGAATTCCGAATATTCCGCATTCTTCGTGTATGGCCATGAGTAGATTTTATCACCTGGTTGCCGAACAGACAGAAGTTAATTTGTCTGTATTTTAGAACCTCCAATTCGGTTCTGTTTGGATATAACAACAACTCATCACAACTGATAGTAGTAAAATAGCTCTCATATGGAAGATCTGTTTGCCAATTGCTATCTATGTCCAAGGCGTTGCGGCGCCGACAGGACCGGCGGTAAGACCGGTTACTGCAAAATGCCCGGATACCCGGTAGTAAACCTGATAAAGCTTCACTACGGCGAGGAACCGATAATATCGGGAGATAACGGAAGCGGCACGGTCTTTTTCGAAGGCTGCAGCTTAGGATGCATATTCTGCCAGAACCATACCATCTCAAGAGGCCCAACGGGACACGGAATGAAGATGGATAAAGAAAGCCTGGCCGATGCATATCTGAAGCTTCAGAATCAGGGTGCAAACAACATAAACCTCGTAACACCGATGCACTTTGCCCCGGCTGTTGCGGATTCTATATCCCTTGCGAAAACGAAAGGACTCACAATTCCCGTTGCCGTAAACTGCTCGGGATACGACCTGGTACCGACACTGAAACTTTTCGACGGACTCGTAGACATATACATGCCCGACATGAAATACTTCTCACCCAAATTCTCATCAGAATATTCGAACGCGAAAGATTACTTTGCGGTATGCTGCCAGGCAATAGACGAGATGGTGAGACAGACGGGAGACATTGTCATGGGTGATGACGGCCTGATAAAGAAAGGTGTCATTGTAAGGCACCTCATCCTTCCTGGAGGACTTTTCGATTCGAAGCATGTTCTGGATTACCTTACTTCGAGATACGGGAACAGGATCTACATAAGCCTCATGAGCCAGTACACGCCGATGCCCTCATGTACAGGAAAACTTAAAGAGCGCCCTTCACAAAGGACATGTGAGAGCCTTGCGGATTACCTGGCCTCAAAAGGACAGACGAACGCATTTATCCAGGAATACGATTCTTCAGGAAACGAAATGATCCCGGACTTCAAAAACTGAAGCCGGGATCACATTTATATTTTTGTTTATCAGGTATCAGAGGATCGATTCGATGATCGCCTCAAGAGCAGGCTGCTGGACAAATCCCAAAGACTCGTTAACTTCCTCACCGTCCTTGAAGAACTTAACTGCAGGAATGCTGTCGATATTGTATTTTTCTGCAAATTCGGTTGAATCGTCGCAATTGTACTTGCAGACCTTGAGCTTGCCGTCGTACTTCTCCGCAATGGCAGAGATAACGGGGCCGAGCATCTTGCAGGGACCGCACCAGGGTGCCCAGAAATCAACGAGAACAGGCAGGCTGCTCATCAATACTTCCTCTTCAAAATTCATGTCATCCAATACTATTTCTGCCATAAGATCGTCTCCTCTCAATCATTTGCTGCAGTCTCCACTGCATTTCTTATCCTTCGAAAAGCAGCACTCGCCGCCTTCGCACACTCTGTAGTTGCCTCCTTCAATGCACAGTGTCTTTCCGTTGATCAGGGCATCTGCGATCTTAAATCTTGCAGATTCGTAGATCTCGGTCACAGTTGTCCTGGAAATATCCATCAGAGCCGCACACTCCTCGTGCGTTTTCTT
>CAJOJI010000052.1 GCA_905234715.1 uncultured Saccharofermentans sp.
GGCGGTGCTTCTCATCCTCGTCATGATGTCCTCGTTGCAGCACACGATCCTTATGTCACGGTATCTGTAACCCTGATCTCTCGTAAGGCTTATGACCTCGCTGAAGATATATCCGACTCTGTCGTCGATTCCATCAAGTTCGGCAAGTCTGACCTTGCCCGCAGTATCAAGACCGTCAGGCTTAATATCAGATGCGATTCCCTCGACTATAGTCTTTAACTCTGGTGCATTGTCCTTAACGCTGATCGCAGAACCTGTCGCTCCAAGACCTTCGAGCATCGCACGGAAATCCTCACCTGTCTTGCAGACCGATGAATATTTGGATCCGCTATTGCCTGCAAGGACATTAAACTCAACATCACAGCCGAGTTCGGACAGGAGTGAAACAAGCCTGATCTCTTTGGGCGTAAGCATACGCGTTGCGCCGAATCCGATGAAAACTATAACGGAATCCTTAAGCTGGCCGAGAGCGCTCCTGCGTCTCGATCCTGCATCTCCCGAAATATATGCTGCGAGTCTTTCGCAAGCCAGTGCGATGGGCTCTCTCAAAAGATTAAGACCGAATCTGACATTAAGATTCTCAAGCTCGCTCATTATCAGGTGAAGGTCTTTTAGCTTGTTGATAAATGCGACTGTAGCAGATGTTTTTTCAAGCGCCTGAATGGCCTTATCGATATCCTTAATGCCGACGCCGTATCTTGAGAAGTCACCGAGAAGGGCGATCATCATGTTGATGTAATCGATCCTGGAAGACAAAGTGCCGAAAGCATTCAGCTTCTCTTTATTGTTGGCAAGGATGTTATAAATGGCATTGCGGAGCATTATCTCTCCGCCCTCTGCCACATAGTTCGTGCCAAGATCGTCAAGAATGTTACCGGCGAGTTTTCTAAAGCTTAAGACATCGCCCGAAACAAGCGAAGAAGACAGGGTAAGGATTCCCTCACCCATGTCTATGGTATTACCCAAGTGAGCCGTTTCTTCCTTAAAAGCAAGGACTTCGCGCTCAACCTGTGCCTTTGAAAACTCAGGTGCGACGAATATTATCTCCCTGCCCGGGAAATCCCTGACCGCGCTCTCGATAACTTCACGTGAAACAGGCTTTACCGCACAGTAAGTTTTAAATCTGATCATACTGCTACCTCGAAAATCTTTCTGATTAGATTTTACGATTCGGCAGAAACTTTTTAAAGCGATTAATGGGACTGTTTCATCGTTTTCGTCTTAGTTTTCGTCTTTTTTTAGCCGATAATTTCTATGTTGTTCACGCTCTTATGCGACCAGTCATCTGAAAGATCCATGTTCTGCCAGTCATCACGGTGGCAGCTGAAGCTGATCGTAAAGGTATCGCCTTCTTCAAGAGTGCCGCTTCCGGGGCATATGGTAAGGCATGTATCTCGGTCTTCGCCTGAACAGGTGGAGAATGCGCCTGTCACCTCATCCGTAAGCGCCGTGTACTGTCCTGAAGAAGAATTTACGGCTGCGTGATAACAGTCAAAGACCATGTTGCCTCCGTCGCTCGTAAAATAGTAATTGATGTTAAGAGCAGACAGATCGACAGAATCACTGCCTGTATTCTTGATCTCCAGAGTTCCCGCAATAGCGTTTGCACTTGAAGAATTGTCGTTATAGTTCATCGTCACCTGAAGATCTCCGACAGACACCTGACCGCCCGAAGAAGATGAATGAGTCTGTGTAGGAGTTGTTCCCTGAGTCGGAACGGCTCCGCCTGCAGATTCTCCGGAACCGGTACCCTCCTCATCAGGCAAAGTGCCGAATACAAGCTCGCCGTCATCTATAAGGACAACACCGTTGTTGTAGGAATAATCGTTGCTGTTATCCCATTCACCGTTAGGGCTTGTCATTCTTACCTGTATCTCGGACTTGTACTGTGACTGTCCGCCGGGTCTCAGATTGCCGTCATCAAAAACAACGGAAAGATAGTAGATGTGATTATCCTCGTTCCAAACCTTTAGGCCGTCAACTCTTCCTGACTGCATATAGTTCGTATTGATGCTGACACCCGATACGTCGCCTCCTGCCTCATAGATCTCAGAAAGGTCAACGAAATATCTGAATTCAAGGTTCTCTGCCGTTCTTGCAGGCCATGCCGTCTTGTTGTAAATGAATGCCTTGATCTCGGCAAAGTCCTGACCTTCAACATTAAGAACGCACTCGGCAGAATATTCGTCGCCGGGAACTTCTTCTACTGCTCCGAAATCGATCAGCGTCTGGCCGTGATACTTGGAATACATGGCAGCCATAAGGCCCGTGAATCCCGCATTGTAGTCGCATGCAACCTCGTTCTTGTTGTAATCGCTTACGGTATCGGTATATCCGTCAGATGCATCAGGGCCTCCGACAAGCGCACCGTAAAGCGTATGCCTTGCTTCACCGGGCTCATTCATATTGTCGCAGTAAGATCCCTGGCTCGTTCTGTGATGGGGATGAACCGGAGGATTCTCACCGAATCCGCATACATAAGATCTGCCCGAAGAACCAAGTGCATAATCAGCCTGTGATTCCGCAAATTCCCAGTAGACCTGTACCTTGTCAGAAGGACAGCCGTCCCATCTGCTGTATATGGTTGCAACAAATGCAGTCGTTGTCGCATATCTTAATGAACCCCACTGGTCAAGCCAGGCAAGACCATCGGGAGAATATGTGATCCTCTCTCCGTCAGAAGTACCGCAGGACCAGAAATCAAGGTGCTTCTGGACTTCATCCTTGTAAGACTTCTCGTTTGTGATCTTTGCGAGCATTACCGCAGCGCCGATATGCACGTCATCCCAGCAGAGAGACCAGTTATAGTCGTGGCCTGCCTGCGTGAAACAACTTTTCGCATTATCAAGATATTTGCTGTCGTCAGTAGCCAGATAGAGCCAGCATCCCGCCCACGAAAGCTCATCGTAGAATCCGCTCCATGAGTTGTAGAAACCGTTGGCAGCCGTATATCCTGAATCGCTTCTTGTCGAATCGGAAAACTCATAAAGGCTCTTTGCATGTTCAAGGCAGAGTTCTGAGTATTCTTTATCCACGTCCTTGAATACTACTGATGCGACAGCCAGTGCCGCAGCGGCCTCGCCTACAACGGCAGAGCCCGGATTATCCTTCGTTACGCAGTAAGAAGGTCTGTTCATGGTCATGACCTCACAGGGTCCCCACCATGAGTGATCCGCATTGCCGTCGACCTCATCTTCCGGATGACACTTAATAAGGTAATCTGTAACCCACTTAATGTCTCCGAGAATATATTCGAGCTGTCCGCTCTGCTCGTAAGCCTCACGGTCTTCATATACAGACCAGCCGAGCATCGCTGCGGAATAAGCCATGGGAAGATTGAACTTAACGTTATCGCCGGCGTCATACCAGCCGCCTGTGAGGTCAAGGCCGTTATCAGCTCCGTCCTCAAGTCCGGAATCACCTCTCCAGTTGCATCTTGTCTGCTCGGGAAGCGGTCCGCTCCTCTGAAGTTCATAGAAAAGGATCGATTTCTGGAGAGCTTCTCCGTAGTTATAGTTACCGGTTCCTTCGATACCTTCGTAGCCGCGTCCGAACTCAGTCAGTCCCGATGTCGAGTGAGAGCCTCCCTGAGCGCCTTCAAAAGTGCCGCTTTGTGAGTTTTCCGTATCTGAGCTTGAGACCGCAGCCGAAGTATCCGTTGCGGAAGTCTCGTCTGTAGCCGTGCCCTGTCCCTTATCACATGCAGTTAATACCATCGCACCTGCAAGTATCAATGCTATGGCGCTGTTAATCTTCTTCATAAATGCCTCCGGAAATTATTGGCACTATTATACAGTAAACAAAGGCTTATCTTACAAGCGGAAGCACTTTCTTCTCAATGAATTCCACCCTGTCGAAGATCAGGGGCTTGAAAGTGCCCGTAACACTTACGGAAACATTTTCTTCACGGTTAACATATATGGCATTTCCGCCGTCGCCTAATGCGGCATATACTTCCCTGTCTTCGTATGGCTTATACCAAAGATATCCGTATTCCATGTATCCGAAACGCTCTCCGAGCTTCTGCTTCGGCGTAATCATGTCATCGATATATTCTTTTGATACGATCTCTTTTCCGCCCACAATGCCTTTGCATAAAACAAGTTCACCGAGCTTTGCCATGTCACGGGCTGACATGCACAGTCCCCATCCTGCCGTAACTGTATCCTTGGGATCCGAATACCATTCATTCTTTCTGGGGCTTTTATTCATCACGAAATCGAACTGATCTTCTTTGGAACTGTCGCCATGATTCACATGTTCGGCGATGCCCAGAGGCAAAAACAGATTGCGGTTTGCAAAATCGATCAGCTTTTCGCCGGTTGCATTCTCTATTATTCCTGCAAGGATCTGGATTCCTAGTGTCGCATACTTGAATTCGCCCGTTATTCCCGAACGTCCGCCCAACAGATCGAGAGCAGCTTTTGTCCAGTCATCTGAAGTGCAGACCTTTTTCCAGGGCTCGGAGCGGTACTTATACGGTGCCGTCATCGTGAGAAGATGCTTTACCGTAACATCGCAGATAGTCTTCTCACCTCTTTTGACTGTATAGCCAGGAAAGAAATCAAGGACTTTCTGATCAACGCTTTTAATGAATCCCTTATCTAATGCAATTCCGGCAAGAAGCGCCATGACGCCCTTGGTAACCGACATGACATTAACGGCATCATCTGACTTATATCCGTGCCAGTTATCCTCATATACGGTCTTGCCGTCTTTTACGGCACAGATCTGGCAGATATTACCCTCGTTTCCGTTACTGTTCTCAATGAAAGAGTGTAGTTCTTCTTTGGTCATAATATTCCTCGTCTTGATAAAGATTTGGACGTCCAAAAAGAAGACTAAAGTAATTAAAAATTGTTTTCAAGAGTTTTTTCGAAAGAAATTTTACAGCTTTAAACCGTCTGTTTTATAAGCTCATTTATGTGTATCTCAACACTGTCGAGACAAGGTACGGGACAGTTGCCGGAATTCAGGATAAGAGGAAGCTCCGTGCATCCCAAAACGACTGCTTCGATACCGTCTTCATCACGCATTCTCGAGATTACTCCCTGTAATTCCTTAAGCGTTGAATCCTTTACGATGCCTGCTTCAAGTTCTTCATATATCCTTTTTGCGACAAGTTCCCTGTCTTCTTTGGAAGGAACAATAACTTCTATCCCGGCATTACGGAAATCCTTCTTCATGTAGTCCTGTTCCATAGTAAATATGGTACCGAGAAGACCGATCTTCTTATAGCCTCTTGATAAAGCTTCACTGCATACTGCTTGGGGGATGGTTACAAGATCAGCCTTGGTTTTGGCAATGATGTCGTCTATTACCAGATGCATGGTTACTGCCGTTAAAGATATTACTTCTGCACCGCTGTTCTGAAGGCTGGTAACTTTCTCTGAAAGATAATCGGCGAGCTCGTCGTATCTTTCAGAGCAGACATAATCCCATGCCCTTCTGAAATCAACACTCTCGATAACGATGTCGGGCATGGCATTGCCGTCAGTGATCTTATCGATCCTTGAATTGAGTTCTTTATAGTACATCAAGGTTGATTCCGGACCTGTGCCGCCAACCAATCCTATCTTCTTCATTCCTTTTACCCCTTTAAGTTATATTGCATGAAATTGCCGTTGTGGACAAACCCGTATGCGGAATAAAGCTTTACACCCATGTCGGATGCAGTAATCTGTACTGCGCCGCAGCCGTACGTTCTTGCTTCTTCAACGACTCTGTGAAGAAGTTCTTTTGCTATTCCCATCCTTCTGTAATCCGGATCGGTAAACATGCTCGAAAGAAGCCCTATCCTTCCGGACGGACAACTGAAATAAGGCGGTTTCTCGACAAATGACATACCGCTCGTACCGATGATCTTCTCACCGTCAAGAGCGAGCCATGACACAAAAGTGCCGTCAGCCATATGGCGGTTGTAATAATCTTTGAGAACAGGCACCAGATCGATATCTTCTGTGGCGCCTTCCTCTCTTAACTGTTTGATCCTCATACTGATAAACGTATCAAGATCTTTCGTCTCGAGTTTTCTGTAGGTAATTTCCATTGTTTATTCCATTTCCTGATCAGGCTCATCCATTTTCGAATTCTTCAGAAGCTGCTCCGGAATCGTATGCTGCCTGCCGTCATAAGGATTCTCTCCATATGCGGAGAAAAGAAGACGTTTTTCTGTTGAAGGAACGTCATCCATGTCACGGAGATAATGGATCGCTCTGGGTGAGTAATCATCCAGTTTGCAGGATGAATCACCGAAGTTGCTGAATCTGTTAAGTATCTTATAAACGACAAACATGGTAATGGCTATGCCCGTAAACACAAGCATTCCGATAAAGACTGTATACATCATAAAAATCTGTTCATCCATATGCATTACCCCTGTCTTTTCTTAACAAACTTGAAGATATCTTCCGATTGGGTAAGCCTCAGATTCTTATGTATTCTTTTGAGGCCGACAAATCCGCGTGTAAATGAATACGATCCGAGCACCGTAATTCCTGCCAGTGCATATACAAATATCGAGGAAAGCAAAAGCCAGTTCTGAATCAAGCCTGTAATGATCACTGCGATGAGAGCCATGACAAGAATAAAAGTCGCTAATGTTATGGCAACAACGCGTTTTTTCTGCCACGGCATCGTTCCGACGACTTTGCCTGACTGTCCGTTAACAAGGATCGTGTACGGTTTATCTTCGTATTTAAACGTAAAGAACCATACAGGGAACATCATATAAATGGGATCGTCATGAACATCGACCCAATATATCGAATCCACAATCTTTACGTCTTTTGCCTTGACCGTCTTTACTATTTCATCCGCATACATCTTATGGCATCTGTATGCAGCCGACTTTTTGAGGTCAAAGTAATTCATGTCCGAAGTATTCGAATAGAAACCATTGAGATAATCCTCGTCAAAGGTCTTGGAATCCTCAAGATAGAACGGTTCAAGCTTACGGCTTATATCATCGTTAAGTATATTGGAACCGTCAATCGGGACATTCTTAACCGCGATCTCTCCGGCCCTGGAATAATATCTGGTTTCCGTGTGTTTTCCACGCTTGACCTTTCCGCTTAAATAATCCGCTTCAGTATAATCTGCATTGATGATCCAGTACGGAACATATATGCCGCGGATATTCTCAGGAACGCACTTTCCCATTATCTCTTTGGGAATGATAGGATTTTTCAGAAACCTTGTCTTGATATTCTTAATCGCTTCCTCTTTGGTAACCTGGAATGGTATAAGACCGTCAGGTTTATATTCCTTTGATATCCTGTCGAAAACGATTGCAGGGTTGCCGCAGTATACGCAGAAAGATGAAGCCTCGGTATCGCTTGTGATTACCTCAGCTCCGCAGTGGCTGCACACATAAACCCTGGTATCGTAATACTTTGAATGAAGATCGGCATTCTTGTCTTCAACATCTTCCGGTCTGAAAGAGCTTCCGCATGTAGCGCACTCCAGCCTTTGTGTAGCCGGATTGAAGATAAGTTTGCCTGCACAATTACTGCATAAAACCGCCATTTTCCATTTCCTTTCCCTATTCCATTTCAATTAAATATAGCATATCTAAACACTAAACTGAAAAATAATCGAAATCAGCAGTTTCCCGTATAAACGAAATTAAGTGATTCTCTTGCTATTTCAGCAAGCTCATAGACCGCACTTACGGGTGTGGCTGGACGGTCGGTCATATGAAAACACGGGAAGAAACGCGACACATGGAAAGGTATATCCTTACCGTCTTTGAGTGATGCTATCCATCCAGTCATTTCACGCATCATATCAGGCGAATCATTTAATCCGGGAACGATAAGACAAGTAAGTTCAACGTGTGCATGCTTTACCGCCTCTTCGATGAATTCCATCGTCATCTTGAGACTGCCTCCCAAAACTTTGGAATATGTATCGGGATCAAAGCATTTCAGGTCGATATTCATTGCATCAATATAAGGCGTAAGCTCAGATAAAACAGACAGCGATGCCGTACCGTTGCTCACGATTACATTCTTCATGCCCCTTTCATGAGAGAGCTTTGCGGTATCTCTTACAAACTCATATCCGATAAGAGGTTCGTTATATGTAAATGCTATACCGATATTTCCGTTCTTTTTCTGCTTTTCAGCTATCAAAACAAGTTCTTCAGGAGAAATGACATCAGCTGTCACTGCAAAATCCTTCGCTTCTTCTCCCCACGAAATCTCGCTGTTCTGGCAGAAAGGGCATCTCAGATTACAGCCGTAACTTCCCACAGAAAGTATCTTTGAGCCCGGATAAAATCTGTGCAGAGGTTTCTTTTCAACAGGGTCCAAAGCAAGAGAAGTTACACGGCCGTAATTAGCAGGCAGGATGCTGTCTGAATGACATAGCCTTGCACCGCAAAACCCAATATCTCCCTCGTTCAGATCACAATGCCTGAAACACACATGACACCTTGTCATCAGTTCCTCCTGACATCAAGTATGACGGACAACTTCAAACCTTTGGAGATAATATTTCTCGCCCGGCTTGATACCGCCCTTCTGCATGGCGATCGCCACCTGATAATCGACCGTATCCACGCCTTCAAGGTCAGGCAAAAGAAGTCCTCTCCTGCCGTCACGGGTCGACACGATTACACCATACTTCTTCACATCCAGCTGATCCTTTGAATCAATGTCTTCCGCATCTCCTAGAACATCGACATTTATCTCCAGCATGGGAAGTTCATCAACGGTAATGGGATCAAATCTCGGATCTCTTGTGGAGGCGCTTATCGCGTTGTTTGCAATCTCATGTGCCACGCAATCGGTAGTGGCACCGATCGTTCCTATGCAGCCGCGGAGCCTTCCGAATTTATGTATTGAAACGAATGCACCCGCACGTCTGTTAAGCAGCTCATCAGGTATATCTCCGCCCTGAGCAATAAGGCTGATATCTTCAGGAATACTGAGCCTTCTTCTGTCTTTTATGTATGTCTCAAGAGAAAGTCTTGCGAGCCTTACATAGATATCTGACGAAGACCTTTTATCTGAAAGTTCTTTTTCCTGTTTCTCAAGATAGTTATCAAGCAATTTCCGCTCGCTGAATTCACCGTCTTGCGGGTAGAAAGTACAGATGCCGTAACCTACTCCCGTGACATCCTCATGGGAAAAGACTTCAGTTTTAACTTTTTTGCCGTCCCAGCAGCCTGCCATTATCACAAACGAACGGTGTCCGCACTCGGCAGCCTTATCGCAGAAATCTTCTGAAAAATCGAAAAGTTCATCAAAAGCGGCGCGGCCCATGACATCCATTATGCGTTCGTCGTATTGAGGACCTTCCTTCGCAAATCCGTAAGGACCGTAATCCTGAAGTTTGTGTGAAAGATCACCGCTCGCAACTATTACTACTCTGCGGTCGAGTTCTTCTGCTGCCTGTTTAATGAACATGCCAAGTCTGTAATGGTCGGTCAGAGGAAGTCCTGAAAGGCCTATTCTTACTATCTTTCCGCCCTTGAATTTATTTCGGATAAACCACAGCGGGACCATGGTGCCGTGATCGAGTTCACGGCTTTCTTCACCCAAAGTGCCGCAAGGAAAATCGTGCTCATCAGCTATCTCGCAGATCTTATCAACAAGATCCTCATCGTATGATTCATCAAACCTTACATTCGATGCACCGAACTTTGCAAAAGAACCCTTTGCACTTCTGCCCGGCGACACATGAAAATAGTCGGCGTACATCGTGGCATGCGGACTGGTAATTACGATTGTATCCGGATCAAGAGAGGCAATCTCGTCAGCAACTCTCTCATAGGATGCGATGGTCTTTAAGACCTGTTTCTCTCCGCCCTTGCCTACGTCAGGCACTATTAAAGGCGGATGCGGGACCATAAACGAAGCCATTACCGACATATTGTTACCTCGCTTAAATCTTTTCGCAAAAATGCTTCCTAAAAAATTATAGCAGATAACCTGTCGACGTCAGGCGGTTTATGATCCCGCATCGTCAAAATGTTTTATTGTTTACTTACTCGTAAATGTAGAAGTATGTGTCTCCGTTTGCATCAACTGCAAATTCTACGAAGTCTGTGAGATAGAAGTCGTTGTAGATATCATCAATGCAGAATGCATAGAGATAATCTGCTTCCTCGAGAAGAGCGTATGTGAGTTCCAAAGAACCGAAAACAACATACTCTGCGCCTTCCCAAAGTGTCTCTTCATCACTGTCATTTACAAGAGATACTGAAGTATAAAGAGGAACGATCTTGTCGCCTTCATTGATCTTCTTAACAGCCTTTGCAGCAGCACCGCTGTCATCGATACCGTCCCATGCGCCTTCAACAACGATGGAATAATCTTCAGTATAAAGCTTGAATCTGAGGTTTGTCTCTTCGCCGTTAAGCATAATGGGTGAAGAGTAAACCGTGTATTCATCAGTTACTGCAACAACAGAGATAGAGAGATTCTGACCGTCAGGAAGTGAGAGCCAGTATCCGTCAAATCCGTCTTCGAACTGACCCTTGTCCCAATCGCAGTTGATGTCAGTTGTCTCACCGAGAAGGAGTGCTTCATCGTCGATTACCTGATATACGAATGCGCTTACGGAAGCTGTACGGTCAACGCTCTTAGGTGTAAGTGTGAAGGAATAGATACCGTCATCATCGATAACAGGAGCCTTAAGGAACTTGATGTAAGGGCTCTCGCCTGTCTGCTCGATCTGATCAGCATAATCCCAGTGATTGTTGTTTACGGAACGTGAACGGTAGCATCCGGAGTTATCATCGTACTCCATGCATGAACCGCCCTGCCAGCAGCTGTCGTCGCTGAACCAGTAATCGTCGTTGTATCCGAAATCATCGTTGGATCCGCTGTAATCGTATGAATTGTAATCACACTGATCGTTTGTCTGAACCCAGTTGTCGGAATTTGCATCATAGCAGTAATACTGACCTTCATTCTGGTCATAGCAATACTGTGTATCGCCTTCGCAGAAATAGTAGCAGCCTGATTCCTCATCACAGTATGCTTCATCGCCGGATGAAGCAGAATCATCATAGTTGATGGAGCTGGAGAAGTCCTGACGGTCAATGAATGAAGAATAGAAAGGGCTGATGCTGATGTCCTCAAGGACTTTAAGTTCAGTAGAACCCTGAACTGCCAAAGGATAGTAGATGGAAAGTCCGCAGCAGCCTGAGTGTGTTGTGCCGCACTTGTTGTAAACAACAGCCGCATCAACAGCAGAAACTACAGCTGAAGCATCTGCATAATCGCTGCATGCACTTGCAAGACCGCTGAAGTCAACCATGTTTGTGTATCCTTCGGATCTGTTATTACCGCCGAAGTTATCAGCATTCTCGATGTTACGGATAACGTTTGTGAGAACTGATGTATCCTCACTTGCCTCATACATACCCTTTGCGAAAACGTTGAATGCTTCTACGACTGCATCGATCTTACTAAGATCAATAACTGAAAGTGTTGCATCGTTCTGCTCACCTGTCTGCTTGCAGGATTCATAGAATCCGTCAGCGATTGCCTCACCGAGTTCAGCACCGTTTGCACCCGGATTATCTGCAAGGAAATTGCCGATTACAGTGTAATCCCAGCCGTTGCCGGGCTCTGTTTCCTGTGAAGCAACCATATAACGCGAATAAGAAGCAAGAATGTTAGCTGTCTCAACTGTACCCATGAGGCATGCATCGAAACCGATGAATTCAAAACGGTCTGTCATGCCCTCGAAAACAGTGTAAAGAGCGCTGTCGATCTCACGGATGCTCAAAGAATCACTGTCATTGAGCTCATCGAAGCATACACCCGAAATGCTTCCGCCGCCGTGATTCCAGAAGATGACACCCATGTGCTCAGCAGGATACTCCTGAACACCCCACTTAAGGAAATCTGCAAGAGTTGCAGGATCACCCATGTTGCGTGCTTCAAACTCGTCTAATGCAACTACATCATTATCCTGGATAATGTAACGGCCCGAACCGCTTGTAATGTAGTTATTCTGCCACTGGGATGTACCGCCTGTCTGAACTACGAAACGAACCTTATCAGAAGCAGAAGCAGCGCACATCTCCTCAAGGTCGCCTGTTGCTGCACCGCCGTCTGACTCAAGGTCAGTACCGCAGAGATATACGAAAATAGTCCAGCTGCCGTCATTTGCCATAGCTGTCTCAGAAGATTCGGGTCTTGTGATCTGAACACTTCCCGACTCCTGATCTACGGACATCTGCATTGAAGATACAGATCTTACTGAACCGCTGTTGCCGCTGTTACCGGCGTTGCTACCCGTCTCGCCGGTTTCACCGTCATCGTCGTATTCATAACCGTCGTCATCATAATCATAGTCTTCGTCCATGTCGCATGCGGCAAAACATGTGATCGTCATGCCCAATGCAAGGACAGAAGCCAAAGCTTTTTTGAACTTCATATTGAACCTCCTCTAAATAGCTGTTCTAATACTACTCAAAAAAGCACAAATCGCAAGTTTTTTTTATTTAATTTTCTTCATGCATCTCATGGCATTCAGGATGGCAATTATGAGCACTCCGACATCGCCGAATACCGCTATCCACATGTTTGCGATACCAAAAGCACCCAAAATAAGGATCACAGCCTTAACACCGAGTGCAAAGATAATGTTCTCCCAAACGATTCTCATCGTCTTTCTTGCGATCTTCATGGCGTCAGCGATCTTGGACGGTTTGTCATCCATAAGGACTACATCAGCAGACTCAATGGCTGCATCAGAACCCATAGCACCCATTGCTATTCCGCAGTCAGCACGCATGAGAACAGGAGCATCGTTGATACCGTCACCGACAAAAGCAAGTCTTCCCTTTTCAGAAGCAAGGAGTTCTTCTACTTTCGAGACTTTGTCAGCCGGAAGGAGTTCAGCAAAGAAACCTGTCAGACCAAGCTTATTTGCAACATTTTCGGCAACGCTCTTCTTATCACCGGTAAGCATTACCAGGCGCTTAACACCAACGTTTTTGAGTTCCTTTATTGCTGCTTCGGAATCTTCCTTGATCTGGTCATTGATGATGATGTGTCCCAAATAATCGACATCACCGTCTGTTTCCCTTGCTACATGGATTATCGTTCCAGTCAGATGGCAGTCATGCCACTCTGCACCGCACATGTCCATTAGCTGGCCGTTTCCACAGTAGTATGTTTTTCCGTCAACTACAGCCTTAACGCCTTTTCCTGCGATCTCGCTTACATCACCTATAAGCGACTTATCGATATGTCCCTCATGCGCTCTTACAATGGACTGTGCAACGGGATGGCTCGAAAAGCTCTCGCAGCATGCAGCGATATCCTTTAATTCAGCGACACTTACGATATTGGGGTGCACGTCATCAACTTCAAAAACGCCTTTTGTAAGAGTACCTGTCTTATCAAAGACAACTGTATCTATTTTCGATAATACTTCCATATATCCGGCACCTTTTATAAGGATACCGTCTTTGGAGGCACCGCCGATACCGCCGAAGAAAGACAGCGGAACAGATACAACCAATGCACACGGACAGGAAACTACAAGGAATACGCAGGCTCTTGTAAGCCATGTCTTCCAGATCTCCCAGCTTCCGATACCCAGAAAGATCGGCGGAACGATTGCAAGGAGCAAAGCAGCGATTACGACTGCAGGAGTATAGTATCTTGCAAATTTGGTAATGAAATTCTCTACTTTCGCCTTCTTGTCGGAAGCATTCTCAACAAGCTCCAAAATCTTGGAAACAGTGCTCTGGCCGAATGTCGAAGTAGTCCTTACTTTGATCACGCCCGTAAGGTTTAAAGTACCCGAAATGACATTGTCGCTGTATGCCTTATCAACAGGTGCAGATTCACCCGTCAATGCAGCCTGGTTAACAGAGCTCTCGCCTTCCGTGATTACACCGTCCAGCGGGATCTTTTCGCCGGGTTTAACGATGATTATCTCACCTACTTCAACTTCTTCGGGAGATACTTCTATTTCTTCTCCGTCCCTTATTACAGTTGCACTGTCAGGTCTGATGTCCATAAGCTTTGCGATGGATTTTCTCGATCTTCCTACAGCTATGCTCTGGAACAGTTCTCCGACCTGATAAAAGAGCATAACGGCAGAAGCTTCAGGATACTCACCTGTACCGAAAGCACCGACAGTAGCTACCATCATGAGAAACTTCTCGTCAAATACCTGACCGTGAATAAGATTTATAAATGCAGTTTTTAAAACATCGTATCCTGCAATGACATAAGGAATGGCATAAAGTATAAGCTCAGCCCACCAGGGAAGCTCGATAAAGTGCAGTGTTACTGCTATCACTGCCAGTAATCCCAATGCAATGATAATCCTTATCAACATCTTCTTCTGTTTCTTAGTGAGCTTATACTTCATAGTGCCATCTCCAAAAGAATGCCGCAGAGGTTGTCTGCTGCATCACTTATTACAATAATACTGTGCAGTCGGGTTCAACCTTTGCGATTGCTTTGACAGCGAGCTTTACGATCTTGTCGAATTCCGCATCATCTGCTTCCAATGTCATCTTCTGCTTAATGAAGTTAACTTCGCAGTTCTGAACTCCGGGAATCTTGAGTATTGCTTCCTGCATCTTCATGGCGCAGTTAGCGCAGTCGAGATCTTCCAATTCAAATGTCTTTTTCATATGTATTCTCCTTCTAATTTAATTACTCAGTAATATGATCATAACCCTGTGCAATGATGGACTTAACATGTTCATCTGCAAGACGGTAAAAAATTGTCTTACCTTCTCTTCTGCTCTCAACAAGATTAGCAGCTTTAAGCACCTTAAGCTGATGAGAGATAGCTGACTGGGTCATTCCGAGAAGATCGGCGATGGCGCATACACACATCTCGTCTTCATAAAGCGCATACATGATCTTGATCCTTGTGGTATCGCCGAAGATCTTGAAAAGATCGCCCAAGTCCTGTAACAGTTCATCTGAAGGCATATCAGCCTTTATGTGCTTCAGTAAAGCTGCGTGATCGTGTGCCATTTTTGCTTCTCCTTCCGGTTTATCATATGAACGGTTGCTCATATGTTCATCTGTGCAGATAATATCACACCGTTTTTCAGGTGTCAACAGGCTGCCACCTACCCTCAAAATCCCTAAAACAATGGTTTTTTTGCAAAAAAATATCTCAAAAACCCTCAAATTCTCTTGTTTTTAATGTCAAAGAACTTTATAATATCGGCATTGTCGGTGGCTAAAAGCCTTTCCGGCAAAGTATTTAACCCATATTCAGGGAGGATTTAATAATGAACAGAACAGAATTAGTTGATGCAATCGCTGTTAAGGCTGACATCTCCAAGAAGGATGCTGACGCTGCAGTTAAGGCTTTCATCGAAGTAGTATCTGATGAGCTTCAGAACAAGGGTAAGGTTCAGCTCGTTGGTTTCGGTACTTTCGAGACATCCGAGAGAGCTGCTAGAACAGGCCGCAACCCTCAGACAGGTGCAGCTACAAAGATCAAGGCTTGCACAGCTCCTAAGTTCAAGGCTGGTAAGGCACTCAAGGATAAGGTTAACACAAAGCCTTCTAAGAAGTGCAAGAAGTAATCTTCTTATCAACTGATTATGAAAATAGAAGAGGATGTCCTTACGGGCATCCTTTTTTATTGCGTTTAAGAATGTGATAAACAGAAATATCAGTACAGGGTTTAGAGATTTTTCAGCGTTTCTTTTTCCATTTCGATAATGCTGATCATTCTGTCTATGGCGCAAATACCGGAATAAGGAATTTTTGCTGCCACCAGAGCATTCTTATTCGCCTTTGTTCCGGCTTCATACTCATCAAGAAGTGCCTGTCTCTTTTTCTTCTCTGTTTCAAATTCCTTTTTGGTAAGTACATCAGAATACATAACAGCAAGACAAAACCAGACTGAATCGTAATCAACACGTTCATATAATTCGCAGATAGTTTTCTTCAGTTCTTTTTTTCCTTTTTCGGTAATGCAATATATGACTTTGTTATCAGCTTCTCCTGTATCTTTTATATAACCTTTTTTCTCGAGTCTGATGCATGTCTCATATAAAGTTGTGGCACCAATGGGGAGCCAGTATTTCATATTCATGCTGTCGATCTCTTTCAGCATGTCATATGCATTCTTTTCGCCCTTGGTAAGCATCCCCATTATTACGATCGATGTTTTCGACAGCATTCTTTTTTCTCCTTATAGCCCTGAATGCAAAACAGATGATTATCAGGATCCAGACAATTACCGCAAACATAAATGTTTCCGCATTCTTGATACTCTCTCCGGCTTCCGAAGATATTATAACATCCCACAAAGCACCGACTCCCCAGAAAAGCGGGAAGATTATAAGCATATTGCGTGTGATATAGAACACAGAACAATACATGAGTCCGACCAGGAACAGATGAAGGAACTCAGGCTGAAATCCTGCATGATGAAATGAATAGAATGCGCTGGTCAGGATTATCGCAGGAATAATGCCGAATGCTTTTTCGAAGCTCATTCTTAAAAATCCGTATATGAACATCATTTCGAAAATGCCTGCAGTCAAAATATATGCTGCAGCAAACATGTTCTGAAGGTTCAAAACATTTTCAGGCATTCCGTCCTTCATAAAAATAGCCGCGAGACCAGCTGCAAATACAACGTCGAGTATTATGCTCAGCACAGATTTGTGCTTCTTAAAACCTATGTCTTTAAGTATGTCTCTTCCCTTCTTATCGACATAGACCGACACAAAGACTACGCCCAGACCAAATATCATGAGCACATCCCTGATCAAAAACGATACTATCGCATCAAACTTAGTCTCTCCTGAAAACGGCAGCATCAAAAGGCTCAGCCCGATCATCACTATTCCTGCAATGACTGCGGTAAGTGTATCCTTCGTCACTTTAAACCTGAATAATTCTTTCACCTCAAACAATCTCCTTTAACAAACTACTACGTATACGAAGCATGCTGCAAGAATATTACCACGTATACGTAGTAGTGTAAAGATACGGTTTGAGAATTTATTTTCGCGGAGAAAGAAAAAGCCTCTTCCGTAGAAAAGGCCAAGTAAAATCACAGTAAGACAACTAAAAAGCTACTTTCCTGCCAGACTCAGTATCGCAGCGAGTATGTCAGGCACGTATGCGTATACGAAAAGCAGTATCGCAAACGTGAAGAATATCCACATCGGAACACTATGAGTCATGGTATGCAGAATCGTCTTTCTTGCCGGCTCTCCGGGCATTGCAGCCAACTTAAATTTCTTGCGTTTTACGATAAGCATGACAAATCCGACGATCTGGAAACTTGCAAGGATAACGAGCCATAACAAAAGTAGTGCCATTAAAGGCAGAACAGACTGCATAACAGCATCGTAATCGATATCGGTATTAACAGTACCGTTCGCAAAATCAAATCCCATTCTCTTCATTAATTCCGAAAGCAGTTCAACCGTTATGGTAGAAGTTACGAGATTGACGCTCGCATGCATGATCATGGTGTAGATTATGTTGCCCGTTCTTATGTAAACGAATGCAAACAAAACACCGATGAAAAATGCAAAGAAGAATTGCTGGAAGTTTCCGTGCCAAAGGCCGAACATGATGCCCGAGAGTGCACAGCTGATAAATTCACCGTAACGGATCGTTCTGTCAATAAGGAACTTTCTGAACAACAGCTCCTCGAAGATCGCAGGAAGGATACCGACCGTAATGATCCTGAAGAAAAGACAACGTTATTACTGAGCTCGTTTATCGCATCTTCACTGTCGGCCGTAAAAGATGAGAAGGAAGTTAGGAGCATGTGTATCGGAAGTCCCATCATGGATCCGACCTGTGTGAGACCGTACATCATCATTATGAGCAGCAAAAGCTGACCGATCTTCATCTTCCTCTTCTCGATCTTTACAACAGGAAGCTTACGCAGCGCTATTGCAAGAACAGTGGTTCCGATAACGCAAACGTTAATGGAATTAAGGATTACGTATATCGATGCAAAGTGCTCAGAATAAAAGTCGTAGCAGAAGATATTCAAAAGCACAGATGCGAATTTGATGATGAAAATGAAGCACCAGCCGAAGATGCCGTATCTTACTGCAATCGCACCCAGCATTTCTTCGATGGTATCGGTTCTCGTATAAAACCGAGTAAGGATTATCAGTATCGCAAGAAGCATTATTGCAACAGCCGCAATAAAGGGTATGCCGTATAATACAGCTTCAGTACCGTAAAGGATTCCGTTAGTACTGCTTAGGCTCATAAGTATTGCCGTGATAACAATCAGTATTATCGCTGCGACAGTTAAGCCCTTGCGAAAAGTTTTATCTTCCATTATTCCTCCCCATGTACCGGCAAAAAACATCAACAAACCACCAACAGCCGGACCATATTCCAATACAGAATTATAACTAATATTTGCGTAATATAATATATACATTCCGTAAAAAGCGTGTATACTGTCCTAGTAATTATATAGGTAAAGAAGGAACAAATATGTCAGATTCAAAGGTTTTCCGTATCTTTGTAGTCAATCCGGGAAGCACTTCAACCAAGGTCGAGTTTTTCGAGAACGAGAAGAGCATCGTTGAAGGAAATGTATTCCACGATTCGGCTGTTTTAAAGAACTTCCCTACCATTAACGATCAGCTTGATTACCGCATGGAGTATGTAAAAAAGTGGCTGAACGAAAACAACATCGATCTTACGGGTGTTGATGCCATTGTAGGCAGAGGCGGTGCGTGCTATCCGATCGAAGGCGGCACATATGAAGTTGATGACAGACTCGTAAATGATATCCGCGAAGCTAAGGGCGGCGTTTATCACTCAAGCATGCTCGGCGTCCAGATGGCAAAGCAGCTTCACGACGAATTCGGCGGCAGGCTTCTCATGGTCGACCCCATCGTAGTTGACGAGTATCAGGATGTTGCAAGAATTACAGGTGTTAAGGGCGTTTACAGACACTCTGCAACTCATGCCCTTAATCTCCGTGCAACAGCTCACAAGTATGCAAAGAGCGTCGGCAAAAAATATAACGAAATGAATCTCATCGTCTGCCACATCGACGGCGGCATCACGATTACGGCACATAAGCATGGCCAGATGATCGATGCCAACGACGGAAGCGGCGGAGACGGCCCTATGACTCCCACGAGAATGGGAACAATGGCCATAACGGATGTTCTCACAAAGCTTTACGACAGACCCAAGGAAGAACTCAGAAGTCTGTGCATGGCTACAGGCGGTCTCTCCTCCTGGTTCGGCACATCCAATTCCGATACGATCCACGAGATGGTTGAAGCCGGTGATCCCAAGGCACAGCTCATCTGGAATGCAATGATCTATCAGATCACAAAGTGGATCGGCTCCATGGCATGCGTTCTTCACGGTGAAGTTGACGGTATCGTCTTAACAGGCGGCCTCATGCGTTTCCAGGATGTATTCGACGGCATTAAGGAAGCATGCGGATGGATCGCTCCCATCGCCTCCTATCCCGGCGAGCTCGAGCATGAAGCCATGAGAGCAGCAGCGCTTAGAGTTTTAAGAGGCGACGAGCAGGCTAAGACATATCCCGGCAAACCCAGATTTGAAGGATTCGGTTTTCTTTAAGGAGAACAGACAATGAGTTTTATTGAGACAATCAAAGCAAGAGCAAGAAGTGATGTTAAGACTATCGTTCTTCCCGAATCAGAAGACGACAGAACAATACTTGCAGCAGCAAAAGTCCTTAAAGAAGGAACTGCTGCCCCGATCATAATCGGAACCGAAGAAGAGATCATGGGTTCTGCAGCAAGACTCGGTGCTGACCTTACCGGCGTACAGATCCTCGACCACACAAAGTCAACAGAGACTGACAAGTATGCGACTCTTCTTGCAGAGATCAGAGCCAAGAAAGGCATGACTTTTGAAAAGGCAAAAGAACTCTTAAACGACAAGCTCACATTCGGCATCATGATGGTCAAAGCAGGAGATGCAGACGGTCTGGTATCAGGTGCATGCCACACATCAGCAGACATGTTGAGACCTGCCCTTCAGATCATTAAGACGGCTCCCGAAAGAAAGATCGCATCAATTGCATTCATGTTTGACATTCCCGATAAGTCCATCGGCGAAGAAGGAATCATCCTTTGCGCTGACTGCGCACTGATGCAAGACCCCAATCCTGAAGAACTGGCTGAGATCGGTGCAGAATCTGCTGCATCTTTTGAAGCTCTTATCGGCAAGCCTGCTAAGGTCGCTTTCCTTTGCCACTCAACAAAGGGTTCAGCAAACCACCCCTTCGTTGACAAGGTAGTTGAAGCAGTTAAGATCGCTAAGGAAAAGTATCCGGATGTTATGCTCGACGGCGAGCTTCAGCTTGATGCTGCAATCATCCCTGAGATTGGTGCATCAAAAGCACCCGGTTCTCCTGTTGCAGGTCAGGCAAACGTCCTCATCTTCCCTAACCTTGAGGCAGGAAACATCGGTTACAAGCTCATCCAGAGAATCGGCAAAGCAGAGGCTTACAGCTTCCTTCAGGGTCTTGCAGCACCCGTCAACGACCTGTCCAGAGGATGCAGCGTAGACGAGCTCGCAGGCGTTATCTGCATCACGGCAGTTCAGGCTCAGCAGCAGGCTGCTTCCAAGTAATCGATTTCGGATAAACTAATGTAAAATATAAGAAGCGCTGATAATGCGCTTCTTATTTTTTTGCATAAAGGTTGATCTCGTTATGTGGAACGGTCTTAAGATATCGGAAGTGTTTTTCGAAGAGTACGGCCTGCCGATGCTCGAAAAGGATTTCTCATCTTACAAGGATGAGATCGCAGCAGGTCTTGTGGGACAGACATCCGAATGTTTCGGATACGACGACTATATTTCCAGAGATCACGACTATGCGCCCGGCTTCTGTTTATGGCTTCCGGAAGAGCTCAAAAAGAAGATCGGAAACGATCTTCAAAAAGCATACGATGACCTTCCCGTTGAAGAATTCATATTAAATCACAGAGCAGATGTCGGAATGGCAGAACCGAGCAACATCATGACCGGTGCAAGAAGCCACCGCGTTGGTGTTCACAGCATTGAGGAATTCTATTACGAGCATACCGGAATGACCAAAGCTCCCGTTACTACACAGGACTGGCTTGCCACTCCGCAGATGCATTTATCCGAAGCAGTCAATGGAAAAGTATTCCGTGATCCTTCGGGTGAATTCAGTGCCATAAGAAATGTTTGGGCTGGTTTTTATCCAGAAGATTTAATAAAGAAGAAAGTCGCTGCAGACCTTGCCATGGCGGGTAAAACCGGGCAATTTAATTATATTCGCTCCATAAAACGTGGTGATGTAGGGGCCGCTTATTGCTGCGTTACAGAATTCATATACAAGATTACTGCGGCATTGTTCCTTCTTAACGGCCGGTATATGCCATATTATAAATGGCGCTTCAGAGCGATGAAGGAGTTTACCACCTTGAGCTGCGTTGTAGAGCCGCTTTTGAAGCTTTCTCAAATGAGCGAAGAAGAAAGTCCGGGTAAGGTAGATCTTATAGAAGAGATAAGCGGCTATATTGTCAAGGAACTGGTTAAACGCGGTTGGTCTTCGGGCTACAGCGACTATCTTCTCGACAATGCAAAACTCGTGATGAAGACCATAAGTGATACAGAGATTGCATCTTGGAATGTATTCGTCGGTGAAGATTGATAAGATTTTTAATTCCCGCTCTTATCAGGCAGTATCAGGGCAACGTGTCCTGTATCTTCGACAGATGACTCTGTCCATGGCTTATCAGCGTTAACGCTGTAAGTGGAAGAACTGTTGACTCCGTTCCAGCGTGCGAAAACAATAACAAACACCATTGTTATTGCGAGCAGGAAGCCCGCAATAACAACGAATCCGCTCCCCATATTTGCGGCATAATTTTTAACTCTGACAGCCAAACCCGGAAACATGTCTTTCCCCTCCTTTGCTCAACTTCTGACGTTATTATCACAAAGGGAAAAATCAAAAAAGTACTAAATCGGCATCAAAACGGCATCAATTGTAAACAAATCGATTAATTGGAATCGATCTGGCCGTACGGAATCGAGAAGTTTACCGACAGCTGGAACGTATAGTTCCTGTCATCCTTGAAAATGTACAGATAAGTATAAGAATCATCATAGACCATATTATCCATAAGATGGTACGAAACGATCTTCGCATTAAGACGCGAAGCATAATGGTTATAGATGGCCGTGCGGAATCTGTCGCTTAAGAACTGATAACCGTCATAGGAATCGTCAAAGCCGTGAACGAGATCATCCCAGTATGCAGGATCACCGAAGAATGCCAAGCGCAGGATGGCACCCGTCTTATCGTCTACCAGGCAGCTAAATTCCCAGTTATTATCAAGCCATACATCCACAACCCAGATTACGATCGTACCCCTGTTGTTGGCAAGGTTAACAAGCATTGGCGCTGCATACCAGTTCTGGCTGACATTGAATCTGTATCCGGAAAAATCAGCAAGGAAATCCCCTACTATCTTTGCCAGTTCATCCTTCTGAACGTAGATGCCTTTATCGAGCTCGACGCCTCCCGTTATCTCATATTCATAATTAGAGATATTGATCTTTTGGCTCATGGCAAGGTCATCTCTGTAAGAAAGATTGATCTGCTTGATCTCAAGATCTTTCTGTATGCCTTCACTGAACTTGTCATAGGCATCAAAATCCACGATCGGAAGGAACCAGCCGAGCAGGGCTGCCAACACGATGAAGAACGCAGTAATTACCGAACTCAGTTTTCTCATCATGTCATCTCCTTGATCGTAACCGTAACGCATGTTCCGTTACCTTCTCTTGAAGCAAAAGAAATCGTTCCGTTATGGAGTTCGATTATCTCTTTACACAGATTCAGTCCGAGACCGACGCCGCCCTGAGCTCTTGAACGTGATTTATCAACACGGTAGAAAGCTTCAGTAATATGCTTTATCGCTTCTTCAGGCATTCCTCTTCCGTTATCTATAACTCTGATGCGGTAATTGCCCTTCACGCTCTCGCCGAGGATCATGATGTTTCCTCCGTTATCAAGAGCTTTTCTGGCATTATCCAGAAGGTTGGTAATAACGGAACTGAAAAGGTCGGGTTCGACCATGCACATGGACGGTTCAAGACGGCACTGGAGCACGATCCTGTTTTTCTTGTACACGGGCTGAAGATGCAGTGTAAGAGTCTCGATCATGTTCTTCATGTCGGTAGGAACAAACTTGATGTCCTGCTTTTTCATCATGAGCATGTCGAGAAGTTTTAATGACAGTGATTCAAGTCTCTTACCTTCGGAAAAGATATAGTTTGCGGCTTCCTGAGTTTCTTCCTCATTCAGTGCCTGGCTTCTCAAAAGATCCGCATAACCGATGATGGATGTCATAGGTGTCTTAAGTTCATGCGCAAAGCTTCCCATGAAGCGTTCCTGCTGTTCCATGGACATCCTGAGTTCGTTGATGTTGTCTTCGAGTTTGTCTGCCATATTGTCAAAGTCAGAACCAAGCTGTCCGATCTCATCATGCGACTTCGGATTAACTCTGGAATCAAAATGTCCTGAAGACAATTCTCTCGCAGTTTTAGACAGCTTATACAAAGGCTTTGTGATGAGGAATGACGTGATCCACGCTGCAAAACCTCCGATGATGATCAGTACAACAAGAACCTGATGGTACACACTTACCTGTTCGTCTCTTGCCTGATATACCGGAGTAATGTCGTAAAGCACAACAAGTTCGAGCGGTTTTTCATTAGTCTTGATAACACCGTTTATCTGATAAAGATGCCTCGAGTCTCTCGAAAACAGGAACGATTCAAATTCAGAATCCGTATCGTAATCCTCTTTGCTCTCACCAAACTGATAGAGTATCCTGTCGCCTCTGATAAGGCTGATTCCGACAAGACTGTCTGCAGTATTCATTCTTTCAAGAGTAGTACTGATATTGGAGAAATCCTGCTGGATATCAACGAAGTTTACGAGCTGTACCGACTGAAGAAGCATCTCATAAGATTCCGCACAGATATTCTCATACTGCTCGAGGCTGCTCCTGAAATTCTGCCTTATCAGAAGAAGACCTCCCACACCGTAACTTAGTGTGAGAAGCCATATCATTACAAGGAGCATTTTCTGCCGGAATCGCATTGTTAAGCCTCCAGCCTGTATCCTACCTTCGGAACAGCATGAATGACCTCTTCCCAGCCGAGCTTTTTACGAAGTCTCTGAACATGAAGATCTACGGTCTTGCTTCCATAGGGGAAAGGTTCATTCCAGACGCGCTCATAGATCGTCTCTCTGTACATCGCGATACCGGGGTTCCTTGCGAAAAGAAGAAGCAGCTCATACTCCTTGGGAGTAAGCGGGATCGGATATCCGTTCTTATAGACGATCATGGCTTTTGTATCGATCACAAGACCTGCAATAGTGATCTCAGTATCTGTCTTGTTATAACGGCGGAGAACAACATTTACTCTTGCGAGCAATTCGATGATCTCGAACGGTTTTGCAAGATAGTCTTCCGCACCAAGCTCAAGGCCTCTTACTCTGTCCTCGACCATATTCTTTGCAGTAAGGAATATTACCGGCACTTTCATCGGCCTGATGTACTGCATTAATGAAAATCCGTCTATCTTCGGGATCATTACATCAAGAAGAATAAGATCATAGACATTGTTCTTTATCATATCAAGAGCCTCCTCGCCGTCGAATGCGCAAGTGCATGAATAGCCGGCCTTTGTAAGGCTCATCCTGATAAGATTTGATATTGGTTTTTCGTCTTCAACAATAAGTATATGAATCATTTTCCCCACCTCATACAGAACAATTATACCTTTAAGAGCTGAAATGAGGAATCAATACTTTTTTACATTATGCGATTCCGGTAACCTTGAAGTCCTTATCTTCTACTGTTTTGGTCAGGATCTCGTCGGAAATATCCTTTTCAAGAGCCACAACGGCAGTACCCTTATCGTGAGATACATCTGCCGAGATAACGCCGTCTAATGCTTCCAGAGCCTTCTTGACTGTTGCTTCGCAGTGTCCGCACATCATGCCTTCGATAGAGATAGTCTTTTCCATTTTCAATGTCTCCTTTGTGTTTATATCTTTAAACTCTTTTTCAATTTCATTTGCCCTGCTTCTTACGTCGCTCTTAGCTCTGTCATGTTTCGGATCAAACGGCTTAATGAGATTAAGACGCAGTGCATTCATGCATACCGTAAAACTGGATATGCTCATTGCAGCAGCACCGAGCATCGGCGACATAGTAAGACCGAATGCGGCATATGCGCCTGCTGCAACAGGGATAAGTGCTACGTTGTAAATGAATGCCCAGAACAGGTTCTCGTGGATATTTGTAATCGTTCTTCTGGATATTCTCAATGCCGCCGCAGCGTCTTTCAGGCCAGATTTCATAAGCACGCAGTCGGCTGCATCTATCGCAATGTCAGTACCTGCGCCTATTGCCATTCCGATGTCTGCGGAAGTAAGAGCAGGAGCATCGTTTATGCCGTCACCCACCATAATAACCTTGCCGTATTTCTGAAGGCTCTTTACTACTCTTTCCTTATCGCCGGGAAGCACGTCAGCTACCGTAAGATCAACGCCTGCAGTCTTTCCTATGGCGTCTGCAGTCTTTCTGTTGTCGCCCGTTAGCATGACCGTATAAAGGCCCATCTTCTTGAATTCATCTATCGCTTCAGCCGAATCTTCACGTATCGTATCTGCGACAGCGATAATGCCAATAAGCTGTCCTTCTGATTCGAAGAACAAAGGCGTCTTGCCCTGCTCAGACAAGCTGTTTGCTTTAGCGATCAGTTCGGGATCAGCTTTACAGCTCTTTGAAATAAAACCGAGATTTCCGCCGCGGATCATTCGGCCTTCGGATCTTCCTTCAAGACCGTTTCCGGCAAACACTTTGAAATCTTCTATCTGTCCTGCTGTCATTCCAAGCGAAGCACAGTAATCTGTTACCGCTCTGCCTAAAGGATGTTCACTTCCCTGTTCCAGCGAAAAAGCATCCTTTAAGAGTTCATTCTCGCTTACGCCTTCAGCAGTGATGATATCCGTAACTTTCGGGATACCGCTTGTTATAGTTCCTGTCTTATCAAGAACTATGATATCTGCCTTACCGGTCTGTTCGAGCGAAGCAGATGTCTTAAATAGTATTCCGTTTTTAGCAGCAACTCCGTTGCCTACCATTATCGCAACAGGCGTTGCAAGTCCCAATGCGCAAGGGCAGCTTACTACAAGAACGGCAATGGCTCTTGTCAGTGAATCACCTAACGGTGCACCCGTGATCATCCATATCACAAATACTATTGCAGAAATTATCAGAACCGCAGGAACAAATATACCAGATACTTTATCCGCGATCCTTGCAATAGGCGCCTTAGAACCGGAGGATTCACTTACCATCTTTATGATCTGAGCCAGAGTGGTATCTTCTCCTACTTTTTCTGCTCGGCATCTGATAAAGCCTGTCTTGTTGATGGTCGCAGCAGATACAAGATCGCCCGCCTGTTTATCGACAGGAACTGACTCACCTGTAAGTGCCGATTCATCGACAGCGCAGTCGCCTTCAATGATAACTCCGTCGACAGGAATAGAACCGCCGGGTCTTACCACATAGATGTCGCCGACTCTTACTTCCTCCACAGGTACAGAAACTTCATTTCCGTCTCTTACCAGAACAGCCGTCTTAGGCTGAAGATTCAGGAGACCCTTCAGCGCATTTGTGGTCCTTCCCTTCGAGATTGCCTCCAAAAGTTTTCCTATTGTTATGAGGGTTAAGATCATGGCGGCAGACTCAAAGTAGAGATCGTCCATAAGAGCCATCTGAGCCTCGTGAGAGTGCACTGTTGTCATGTGTAACAATGTTACAACGCTGTAAATATAGGATATTCCGGACCCCATGGCCACAAGAGTGTCCATGTTGGTTCCCTTATGCAAAAGAGCCTTAAAACCGTTCACAAAGAACTTCTTATTGATGACCAAAACGATTCCGGATAGCAGCATCTCGATGATCCCGATGCCTGTCATGTTCATTTCAAGGAAAGACGGAACAGGCCATCCCCACATGGATGCTCCCATCGAAAAATACATGAGGATCAAAAGAAAGATAACTGAACTTATCAGTCTTCTTTTGAGTACGGGAGTCTCGTGGTCTTCCAACTGTGCTTCCATATCAGCGAAAAGACTTCCTTTAGTCTTATCACCGCTTCCTTCTTTAGAAGCACCGTAACCGGCATCTTCAACCGCTTTAATGATCTTGGAAGAATCAGCAGTTCCCGTAACGCTCATTGAATTTGTAAGGAGCGATACACTGCACGCTTCAACGCCGTCAACTCCCGACACTGCCTTTTCGACATGTGCCTGGCACGCTGCACAGCTCATACCCGTTACTAAATATTTCTCTGTTTTACTGTTATCCATCAGGACTACACATTCTAAGGTTGATATTTATTTCATAAGTTTCTGAAGGAGCTCAACCAACTCATCAGTCTTTTCGTCATTACCGTTTCTTATATCATCAGCGACACAGGTCTTAATGTGATTTCCCAAAAGCACCTTTGAAAAGCTGTTAAGGGAGCATCTGGCTGCACTTACCTGGGTCAGGATATCAACGCAGTAAGCATCTTCTTCAACCATCTTGCGGATGCCTCTGATCTGGCCTTCAATACGGTTAAGGCGTGTGATCATATCCTTGATCTCTTCTTCGGATCTGTCCTTCTTTTTGCAGTGTGGGCACTTCTCAGCCATATTGCGACCTCCTAAGATACCCCATAGGGGTATATATTCTTAACATACTATATACCCCCACAGGGTATGCGTCAAGTATTGCAAATCATACCGGGTTAATATATATTTCTTTTGCTTATTAAGAGTGAAAGGAATCATATGCGCCGCACCAAGCCGATAGGAATCGTACTACTTCTTATCACCGCCATCATCTGGGGTTCTTCTTTTGTTGCCCAGTCGATCGGTATGCAGAGCATTGACGCATTTACATTCACAGGCATCAGGACATCACTCGGAGTTCTGTTTCTTCTCCCCATCACGCTGATAGTCAATAAAGGATTCGACTTCAGCAAAAAGACTCTCCGCGCAGGACTTATACTCGGTATTGTCTTCTCATTTGCGCAGAATTTTCAGCAGTTTGCTTTCTACTATTCCACTTCCGGAAAGATTGCTTTCATCACTGCTTTTTATATGTTCTTCGTTCCTCTGTTTTCAGTCATCTTTTTGAAGAAAAAGATTGCAGTGCTCACATGGGCTTCGATCATCATCGGACTTGTAGGACTCTTCCTTCTCTGCATCGATCCTTCGGATCTTACATCAGTCAATTTCGGTGATGTCCTTGCGCTTATCTGTGCGATCTTCTATGCAGTACAGATCATGCTCATCGACAAATTCCTTGAAGAAAACATCAACGGCATACAGCTGTCATTCATGCAGTTCGTTGTAGCAGCAATACTTTCGATAATTGCCATGTTCATTTTCGAAAAGCCCGTCATCGCAGATATAAAAACCGCAGCCCCTTCCCTTCTTTATTCGGGAATAATGAGCTGCGGCATTGCATATACTCTTCAAATAGTGGGACAGAAAAACGCAAGTCCCGTTGTTGCATCTCTTTTGATGTGCCTCGAATCAGTTTTCGCAGTAATTACCGCGGCGATAATACTTCACGAGGCAATGGCACCGAGAGAGATGGCAGGGTGCCTCATTATGTTTGCTGCTATTCTTCTTTCTCAGATTTCGGAGTCTCTTTCTGCAAAGAAGCAGAATCCGGAGCAGGCAAAGCCCACTTGAGAAGGAATACCATTCCGACCATAATTCCGATACCGATAATAAGCGAGATAGCCGCATTCTTGGCAAAGCCTGCAACGAGGAATGTCAGGAATGATACTGCGGCTGCACTGAGAGCATAAGGAAGCTGCGTTGATACGTGGGCAATGTGATTGCACTGTGCACCTGCAGAACTCATGATCGTTGTATCTGAGATCGGTGAGCAGTGGTCTCCGCAGACAGCTCCTGCCATACATGCAGATACGCAGATGATTGCCAAAGGATTTGAACCGTCCAGAGGGAAAGCCTTCAAAGTGATCGGGATAAGGATACCGAATGTTCCCCATGACGTACCTGTAGCAAATGAAAGGACGCATGCAATAAGGAAGATTACTGCAGGCATGATGCCGATGAATGAGCCCTTTGTTCTGTCCACGATCTCGGCAACATAATCAGCTGCTCCGAGCCAGTCTGTCATTGACTTCAAAGACCATGCAAGCGTGAGGATAAGGATAGGCGGAACCATTGCCTTGAATCCTTCTTCAATGCTCGACATGCATTCCTTGAACTTAAGGATCTTTCTACAGAAATAGAAGATAACCGTGAATACGATTCCTCCGAATGAACCATAAGCAAGACCGACGGAAGCATCGCTGTTTGCAAAAGCTTCAACGAAATTCTCGAAGAAGTTGCCCTCTAATTCACCGCTGAAGAAACCGCCCGTATAGAGCATTCCGAGAACACAGCAGAAGATAAGGATAACAACAGGAAGAACGAGATCTATAACCTTACCTTTCTTCTCTTTCTTATCTTCAACAGTTGTCTCTGCCGACTCGGCAGGCTTAACGGTAAAGATATCACCGTTCTTCGCATTGAGTTCATGGCGTGCCATCGGACCGTATTCGATCTTGAGGATTACCATGAGGACCATCATGACGATAGTAAGGATCGCATAGTAGTTATAAGGAATTGCACGGATAAAGAGCATAAGTCCGTTTGTGCCTTCGGGTGCAAATCCGGATACTGCAGCAGCCCAGGATGAAACTGGTGCAATGATGCAGACAGGAGCAGCCGTGGCATCGATAAGATATGCAAGCTTAGCTCTTGAGATCTTCTGTCTGTCGGTTACAGGTCTCATGACAGAACCAACAGTTAAGCAGTTGAAATAGTCATCGATGAAGATCAAAACGCCCAGACCGATTGTTGCAAGCTGTGAGCCGACTCTTGAATGAACGTGCTCTGAAGCCCAGTTACCAAAAGCAGCCGAACCTCCCGCTTTATTCATCAGCGCAACTATGATTCCGAGGAAAACAAGGAAAACAAGTATTCCGACGTTATACGAATCTGACAGTGATGAAATGATGCCGTTCGTGAAAATGTGTTCCAATGCCAGTACCGGATGAATAAACGGGAAAGCATCTCCGCAAGTATAGATAATTCCTCCGACGACGATACCGACAAAAAGCGAGCTGTAAACTTCCTTCGTGATGAGCGCCAGCACGATTGCCACTATGGCAGGCAGGAGCGCTATCAGGGCAAGCTTCAGCAGTTCAGCAAAAGTAATGTCCATAACGGGCCTCCATATAAGAATATGGCTTTATATTAGCACTCAGTTCAAACTGCCACAAAGCGCAAATACAATAAAATCAGGCATTACATGTTGTCATTATGCTGACCGTCATCGCCTTATGATGCCGGTTTCTGTTCCTTTATCTTATACTCAACATTACTGCATTTTTTATCAAGGACAGGTAAAAGCGATTCGTAACTGTATATGTAAGCAGTTTCAGTAAGGACCAGTCTTCTGTGATTCTTTGTTTTTACGATGATGTAATAAGTATCCCACTCCTTATAACGGTCGGTCAGAGCGTGATAAACAGCCATTGATACGCTCCTGGAACGTCCCGTTCTGTGACTCAGGTTTTCGCTGTGATGTTTTGCTTTTAAACTGATACTTGCGATATCGTCATAACAGACTACGGTAAGTCCTTTATTTATGCCAATCAGAGCTTCGGGTGTCGCATAGACACCGACCTCTTTTATCAATACCGTATCAGGATCATTTGCCAATTCATCGATCTTCTTCGCATTATAAATCTTTCCGCTGCATGCCGGAAAAATGTGTTTGAACATATTAAGTATGCCCGTTTCATGCATACCGACACACGCAACTACAATGATGGTTAGGCCAAACACCATTCCAAGAGGGTGATCATTTCTCACCACATGCCACCATAGAGAAAGAGACTTCTCCGGACGGATATCCTTATATGCATTGATAAAACTTAAAGCAATAAGGAAAAAAGAAAACAACCACATTCCCATGATCGCGAAAAACAGAAAGCTGTCATCATCTATCTGTTTGCGTATACGCTCATTCGTATATTTCTTCGCAAAAAGCTCCGATTCGATCTTAAATATATTCTTATGTTCTTTTTGCGGAGCAGAAGGCTGTTCCACTGCTTTCTGCTTCTTGCTTTTCTTCTTTCTCGACATCTCAATATCCGTTCCAAATATTCACAATCGAAAAGAATTATAGCATGAAGAATTGCATTAAGTTTGGTCATGTTAAATAAAAAAAACAGGGTGTCTCGATCGAGACACCC
>CAJOJI010000053.1:0-14092 GCA_905234715.1 uncultured Saccharofermentans sp.
AACTAATACTCATGCCACCATACTGACTGATTCTGTTCCTCACGCTCCATGTCGTCGATAAGACACTCCGCCAGTTTCATCACCACCTCGTGGGGAACCTGGAAGCGCGGGTCACTACTGTGAGGATTAATGGCGCTGAGGAAATGTGGCATCTCTTGCTTATAGACCACTCTCATGCAATTATAGAATATATCCCTGTCATAACAAACAGTCTCGTCAACATAAACGAAACCTGTTTCTGCAAGGTATTTTCTTACTATCTCGTTGGATTTCTGAGGCTGAAGGACAAACGTCACTTTCTTCATTGCCTCAGTGCCGTTATCTTTAATGGCCTGACCGATTATATCGATGATGTTAAGTCCGCCCATGCCTGCAATGACAATAACATCATTATCCTGAAGCGGAACACCGATAAGACCGTCAGTTACGTGAACTTCAGAGCAGTCAGAATAACCTGCACTATCAAGCGCTTCCTGTGATCTTTTTGCAGGTCCTTCATGGATCTCGGTGCAAACAGCCTTTTTGGCAACACCTTCTTCAAGACATCTCAATGCCAGATATCCGTGATCTGAGCCGACATCGATGACCCTTACATCACCTGTTCCGGAAACGGCACTTCTTACCTGCTCGAATACCATTTCAAGTCTGACAGTAAGATTCTGCATCAGAGGTCACCGATCCTGTTTCTGAGTTTAAGCTTATAGTCGGAAATGCGCCTCAGCATATCATTGATCTTTTTCTTTTCCTCTTCGCCTGCACCGAATAAGAGATTAATGAGTCTTTCTTCTTCTCTGTTAAGTATCGATTCTCTGACCTTAAAGAGCAAAGCCAGATACATATCGCTCTTAACTTTAACATCAGAACATCTGTCGGCTGTCTCTACAGCTTTGAGCATAACGTCTTCAGCGGGCATGCCGTTAATCGTAAGCCTTGAGAAATAGTCGCTCATCCTTGCATATAAAGTCTCGTTCCTGCCGTCACAGATGTTAAGGAAGATCTTTACGAGTTCTCTTAAAGTATCACCTGAGAAATCTTCAGGTCTTATTATGTCAGTCTTATCAATGAGCTTCTTGTCAGCCAAAGCGCTGCCAAGAGAAATTGCATAACCGAATAATGCAATCTCTTCTTTAGTCGCAGAATCGTTGACCTTTCTGAATTCGGGCTGAGCAGGAACGGATTCATCTGGAGCAACAGGATCAGGCACTTCTTCAAAACCTTCAGCGCTGTTGCGTCTTTCGATATCTTCGCGTCTCTCACGCTCTAACGATCTCGAATTCATCTGCTCAAGCTTCTTATCCTCAACTTGGCTGTATCTCTGCATCTGGCTCATGACAGCCTGCTGTGTGGCACCTAAAAGCGGAGCTGCAACTCCGGCCATACGGCTCTTCTTTATGTCGTCATTCATCCATGAACCGTACTGGCAAATGTCTTCCTGATATCTGCCGCGGTCGAGCATTCCGGTCTCAGGATCAGTGTTATCGTTCTTTGCTCTCTCCAAAAGATAATCTTCAACATAAAGAGCGTTACGGACAACTTCCTTAAACTTATCTGCTCCGTTAGTTCTGATATATTCATCAGGATCCTTGCCGTCAGGCACCTTTGCAATCCTGATGCGGATATTGATGCCCGTAAGTTTCTTTAAGTATTCCATCATCATCTTGATGGCTCTTAATGCAGCCTTCTGACCTGCATTATCAGCGTCGAAAAAGAATATGACTTCCTCGCTGTATCTTGCGCAGAGCTTAAGCTGGCTGTCAGTAAAGGATGTGCCGAGTGCAGCTACGGTATTCTTGAAACCTGCCGCATGCATTGCGATAGCATCCATATAGCCTTCAACAACTATCAGCTGTTTGGACTGCTCTTTTCTTGCAAAGTTCATTGCATAAAGATGATTCTGCTTGTTGTAAACAAGAGAGTCAGGAGAGTTGATGTATTTAGGTTTCTCGTCGCCCAAAGCTCTTCCACCGAATGCGATGATTGTGCCGAACGAATCAAAGATCGGGAACATCAGTCTTCCTCGGAAAAGATCGTAAGGTTTATTTGTTTTCGGTGATACCGCGAAAATACCGGACTTCAGGAGTTCTTCATCCTTATAGCCCTTCTTGGCGAGAACATCGTATAAAGCATTCCATGACATAGGTGAATAACCGATGCCGAAGTTATCCAGAGTCTGCTTGGACAGACCTCTCTTTAAAGCATAATCTCTTGCAGGCTTTCCGATGTCGGGATCGATAAAAGACTTGTAGTAGAACTTGGCAGCTTCTTTAAGGATATCCTTAACGCGGTTCTTTTCTTCTTTCTGGATGTTATCACCGTTATAACCTGTCTCAGGGATCTCAACGCCGTAAAGACCGCCTAAGTGTCTAATGGCCTCAGGATAATTGAGATGCTCGATCTCCATGATGAAGCTAATGGCATTACCGCCCTTGCCGCAGCCGAAACACTTATAGATACCTTTAGAGGGATTTACGGAAAAAGAAGGCGTCTTCTCTGAATGAAAAGGACAGAGACCCCACATGTTGCCGCCCTGCCTCTTTAAGAGTACGTAGCGGCCTACAACGGATTCAATATCCGCCCTGGTAAGAATTTCATCAATTACATTATCAGGTATAAGTCCCATATGAACCTCTGTCTTTTAATTAAAAGGCCCGGCGTATGAAGTCCGGGCCTGAATATTAAGCCTGTCCTAAAAGGATCAGTCTTCCTTCTTATCCTTCTTCTTGCCGAAGATGCTTGTCTTCTCAGGCTCTTCGACCTTCTTAACGGATCCGTCAGGATTGAGCTGATCACGCTTCACTACTGATTGTATTGCACTCTTTGTGAAAGTTACAAGTGTATTTGCGGCAGATGTTGAGATAGTAACCTGATCGTCCTTGATATTGGCCACAAAACCGATAAGACCACCGATAGTAACTACTCTGTCACCTACTGAGAGCTTGCTCATCTGCTCCTTAAGTTCCTTATCCTTCTTACGCTGAGGTCTGATAAGGATGAAGTAGAAAACTACAAACATCAGCACAAGAAGTGCCAATGAGGCAAAGGAGCCCATCATCTCGCCGGAACCACCTAAAAGACCGGAACCCAAATCATCATAATTGATCATTAAAATATCCTCCAAAAATTATTTTTCAATGTATTGAGCTATTACATCAGACATTGTGAAATAGCCCTTGTCCTTGCCAGCCATAAACTTTGCAGCAGTAAGAGCGCCCTTTGCGAAAACGTCTCTTGTCTGTGCGCTGTGGCTGATGGTAAGGATCTCCTCATCGCTGATGAACATTGCGGAATGCTCGCCTACGATGTTGCCGCCTCTGATAGAAGAGATACCGATCTCATTCTTGCTTCTGGCTTTATTTACACTATGTCTGTCGTAAACATATTCAACATTGTCAGGAATCTCCTGATCAATTGCGGAAGCGATCATCATTGCCGTTCCGGAAGGAGCGTCAAGCTTTCTGTTGTGATGTGCTTCAACTATCTCGATATCGAATTCAGGATAAAGGATTCTTGTTGCCTGCTTTGCAAGCTCAACCATCATGTTGATTCCGAGGCTCATGTTTGCAGACTTGAATACGGCGATCTTCTCTGATGCTTCAAGGATGCTTGCAACAGTCTCATCGGAAAGAGCCGTTGTGCAGCAGATGAAAGGCTTCTTGCGGTTAAGAGCAAACTCAAGAACTCCGGGAACAGCCTTGGCATTGGAGAAGTCGATGATTACGTCGAAATCTTCAGTGCACTCATTAAGGCTTGTATATACCGGGAAATCATAATTTGTATTCTCGATAATGTCTCCGCCTGCAACGATCTTATAATCAGGGTTGTTTACGCAGAGGGCAGCAATAGCTTTACCCATTCTTCCGCAGCAACCGTTAAGAAATATATTTACCATCGTTAACTCCTGTCCGTTAAATTACTTTGCAAGAAATGCTGCCATAACAGATGTATCGTAACCTTTAAGAACCTCAACTACCTTATCATGGTTAGCCTTGCTCATCTCACAAAGAGGAAGTCTGCAGGGACCTGCATTCCATCCGAGAATATTCATTGCTTCCTTAACGGGGATCGGGTTTACTTCACAGAACATTGCCTTAACGAGCGGGATGAAGTCGATTTGTGCCTTCTTTGCAGCTTCAGTATTGCCGTCAATATAATCGTGGATCATCTTGGATGTCTCACGGGGCATAACGTTTGCGATAACGGAGATAACACCCTTTGCACCGAGTGAGAGCATAGGAACAGCAAGTCCGTCCTCACCGGAATAAAGAGCATATCTGTCACCGCAGAGGCTGTAGATCTCAGGTACCTGGCCGAAGTTGCACTCCTTAACGCCGATGATGTTCTCGAAAACGGAAAGTCTCTTCAAGAGCTCAGGTCCGATATTAACGTTAGTTCTTGAAGGAACGTTGTAAAGGATGATCGGAAGCTCAGGTACAGCTTCAGCGATCTTAGCATAATGACGGTAAAGACCTTCCTGTGTGCACTTATTGTAATAAGGGGTTACGAGCAAAGCAGCATCAGCGCCGAGTTCGTAAGCTTTCTTTGTAAGCTCAACACCGAATGCAGTATCGTTAGAACCAGTTCCTGCGATTACGGGAACGCGGCCTGCAACTGTATCGACAGCAAACTTGATGGCATCAATGTGCTCCTGTTCTGTCATTGTAGCAGCTTCACCTGTGGAACCGCAGATAACAATGGCGTCGATCTTCTGCTCGATCTGGAATTCGATAAGACGCTTCAACTCGTCAAAATTGATTCCGCCGTTTTCATAAAACGGAGTAACGATAGCAACACCGGCACCAACAAATACAGGCTTGGACATATGAATGCCTCCCTAAAAAATATTCGAATAAAGTGGTTAAAATGCCTGAAAGCGCATTCTGACTGTTGGATTGTAACACCATATATTATAATTAGTCAATTTATATTTCAGTGGTGCACATATGTACTTCCACAGTGTACAATCAAGGCAAAATCAGCCGTCCTGAGGGTCGTTATCGAACGACATCGGATACTTCACGTGATCGAAATCGGCTATGAGTCTTTTGAACACTCCGTTGATGGCAGACTTGTTTACCGCCTTTATGACAAAAGACATCCTGTATTTTCCTCTGAGCTCATAGATAACGCACGGAACGGGCCCGTAAACTTCGAACTGATATCCGGGATCCTGATATCCGATGAAATCCTTAAGATACTTTGCAAGTTCATTGGCTCTTCTGATAAGCATGTCCTCATCATTCAAAGACAGAACTATCTCACCTATTGCCTTATATGGAGGGAGTCTTAACTTCTGTCTGTATTCGATCTCCTGCTCGTAAAACGCTCTGTAATTCTGCGTGCATGCATATTTGAACAACGGCTGGTCAGGATTATAGCTCTGTATAAATACCTGTCCGGGAGCATCTCCCCTTCCTGCTCTGCCTGCAGCCTGTGTAATAAGCTGGAATGCTCTTTCAGAAGCTTTGAAAGATGAGGATGCGAGCATCAGGTCGGCGCCAAGCACGCCTACAACCGTTACATCCGGAAAATCCAGACCTTTTGCGATCATCTGCGTACCTATGAGGATCGATGCTTCTTTATTTGCAAACTTCTCGATTATCTCTTTATGCGCACCGGGAGTCATTGTGGAATCCTGGTCCATTCTAAGCACATTCTCATGCGGAAAAACTTTATGGAGGAATTCTTCCAGTTGCTGTGTTCCGAAACCCGCCTTGGTAAAGTGATTCCCGCTGCATACAGAACACCTTGCTTCATAAGAAGGAATCGTATAACCGCAGTAATGACATATAAGACTCTGTGTGCCGCTTCGTCTGTTATTGTGAAGCGTCATTGCAACAGAACAGTTCTTACAGGTAACGGGCTCTCCGCAGTCTTCGCATACAAGAGTTCTCGAAAAGCCTCTTCTGTTTAAGAGAAGGATTACCTGCTTATTCTCTGAGAAAGCAACAGACATGGCCTGTCTCAACGGCAGCGATAACATGTCTCCGCTGCCGAGTTTGATCTGCTCTTTCATGTCGACGGGAATTATCTCCGGAAGCTTTGCCTCCTGCCTTGCTCTTTCCTTAAGTTCAAGAAGCTTGAATGCGCCTTTCTGCGCAGCATAAAAGCTCTCAACGGAAGGTGTTGCAGAACCAAGCACGACACTGCATCCTGTGATCTTAGATCTCATTCTCGCAATGTCTCTTGCAGAATATCTCGGATGAGATTCAGCCTTATATGAACCGTCGTGTTCCTCATCGAGGATTATCAGCCTGAGGTTTACTGCAGGAGCGAAAACTCCGCTTCTGGGGCCGACAATAACCTTGGCTTTTCCTGTTCTGATATTGTCCCACTGTTCGTATCTCTGCTTATCTGTGAGTCTGCTGTGGAGCACGGCAACACTGTCACCGAGCCTTCCCTTTATCCAGTTGATCGTCTGCGGTGTAAGCGAGATCTCAGGAACCATATAGATTACGCTGCCGCCTTCAGATATTACTTTCTTTGCAATATTCAGATAAACTTCCGTCTTACCGCTTCCGGTAATGCCGAACAGAAGATAAGTATTCTCTTTTCTTTTTTCTATGCCTTTAAAGATCTCACCTATCGCAGTCTGCTGCTCACCGCTGAGATCGTATTCTTCTGTAAACTTACCGATAGGAACTTCGCCCGTTGTAACGGCAGGACTTACATAATCAGATGATTCCTTGACCAGTCTTACAAGGCCTTTTTCTTCAAGTGCTTTGATCTGTGCCGTAGAACAATTGACCGAAGCCATTATTTCCTTGCGCGGAACTTTTCCCTGTGCGAGAAGATACTCAAGGATATTGATATGAGCTGCCGATCTTAAAGTCTCGCTCTCAAGAACTTCAACAGCCGTCTGTTCGGATACGAGCTCCACGAAAACCTCAACAGGATTCTTGTGGTTAACGACACAGGACGGCACCATCAGTTCGACGACGTCGCCTTTGGTACAGTTGAATCTTTCACTGATCTTATCTATCAGTTCTATCTGATCTGGATAAAGAACAGGTCTTGCAGAAATAACGGAGGCAATGTCCTTGATAACGCTTTCATCACCTTCAAATGAATCTTTCAGTTTAACTACGACAGCGCATCTTTCAGAATCACCTTTTCCGAACGGGACATTGACAAGAGAGCCTGAAACGACGGTGCCTGACATTTCATCAGGCACACGATACGTAAACAGTTTATCTGTCTGTCTTACTGCTCCTCTTAAGATTACGCTGCAATACACAGTTTAAACCTCACATAAGATCGAACAGATTGATCTGGGCGCTCTCGGGGAGATCATCAAGGATTCCGCCGTAGTCCAGAAGTTTCTGTGTAACAGACTGGCCGACACCCGTTCTCTTCATGAAGTCATCACGGTTCTTAAACGGCGCTTCTGCCCTTGCCTTTTCGATTGCTTCGCCGTTTGCCGGTGAAACAGCCGTAATGGCACAGAACGGAGGTCTGATAAGCTTGGGACCTGCCTTGGCAAACTTTGTTCCGAGTGAATCTTCAAGAGTGATAGGAGCAAAGGTAATTCCTCTTGCGTACATCTCTTCAACAAGCTCATAGAAATAGTACTTGAGCTTTGTATTAGGATCACCCTTGGCGTGCATCTCGTCAGCAAGTTCTATTCTTCTTTTCTTTACCTTTTCAGGACCGTTGCACATGTCATCAGCATTAAACAGTCCTTCACCTCTGTGAGTAAAAAATGAGCAATAGTATTCTTCAGGATAGTAGACCTTGAACCAGGCTACACGAAGTGTTGAGATAGAATATGCGGCAGCATGCGCCTTAGGGAACATGTACTTGATCTTCTGGCATGACTCGATATACCAGTCAGGAACACCGCAGTCTTTCATCTCCTTCACATAATCAGGCCATTTTTCGACCTTGCCTGCAGCAACCTTACCTTTACGAACACCCTCCATGATGTCGAAAGCGTCCTTATTGGGAAGTCCCCAATAGATAAGACTCGTCATGATGGAGTCACGGCATCCGATAACAGAATTAAGGTCGCATGTACCGCTCCTGATAAGATCCTGTGCGTTTCCTGTCCAAACGTCGGTACCATGAGAAAGACCCATGAGCTGAACGAGGTCATAGAACCTTGTAGGCTTTGTTTCCTTGATCATGCCACGCGCCATGTTGGTACCAAGCTCTGAAAGGCCCAATGTCGCAGAGCCGGCATCAGTAGCTTCTATCGGGAAGCCGAGTGCATCAGTATTTACCAGAAGGCTCATAACCTTCTCGTCAGGAATCGGAATATCCGTAATGTTTACTCCGGTAATATCACTGAGCATTCTCAATACAGTAGGATCCGCATGACCTAAGATATCGAGCTTTAAAATCGTATCGTGCATCGCACGGAAATCGAAGTGTGTAGTAATGATTCCGCAGTCTGTCTTGTTTGCCGGGAACTGGATAGGCGTAAATTCGTAGATATCCATTTCCTTTGCGATAACGACGATACCGCCAGGATGCTGTGATGTTGTTCTCTTTACACCGATGATGTCTCTTGCCATGAAAGCAAGGTGCGCCTGAGTAAAAGGCTCGCCCTTCTCTTCACATATCTTGCGGCATACACCATATGCGTTCTTATCCTGGTAAGCGCCGATAGTACCGGCCTTAAATGTATGTGTACCGCCGAACAATACACCTACATAAGCATGAGCTCTCGGCTGATATTCACCTGAGAAGTTAAGGTCGATATCCGGCTGCTTATCACCCTTGAATCCGAGGAAAGTCTCGAAAGGAATATCCTGTCCGTCAGGGATCAGCTTCTCACCGCATTCAGGACAATTCTTAGGAGGCAGGTCGTAACCTGAACCATATACACCGGTGTTATCAAACTCTGCATAGTTGCACTTTGGACATCTGTAATGAGGAGGCAGAGGATTTACTTCAGATATACCGCTCATGGTAGCGGCAAACGAAGATCCTACTGAACCTCTGGAGCCTACTACGTATCCGTCGTTATTGGACTTCTTAACAAGTCTGTACGCGATGTAGTACATGATCGCATAACCGTTACCGATAATGGACTTAAGTTCTCTATCTAGTCTTTCCTTAACAACTTCATTAAGAACACCGTTATGACGGTACATACGGTTAGCCTTTGTATATGCAATATCTCTTATATCGGCTGCGGCTCTTGCAATCTGTGGCGGATAAGATCCGTCCGGGAAAGGCTTGATGCCGAACTCGATCATGTCAGCGACTTTGTTGGTGTTATCGACAACAACTTCCATCGCCTTTTCTTCGCCGAGATACTTGAATTCATCGAGCATCTCGTTAGTCGTTCTGAAATACAGATCGCTCTGCATCTCCGCATCATCAAAGCCCATGCTCATGAGCATGTATTTTCTGTATCTTCCGTCTTCTTTGTTAAGGAAGTGAGAGTCGGTTGTCGCACAGCACATCATGCCGTGGTCATCAGCCGTCTCGACAAGAAGTTCATTTATTACCTGAATATCAGCCTCAGTCATAGCGACCGGACCGGTATCAGACTTAGCAGGATCCTGTCTGGTAATAAACATGTTGTTGCAAAGAGGCTGGATCTCTACATAGTCGTAAAGATCAAGGATCTTCTGGAACTCGGGATCAGTCTTAAGGAATTCCCTTGTTGCTTTTCTGTCCTTACCGATCTTCTTATAAGCCGAGATAACATAACGGTATATCTCGCCTCGTTCACAGGCACCGCCTACGATTATTCCGGACTTGAAATACTTGAGTAAACTCTTGGGAGTTCTGGGTCTTCTGGAATAGTAATGGATCTGCGATTCAGACACGATATGGTACAGGTTATAAAGACCCATATTGGAACGGACGAGATAAATGATATGGTACATCGGTGATTCAGGGAACTCACCGATCTTCTTCGTGGACTTAACACGTTCAGGCGTGTAGTGACCGACAGAATAGTTAATGTTAAGTGCATCAACAGTACCTGCATCCTTAAGGCATGATGTCAAAAGCGAAGCAGACTTATAGCATGAAGTGAACATCTCATCGAACTCACTTCCGTCAGCTGAGTAATTAAACGCAACACCCTTACTGCTCAAAGCTTCATCTATCGTTTTAAACTCACCCTTATAGAATGTCTCCAGAATATCTTCATCTGAAGTCGCAGGCATAAGGAACTTATGTCTGTAATATATGTGATCTTCAATGTTGATTCCGTAACCGGCACGGCGCAGAAAAGCAAGCGTTGTAAAGATATCAGGTCCGGTAATATAAGAATCGCCGATGAATTCCAAAAGTTCACCCATTGCAAAATAGGAATCGCAAGGCTCGCCTGTTCCGGGATAGATGGCATCTTCAAATTCCGCATGGAAATCAGCTACATGTTCGAAGACAAGTTCTTCAGGAATAACCTCGTCACTTCCGTCAGCATATTCTCCGGCAATGTCGAGGTCGACATTGCAAGCAGTGCCTAAAAGCTCATGCGGATCAAGAGGTTTTGCGGTAATGTTCTCATCTCTGAGTTCTTCCGGGATCTCATCCGGATTCCAAAGAGACTTATCGATATCGTGAGATGCAAATTCCATTGCATCCTGATCTGATTCACCCTCTTCTTCGGGCTTGGCAGCCTTATATCCCTTAAGTCTGAACTTGGATGCACAAACGATTGTAAAAGCATCACGGAGAGCATCGTCACCGTTACGCTTAATAACAATTGAAACAAATGAACCGACAGCCTTAGGCTTAGTAATGAAGTTCAAAGATGCATCGTCATCAACATCAGAAGGTTTGATCTTATCGTTCTTTACATCGTAAGGCAGGTTATAGAAAACCGTAGGACCGTCATCAACAAGATAACCTTCACAACCGAGTATGCACTTGATCGGAGCTTCTCCGGTATCCTTACGCTTTTTGTTGATACCTTTGGCTGCTTCAAAAACATGAGGGAATGCTTGAACAACTCCGTGGTCAGTTACTGCGCAGGCAGTGTGACCAAACTGTGCAGCGAGTTTGATAAGATCTGCGGGATCTGTCGTGGCATCACTCTCACTCATCTTAGAGTGCACATGGAGTTCGACTCTCTTGCGTTCAGCATTATCTTTTCTCTTAGGCGGCTTCTCAGCGCTGAAGAATCCTGAAACTCTGAGGCACTTGTCGCCTGTGAACGAATCGTTCTCGACATTACCCTGAATGCCGACAAAACCGCCCTTTCCGAATTCCTTCTGAAAACCGTCGGCTTCTTCAGGCTTTAAGAAAGCAATGCATGAAATACCGTCCGTATCATCAAGGCACATGAACTTAACGATTACGCTTTTGCCTGTTTTTGCAAGCTTAAACGAATCATCGTTAAACGAGATATTTCCTGCGATATTTACGTCAAAACAACCAACGGTAAGATCGGCGATCTTCATGAAAGTCGCTTGCTTTTTTACACGTCCGTAAAGCTGATTCTCAGCATTCTCTTTGGCCTTATAGAAAGACTGCTTGTCTTCCTGTTTAGCTTCTTTTCTTGCCTGTTCAGCCTTGAATGCCCAGGAATCTTTTCCGGCAGCTTTGGCATCAGCTTCACCGGCTTTATCAGATGTCTTTTTCTTTGATCCTTTTTTAGGCTTTTCCTCCACATACTCTAAATCAGGGAATACCATTCTTCCCTCTTCGATAGCCCGGACGACATCATCATCCTGAGCCATGTCACTTCCTGCAATATCAGGATCGTTGCAGAGTATCTCAAATGTGCCAGGAATATCGTTGCCAACACAAATGGCACTGGCTTCATTAACTGCGGAAATAAGATTCTCCCTGTCGGCTTCACCCATCATCGAAGACCAACCGGAAGAAATATTAATATACGTTATATATGCAAGCGAATTACCCCTATCATAATCGACATCAGCCTTAAGACTAATGAAATCGATTATATTCTTAACAGAGCCTTCGCCGTCGCGTGCTGCATAATACCTGATAAGACGCTCTAACTGATCGTAGCCCTCAGGAAAGTTAGTATATGAAAAACCGTAAAACGTGAAATTGACCCTAGTGCCGAAATCACGCTCAAGCTCTTCAACAAATGCAACTAAGCTGTTATTTGACTTAAGTGATTCCAAGCCTTCAAGGATGATATTAATCGACGCTTTGGCCTTGTAGATATCAACCTTAACGACATATAATCCGTCTAAATCCTGATATTTATCTGAATCTACATTGAACAGTTCAAGTAGCTTTACTCTTTTCTTCTCCAACTCTGATCACTTCCCTTACAAATTCATCAACCGCTGCCGAAGCCGGAATCTTTCTGACAGGCACACCTTTCTCGAATAAAACGAATTCGTCTTTGCCGCCTGCGATTCCTATGTCACATTCTCTGGCTTCACCCGGACCGTTAACAACACAGCCCATTACGGCAACCTTAAGGTTATAGGGAAGATTTGAGACCTTCTGTTCTATCTGTCCTGCAAGTTCGATAAGAGGTACCTGCGTCCTTCCGCAAGTCGGGCATGAAATAAACGTTATTCCGCCGTCCCTTAATTCAAGAGCTTTAAGTATCTGCTTTGCTGTAATAACTTCATCAACGGGATTTCCCGTGAGTGATACTCTTATCGTATCGCCTATACCTTCCGCAAGAAGAGCACCGATGCCTACTGCGGATTTAATCGCACCTTCCCTGACTGTTCCTGCTTCTGTAACACCTACATGAAGCGGATAGTCACAGGATTTGGAAAGTATCCTGTAAGTATCGATAGTAAGCTTCGGAGATGAAGATTTAATGGAGATGACGATGTCGTCAAAATCCTGGTCTTCAAGGAGCTTTACGGCACCCAAAGCACTTTCAGTCATGGCATCGGCATTAACCTCGCCATATTTAGCAAGTATCTCTCTGGAAATAGAACCGGAGTTAACTCCTACACGGATAGGAATGCGGCGTTCTTTACACTTGTCAGCTACGAGCTTAACATTCTCGGGTCCGCCGATATTACCGGGATTGATCCTGATCTTGGATGCACCGTTATCAGCTGCTGCAAGAGCAAGTCTGTAATCGAAATGAATATCCGCAACTACAGGGATAGGAGACTTTGAAGTGATCTCCTTGAGACTCTCAGCAGCTTCCATGTCGGGAATGGCAACACGCGTGATGTCACAGCCGTTGTCTGCCAATTCCTGAATCTGGGCAAGAGTAGCCTTTGCATCTCTTGTATCAGTATTATTCATCGACTGGATCTTAACTGAAGATCCGCCGCCAACTTCAACATTGCCGATCAAGACTTTCCTAGTCATAAATGCTCTCCCAAACCGGTCAGTAACCGAAAATGATCCTTAAGATGTCCGATATGAATGCCAGGACCAAAAGCAGGATTATAACTATGAATCCGGCTATTGTGAGCCTGCGTTCGGCTTTATCGGATAGCTTGTGTCCGATGACCATCTCTACAACAATAAAGACGATCTGTATACCATCAAGGCCAGGAATCGGTAAAAGATTCGAGAAAGCCAGTGCTATGGAAATAACCGCGCTCATCATTATGAGAGTAATCAGCTTCTCGGCTACCGTATCTTCCTCTTCCGAAACGACATCATTTACCATGGTCGTGATGCCGATAGGACCCGATAACAAATTATAAGCTTTTTCCTGACCTGAGATAATCTGTTTAATGCCTCTTATGGTGATATTTCCAATCGCAGCCGGCATTTTGGCCGCATAACCTAACGCAGCGAAAAAATGCTCAGGTGAGTCGATAGCATAGTTTAAAGTCCTGATGCCTCTGGTCGTAACATAATCAACATATTCAGGCACGATCCGGGCTTCATTGGTCTCACCGTCCCTGACATAAGTTACTGTAATGTAGTCCTGTTCTCCGATGCTGAATAGGAACTTCTCGAAATCATCATCAGCTACAGACTTTCCGTTTATGTGGGTAACATAATCGCCATGCTGAAGGATGGGGTTGCCTTTATTCTGTTCCTCATCAACGGACTCAACAAACCAGCCCTTATACTCATTCTTAGACGTGTCCGTATTTGCATAAATAAGGAGCATCGGTCTTTTAACGAACACAGGTGTAAGTTCAATGTTGTACTTCTCTCCTGTTTCCTGTGACTTAAGAGTTACTGTCATGACCTCACCGGGATCATCGGCTTCCAATTC
>CAJOJI010000053.1:14106-16321 GCA_905234715.1 uncultured Saccharofermentans sp.
AATACAGGTCAAATGACGTATAGACTTTAGTACCGTTGATAGCCTTGATCGTATCTCCAGGAGTGAATTCGGTTGCAACTTCACCTGTCTGTGCTCCGGTAACAGGGTTTCCGATCTGCGTTGTGGAATATCCCATAACCCAGAACATTACAAGGAAAATCAGTATACCGATCACCAGGTTCATCAAAGGACCGGCGAGCGATACAAGGAGCCTTTTGAATCTGGGCTGGTTTACGAGAAGGTCGGGGCTATCGCTTTCAACGACATAACCTTCTTCATCAACTTCATTAAATCTTACGTAAGCTCCGACAGGAATAAGCCTGATGGAGAAATCAACACCCTTGTGCTTCCATGACAAGAGCTTCGGACCTACAAAGATCGATACCTCATAGACCTTGATCTTTAAAAGTTTTGCAACCCAGAAATGCGCAAGTTCATGCAGCGTCGCAAGAACTCCGAGCATCAGGATTACAAAGATAATGCTTCGAACAATACTCATTATTTAATCTTTCCCTTTATTATTTCATCTGCATAGATACGGGCTTCCTTATCCGTACTGCATATATTATCAATAGTCAGTTCGAGACTGCTTAAAGAAGGTTCCATTTTCTCAACTGTCTCGAAAACGATATCCTCTATACCAAGGAAATTGATGCTTCCTGCAAGGTAAGCCATAACGGCCGATTCATTAGCAGCATTCATTACTGTAGGAACAAGTCCGCCCTTAGCTCCGGCCTCATATGCGAGCTTAACAAGTCTGAAGACTTCAGTATCGCAGGGCTCAAATGTCAGGTTGGACATTGCAGCATCAAAAGGATCGAACTCAGTAACGATCGACGGACCGCGGTCAGGATAGTAAAGCGCAACTTCAATCGGAAGGACCATTGAGGGCTTACCCATCTGGGCAAGAACGGAACCGTCTTTAAGTCTGATCATCGAATGGATTATGCTCTGGGGATGAACGACAACATCGATCTTATCGCAATCGATACCGTAAAGATGATGAGCTTCAATGATCTCAAGGCCTTTATTCATCATGGTTGCGGAATCGATCGTTATCTTGCCGCCCATATTCCATGTCGGATGATGCAGAGCATCCTGCAAAGTAACGTTTTCGAGCTGTGATCTCTTCATGCCTCTGAAAGGTCCGCCGGATGCGGTAATGAGGATGCGGTCAAGATCTGCACGCTTCTCGCCTTTGAGGCACTGCCAGATGGCTGAATGCTCGCTGTCGATCGGGAGCATGGCAACGCCCTTTTCCCTGATCAAAGGCATGATAACATCACCGCCTGCAACGAGCGTTTCTTTATTGGCAAGAGCGATATCCTTGCCCTTCAATACTGCGTGATATACGGGAACGAGTCCTGCAAATCCGACAATCGCACCGACACAAGTATCGCTGCTGTCCAAAGTCGCACATGTGATATTACCCTCTTCACCTGTCAGAACTTCAATGTCGATTCCGGCATCTTTAAGTCTGGATGAAAGTTCCTGTGCTTTATTCTCATTAACAACTGAACAGACCTTGGGTCTGAATTCTTTTATCTGATCGAAAAGCGTATCTATATCACTGCCGCAGGTAAGCGATTCCACGGTGAAATCACCGGGAGCTTTTCTTACAACTTCAAGGGTCTGTTTTCCGATCGAACCCGTTGAACCCAAGATAGATAATCTGCGCATACTTAACTCCTAAACAATTTGAAAAGATATATCAGAACAGGTTATTGGCAATGATCGCAAGAAGGAGCGCCGTCGGCAGCGTAAAGAATGCACTGTCAAAGCGGTCGAGCATTCCGCCGTGTCCGGGGAAAAGATTGCTGAAGTCCTTGATGCCGGCTCGTCTCTTTATAACGGAACAGAACCAGTCGCCTAACTGAGACATTACGGAGATCAATAATCCGAGGAATGACATTATGACCGCATAACTAACCATGCTCATTTCGATATTTTCGACTCTGTATAAAACAAGACAGGAATATACGACTACACAGACAGCACAGAATACCGCACCGCCGATACAGCCTTCCCATGTCTTCTTGGGAGAAATGTGAGGAACGATCTTATGCTTGCCGAATGCGACTCCCGTAAAGTATGCGAAAGTATCTGTGCCCCACGGAGCAAAAAGACCGATTACCATATAGAACCAGCCGTGCGGTACGAAGAGCAGCGCACTGACAAGACAGAACAGCGGGAATGAAATATAAAAGATCATTCC
>CAJOJI010000054.1 GCA_905234715.1 uncultured Saccharofermentans sp.
TGACAAAAGTGAGGTGAATACGGTGGACGCTGGTGACAGTTGCGACAAACGAGGGAAACGCGGCCGAAATATCCTTTGTTCCTTAATGTACCAGGCGATTACCGTATCGGACCTTAAGGACTAAATGATGTATCGTCACCTCTGTTTGCCCAAAGCATAGCAGGGGTTTTTGTTTTCCGTCGTTTGTTTACTTTTAGGAGGAACAAATGGCAGAGAAGGAAATTAGAAGAGATTATCAGGACGAGATAATCTCGTTAATGAGGGGTAACGATTCCCCGAGGGTAATTCATTACAAGTTAGAAGATTATCACGCAAGTGACATCGCACAGATTTTGGAGGAGCTTAACGACACCGAGAGGAAGAAGCTCTTCAGAGTGTGCGGCAAGACTTTGCTGGCCGAATCATTCGAGTGCCTTGAAGAGGAACAGGTAGGCGCTTATATCAATGAGATGGACATCAGGCGCGTGCTGCTGCCGTCGTAGCCGAACTCGAGACGGACACCGCGGCCAATGTTTTGAGGGAACTCGAGAAGGAGAGAAGAGGTCTCATCATCGATGCTCTCGATACAGAGGTCAGAAAAGAGATCAGCATCATCGCATCCTACGATGAAGACGAGATCGGTTCAAAGATGACCGCAAACTTCATCACGATCGGACTTAACCTTACGGTCAAGCAGGCGATGAGCGCGCTCGTTACACAGGCCGAGGAGAACGACAACATCTCGACACTCTTCGTTGAAGATGACGAGGGATTGTTCTACGGCGCTCTTACACTTAAAGATCTCATCACGGCAAGGAGCACGACTGACTTAAATACTTTGATAGTCACGTCGTTCCCTTACGTTTACGCCACAGAGCAGATCGATGACTGTATCGAAAAGCTCAAGGACTATTCAGAGGACTTGATCCCGGTACTCGATGAAGACAACAAGATACTCGGAGTTATCACGTCACAAAGTATCGTCGAAGTCGTTGATGATGAGCTCGGTGAAGACTACGTTAAGCTCGCCGGACTTATTGCGGAGGAAGATATCAAGGAACCTCTGGGCCAGAGTATCAGAAAGAGAATGCCGTGGCTTCTCATATTGCTCTGTCTCGGCATGCTCGTATCAACACTGGTCGGCGTATTCGAGTCAGTCATCGCACACCTTACGATCATCATGGCTTTCCAGTCACTGATCCTCGACATGGCAGGTAACGTCGGTACGCAGTCGCTCGCTGTCACGATCAGAGTTCTCACTGATGAGAATCTCACGTTCGCACAGAAGTTCAGACTGGTCATCAAGGAATCCAAAGTCGGTATGACGGTAGGTATCATCCTGGGTGTCGCTTCCGTCATCCTAATCGGCGTATATCTGATGGTAATTAAGCACAAGGAACCTGCATTTGCATTCGCAGTAAGCGGCTGCATCGGTGTGGCTCTGCTCATCTCCATGATCTTCTCTTCGATCGTCGGCACATTGATCCCGCTGTTCTTCAAGAAGATCAAGGTAGACCCTGCCGTAGCATCAGGCCCCCTGATCACCACAGTCAACGACCTTATCGCCGTAGGCTGCTATTACGGCATCAGCTGGATCCTTTTGATCAACGTAATGAATTTCTAAGATCAGAAGTCTAACGCGTAAACGTAATCGTCCATGTAAAAGCCATTGCCGATATCGTTCTTTTCTGCGCGTGCCACCGTGAAGCCCAGTCTCTCGTAGATATGCTTAGTCGGATTATTTTTGTTTACATTGAGCTCGATCCTGTTGAGGTCGAGCTCTTTTGCCTGGGTCTTAAGCATTTCGAGGATCTGTCTTGAATATCCTTTGCCGCGCTGCTCTTTGTACAGGTAGAGCTTGCTCAGGTAAAGAACATCCTCTCTGGGGTAGAAGGCAAAAAAGCCGAGATTTGTATCATTCTCTCTTATGAAATAGTAGCGGTAGCCGTGGGCCAGCTGGTCACGGATCGCATCTTCAGACTGGAAGAGCTCCAGCATATAGTCATTCTGTTCCTTGCCGATTATCGGATCGTAGTATTCCCGGAGAATCTCTGTTGCCATTTTACTCATTTCAGATATCTCTTTATCGTCACCGGGGAGCAGGATCTCTATATACATATTATGTGTTCCTTTACAGATTTATGGCTCAATTGTACCGCAATACCTGTTTTATAAGGGTTATTTATTGACCTGTAATCTTACCTGGAAGATAATCTTTGTTATAAACAGATCAGGAGAGGCAAGACAAATGAAACACGTAACATTCTCACCCAAGGGCGTATGCTCCATCCAGATAGATTTTGATATTGAGGACGGCAAGCTTCATAACGTGCAGTTCATCGGCGGATGCAACGGCAACCTCAAGGCTATCGGCAGATTGGTCGAAGGCAAGGATGCAAAAGAAGTTGCCGAGATCTTAAGAGGCAACACCTGCGGAATGAAGGGAACGTCCTGCGCAGACCAGCTCGCAAGAGCGATAGACGCACAGACCGTCTGATCCAAAAACGTTATAGAGGCTCTGATGCAACAAATCAGGGCCTTTATCTGTTTTATAGGTATAGAACCTTGGGAGGGGTTTTTCTTATGAAACTTACAAAGATAATTGCTTCAGCATTGGCAGGAACGCTTCTTATGTCCGTTTTATGCTGCGGCTGTTCAGACACCAAAGAGACAAGAAAGCCGACAGATGATGACAAGCCTGTTGTGGAAGAACTTCCTGAAGACGAGATCCTTATCATGTGCGCATACCGCAATGAAGCATGGGGACACCAGAGCCACATAACGTTCGTAATGTCGGACGGCAATGTTTACAGCTCCTCGGAGGAATTTGAAGGACGCAACAGTGACTGGAGTCATTCGCTTTCCGATGAAGACAGGGCCCTGCTCCTTCAGAAATACACCGAGCCCACTGGCCATATCGATGAGGATAAACTCCTCAAGATCTATCAGCAGATCATGCAGATAGACGTTGATGCGGATTTCGTATACGAAGACGAATATGCCTGTGATGCGGGCACTCATTATACCAAGGTCAACGTAGACGGCGAATGGATCCAGATCAGTGAATCCGGCGACCAGACAGGTTCTCTTAAGGACCGTCACGCTAGAAAAGCGGACATACTCCTCGACGGCGCCTTTAAGGATGCGGGACTAAAAGATGCTGCCCATATTTATTCCTGCACGGAGACATTTATTAAGACATTCGAGTGCCCCGGAGCTGACCTTAAGAATCCCAGAAGGATAATCACCAACATGGATGAACTTAAGCAGTTCGAAAAAGATACGGGAATCAATCTGGAAGGCATGGAAGAATTCGAATATTTCGGCAATCCCGATTACGATCAGTTCGGCTGGATCTGCATAGGCGTCGAGATCGTTCAGTATGACGATTATCTGAGCCTCGAAGATGTATCCGCAGACGCGTTTATAGTCTCAGAAAATTACACTGGTTTTGCTTATATCAATGATCCCGTCATAGACATATCCGACCATGTGGTCGATCAGAAATGCTACTGCCATGTGGTCCAGATTCCTGCTTACAATCCGAGTGACTACGATGCATTCTTAAACTGATACAAATATTCCGATTGAAAAATAAAGGCACAAAAAATGCGGACCCGTCATGGATCCGCATTTGCTTTTGTCTGTGTCTTTAAATTACTTATATGCAGTGTATGTAGTAACGTTAAGAACTGTCTCACCATCGATCTGGAGTGCGACAGGGCGGTCGAATGTGACTGTGATCTTATGGCCTGTCTTTACCTCAACAACCTTTGTGTGGTTGATGTGCTTGCCCTTGAAGATGGAAGGAAAGATGGCAAGTGTTCTGATCTTTCCGCTGCCGTGGAAAAGGAGCAGTGAGAGGAGACGGTCTTTTCCGAGTCTGTCCTGTGCAGGTGTGGCGATCATGCCGCCGCCATAATAACGGCCGTTCATTGAAGGCGCGAGCCATACTTTCTGATAAGAGAACTTCTGTCCGTCGATATCGATCTCTGCGTTTGTGGGCTTATAGTGGAAGAGCAGTCCCTTGATGGCGATTCCGGCGTAGTCGATCTTCTCCTTGCCGGCTTCTCTCATCTGGTCGCCGACTTCGCAGCAGTAACCGTCGATGCCGTAGCCGATGCCGTTGATGAAGCGCTTCTTCATGCCGTTAACTTCGACGAAGGGGAGGTCCTTGATGTATTCGTTGATCTGTACCGGAGCGTCGCCGACCTTCTTGCCCAGGTCGTTCCAGAAGTCGTTGCCTGTTCCTGTAGGGAAGAAGTAGAGAGGCTGTACGATGTCGATTCCGTCGGTGTTGTTGATGAAGCGGTTGAGCGTACCGTCGCCGCCGCAGAGGTAGAGTTCGTCATCAGGATTGAGACCTGCAAAGATAGCATTGGCATCGGTGATCTTTGTGACGTCCTCGAAAACCGGTTCCTTGCCGCTTAAGAAGGGCTTGATCTCTTCTGCTTTGGTCTTGCCGGTTCCGTTTCCGGAAAGGCTGTTATACAGTACGTAAGTTGACATTATCGTTTTCCTCCTCGTTGTTGTCGATATAAGCAAGCATAAGTCCTCTTGCATAATCGGAGATCTCTGTGCAGCGCGTTGCCTTAACCTGCTCTGCAGACATTACGTCTAAGACCTCAAAATAAACGTCACTCTTATGAAGCGGGAAGTTCTTGCGGATCTTGTCGGCACCCTTGATGCCGCAGATGACTACGGGTACGTTTGCCTTCTGTGCGATCTTGAAGATTCCGCTGTGGAAAGGAAGAAGTCCTTCACCGAAGTTTCTCGTTCCTTCCGGATAGACTGCCATTGATACTTCATCGTTCTTGATAAGCTCGGCTGCCTTGTTGACCGTCTCCATAGCCTTTCTCGGATTTTCGCGGTCTATGGCGAGGAAGCAGCACTTTCTGATGATGTTGCCCCAGAAAGGAACATGGAAATTCTCTTCCTTGGATATGAAGGCAAGATCGTATTCTTTAAACATGTACCATGTCGTGATCGGATCTAATTTTGATTTGTGATTGCATACGAGGAGGAATCTCTGGTTCTGGGGGAGCTTATCCATTCCCTTTGTGTGAAGATGAACGCGTCCGAAGAATACCAGTATCCAGGTCGAACTGTTAAGAAGCCAGCGGTAATATCCGTTGTGCTTGTCGTAAAAGCGGCTTGAATCGACCAGGCACGCGCTCACCATCAGGAGCAGCGCATACTGGAGAAAACCGCAGATCAATAAAACTATCAGCCAGAGTACAAATTTCATTTGGCAATCACCATACGCCAATAATAACAGACTTAAAAATATTTTGATAATCAAATTTTTGCCTCTTTGTTCGTTACATTTGCTAAAACGAAAATACATAAATTGCGGGCAATAGCAATATCTGTATAACGAAGATGGCACTCTGACGGATATTTATGCTTATTTTTAGGCAATGCCCCTTATCCGAGCAGATTGTTTACTTATCCATTCTTGCTGTATCATTTATGCTGACAAGCAGCAAAAAATATATTTTTGTTACGCGGAGGTAATATGAAAAAAGGTTTTATCAGACTCATCGCGGGCGCTTTAGCAGGCATGTTCCTCCTTGGCGGATGTGATGTGCTTCCCAAGGGCACAGACGGACCGCGCGAAGTTCCGCAGACGATCACGGCGGACTTCACAAAGAAGGAAGACAAGGGCAACTGGGTCACATACGGTGACTGCAAAGTTACTCTTCAGGACGGAGCAGCCGTAGTTACGGAGCGTGCGTCAAGCAACAGCGGTGTCGCAGTACCCTGCCCTGATTACAGAGGCAACACGATCAAGACAACTGCCCAGGCAACGACCTCAAACGACTCTCTTACTCTCTCCATGAGATATGAGATCTTCGGAAACGTAACCTACGTAAACATTGCCGGCGGACAGCCGAATGAATCCGGCGTTGTCGATATCTCCGGAACAGTCGAGATCCCTGCAAACGCAGAGAACGCATTGATCTATCTCGAAGCAAACGATGTAAGAGATTACACTGTTACTTCTTTCACGGTAAGCATTGAAGGCGAATTCAACAACCTCACAGGCGTACCTGTTGAGTCACTTGAGGATCCCACAAAGACAGCTTCACTTGCAGCTGCTTATTCCGATTACTTCAAGTTCGGTGTTGCTTCTCCTGCAACCGTAATGACAAATCCCAACGACGGATTCAGAAAGCTCATCCAGACTCAGTTCAATTCAGTAACACCTGAAAACGAACTCAAGCCTGAGAACGTTCTTGATGCAGCAACAACACTTGCTGATCCCGCAAAGTACAATGAGTGCCCTGCCGTTCATTTCGATGCGGCAAAGCCCATCCTGGACTTCTGCAAAGAGAACGGCATCCAGATGAGAGGACATACTCTTGTCTGGTATTCACAGACACCTTCATGGCTCTTCTATGAGAACTATGATGTCAACGGAACACTCGCAAGCAGAGATCTTATGCTTACGAGAATGGAAAACTACATCGCAGCAGTAATGACATGGTGCGAAGAGAATTATCCCGGCGTTATCTATGCCTGGGACGTAGTCAATGAAGCGGCCGCAGATGATGGGGGAATGAGAGACTGTTACTGGAAGCAGACAATTGGTGACGACTACGTTGAAAAGGCATTTGAATTCGCAAGAAAGCACGGACCTGCAGGTGTTGAACTCTTCTATAACGATTACAACGAGTATCAGACATCCAAGCAGGAAGACATCCTCAAGATGCTCAAGCCCATCGCAGACGCAGGCAACATCGACGGTATGGGCATGCAGAGCCACATCAGCTCAGGCCTCAATGTCGACAACTATGTTGCGGCTGCAAAGAGATATGCTGATGAACTTGGTGTTGTTATCCACATCACAGAGCTCGACGTTCAGGCACCCAAGTCCGTTAACCCTATGTACGACCAGGGTGTTTACATGAAGAAGTTCTTCACAGCCATTATCGAAGCTGACAAGGCAGGCGTACCGATCGAGTGCGTAACTGTCTGGGGCCTTACGGATGACATGAGCTGGAAGTCTGCAACAAAGCCGTTGCTCTTCTACGGCAACCTTTCACCCAAGCCGGCTTACGAAGGCGTTATGTGCGCTGTTAACGGCGGTGACGTACAGAAGCCCGCTGACTATGTTGAGCCCGTATCCGACACAACTCCTTTCGTAGAGGACTACGAGGATCAGAAGTTCATCGGCGGACCGAGATACAGCTCAGTTCAGAAGATCGTTGAAGGCGGATACAACAGCAACTACTGCCTCCAGAACACAGAAGGCTATGCTGAGTACGACGGATATTCAATCGACGTTTCACAGTATGCAGGCCACGTTATCCACGTAAGCTTCGCGATCAAGTCCAAGGCAGATGTCTGCAAGTGCACGGCTGACATCGACGGCACATGGCCTAACATCGCTGAAGTTCAGACCGGTACTGACGAATGGGTACTCGGCGAAGGCGATTTCGAGATCGAAGAAGGCGCAACACTCACGATCTATTTCGAGAGTTCCGACATGAGCCCGTTTTTCCTCGACAACGTAGAGATCAAGGCAATGAACTGATAATTCAAAACCGATTCTCCATACAGGACAGGGTGTCTCAGGTTATTGAGGCACCCTGTTTCTTTGCCGGACAATAATCTGCCACTCAAGCAATTTTATCGAAAAACAATAAAAAGTGATTGAAAAACAATATAACCCGTGCTAATATAACCTCAACCATGGTAATTCTGTTATAGGAGAACGAAGAGATGAAAAAAGGTTTTGCTATAGGTCTGGGCATCTTCCTGAGCATCGGACTTTTATTCGGCGCACTTATATTTATGTTCATCCGCAATTACGTTAACGCTTTCAAATGGGACGTACATGAGACCATGACCATGGAAGAGAAAGAGGATTTCAGCTGCAGAGCTTTATATCCCGGGCTGGCTGACTGTCTTGAGCGCAGTGCTGACAAGGGGATGCGCGATGCAGAATATCTGATCGAGACATATAAGTACAACAGTGTGGAAGAGATGTGCGAAGCAGTTCCCGGCTGCACGGAAGCTGTCACATATACTTTGGAGAACATCACTCCGGAGCAGTCGGAAGATATGAAAGGCGTTTCGGTCAAGAGATATGCGGTTGCAGGATCCCTGCCGCTTCTTGATAAGGATTCAGCGCCTGACAAGTATAAGGTCTATACTTACAACGCTTTCCACGATTACTTTATCTACGAATATGAGGACGGCACATACCGCTTTGCATCAACGATAAGCACCTGCTGAGAGAGCTGTCACGTCTATAGGCCGCGGTATGCACCGTATTGAATTTCAGGCTGTTTTCTTTCCTTTTGCGAAAAGAAGTACCAATGCCAGTACGATAACAGGAAGGCATCCCAGAAGTCCGAAGCAGTTGGGGCCAAGGATCGACAGATGCTGGTTTCCGCTCTTGAGCATGAACATGAGAGGAATAGCGGAAGAGTTCATTGAAGCGTGAATGAGTGAAGGGATCCAGATGCATCCCGTCTTTTCGTAAGCGATGTCGATAACGATGCCGAATGCGCAAAGAGCGATGCAGATCATGATAGGGCCAAGGAAAGGCTTGCCGAAGTAATCGCCTTCATAGAAGTAGTTTCCGAGAATTACCAAAGGCCAGTGCCAGATTCCCCAGAGAGCGCCGCCTATAAGTCTTCCTATGACCGGACCGAACTTGCCCTTAAGATAAGGGTACATGACGCCTCTCCAGCCTGCTTCCTCACCGAGGCTCGGCAGGATCTGTGAGATGGGAAGGAATGTAAGCGACATTACCGTCATTGCTATGAGGAACGAATAAGGGTTGATGGAGGACTGCTCAAAGAGCGCTGCTGTCTCTTCAGGTACCATCGCCAGATATGCGTCCAGGCTTACTTCAAATGCATCCCTGTTAAGAAGGAAGAATATTACTGCGCCGATCCAGCTTAAGAGCTGGGGGCCGATCAGGGAAGCGATAAAGTACTTAAACTTGAACTTCGGCTTCCATCCGAGCTTCTTAAAAGGAAGGCCCGATACCAATACCGCAATAAGCGGAATGAATATTGCCACGAACCTGAAAAGGAACAGGCAGAGAAGAGTGTTGCCGCCCTTATAGACGATTCCTGCGATCGATAGGGGAATGTATGCCGCCAAAAATGCGGCCGTCATAAATACAGCGAACTTTTTGTTCGTTATCTCATTAGTGTTTATCATGTTGTACTCCTGGAATTACTTGTCTGTCTTATTGAGCTTGGAGAGCTTGGAGCGCTTCCATTCGGTTACCTTGCGGAAGTTCTTGTCGGTTATGAAGATACCAAGTATCAGCATGCCGAACATTATTCCCAAAAGTCCGCCGTGGAGCATGCCATAGAGCATGCCGGAGATACCTGTTTCAATATCAGGTCCGATGAAGAGAAGAAGGATGTAGAGCGCTCCGCATACCGTCGCGCCGATGAACATCAGCTGCATTCTCTTCATTACCTTTTTCATGTTGTCGTCAGTATAATCTGCCGCCATGAGCATTGTTTCTTTAAGATCCTTATCCACTGTCTCGTTTTTCCTTTCGCCGTTGAAGATTTCCCTCATGTCGACATCGTAAAGATCTGCAAGCTCAACCAGAATGGAAAGGTCAGGAAGATTGCTTCCCGTCTCCCATCTTGAGACTGTTCTTCTTGAGACGTTCATCTTATCTGCAAGATCTTCCTGAGTAAGATTGTTTTCCTTTCGAAGTGTCTTGAGAAATTCACCGATCTTCTGCTGATCCATTTCCGTATGCCTCCTTGAGTGATGGCTTGAGTCTAGCTTCAAGCGGCCTCGAAAAACAGGACACAAAACGAGCAAATGCCTTGTTTTCGGGGATGGGACACCAAATGTCCCATAGCTTTTGCATATTATAACAAAGCCTTTTCGCACGCGTGTTATAATAATTTTCAGATTATGGAGGGGATAATATGAGAAAAACTGTAATCTTGTTTTCGCTGATGCTGACGCTTCTTGTTCTGGCATCATGCTCGAAAAAACCATTCCAAACAGATCTTCCGGCCGAACCTGCCGGGTTCGATTATAAAGTTACCTCCGCCAAAGTCCTTGAGAAGGGATATTATTCCGAAAAGATCACAGCGGACACTGAAGTGTCTTTCTATGTTGCCAATAACGACGAAAAAGACTCCCAATGGAGTATCTATGTCGTGGATGATGAGCTGACTGATGAAGAGATCGAAGCCCTGAAATCCAGGGAGCCTGACCTCATCAACAACGGAGATATAGAGATAGAATACGGCAAATGGATATATGTTTTCTGCGACGGTCCCACGGAAGATGTCCTTCATTTCGGCTGGATGGCTGATTTCGCATAAGGGGGATGGATATGAAAGAACACTGCGCGGTCTGCGGATACCTGATGAAAACTGACAGTTTTAACGGTAAAACTGTATGTACATACTGCGGAAATGATTTTGCATTACCCGAAGATTCAGTTCCGGGCACATTTGCAGATGCAAAAGATTTAGCAAAAGAAGGACGTTTTGACGAGGCGATAAGGATCATAAACGGCACGGAAAAGCCCGGTCCCCAGCATGGTCTTCTGAAGCTTTTATGCTGCTATCGGACAAAGAGTTCCAAAGAGCTTTTAAAGAAGATCTCTTTAGACCAGACAGCTGTTAAGATGTTTGCCGACCGTGAGGATGTGGATAAGCTCGCAAAGCTCCTTTCGGGCCGGAAGAACAAACTGATAATGCACATGCTCGAGTATTGCACACTGGCTCTCCGCCTCTCAGGTACCGACATGCAGGCATTCCGTCATAAGATAAAACCTGCTGTTCCAAAGAACAAGCCGCAGTCCGCATTTGCAAAGATGGATGCCGAAGAGGTGTACAACGAGGAGAGGACCAGGCGCATAAAGGAAGCTGCCCATCCTCCGGTGAAAAATCTTGATGAACTCCTGACAGACTATCTCGACACTCCGCCGGAGCATGTCTATGACAATGAATGGTCAAAGCCTGTAGATACTCTGGCAGGAAATATCGTGCTCGATATCCTGGATCTGTTTGCATCTGATACGGACTACTATAATCCGGCCTTGCTGTCCCATACCCGCCAGTACAGGGCACAATTGAAGGAACAGGAGAAGAAACCTGCACCGAGAACTTCCGGTGAGGCACTTGATGATGAAGAGAACGATTCCATGAGCGAGACGGATATAATTCTCCGCCAGAAAGAACTCATGGAATTGATAGAAGAGGAAGAATTCAGTATCCTCAATACAAAGTAAAAAAGGACACGGCAAATGATAAGAGCATTACTTACGATAGATGATGTTTCATCAGAGAATACACCTGCGATAGTTGATTATCTTAATGAGAAAAACATTCACGCCATAATGTTCATGGTAGGCGAGTGGGCAGAAAATCATCCTGCAGAACTTATCTATGCACTGCAGCACGGCATGATCGTCGGCAACCACAGTTATACCCATCCGCACTTTTCGGAGATAAGTTTTGAAGAGGCCGTTTGTGAGATCGAAAAGAACGAAGAGACCCTGAATAAGTTCTACAGCGAAGCAGGTGTTGAAAGAAAATACAGACCTTTCCGTTTCCCATACGGCGACAAGGGCGGAGCGAATAAAGAGCAGATACAGAAATATCTTTCAGAGAAAGGTTTCGACAAAGTCGATGATACGAAGTTTGATTATCCTTTCTGGAAAGCTGAAGGTCACGACAAAGACATCGACACATTCTGGACTTTCGATTTTGCCGAATACAATATCCGTCAGGGCAGAGGCTTCGGTCCTGATGACGTAATGAAGCGCATCCACGATCCCGAACCCGAAGATGGCGCACCCATACTCAAAGACGGCACCAACCATCTGATCCTTCTCCACGCACACGACGATACTGAAGATCTCGTTCCCGAATACTATAAGATCTTCATCGAAGAACTTTTGAGAAACGGCGTGGAGTTCATTGAACCCAGTTTCATTTCATGACACAGCGAAAAGGAGTACACCATGGAACTTGATGACAAGTTGTTTGAAGAGATAACGTATCACACCGACAGCGGCGAGAAGTTTTTCGAGAAGGGCCGCTTCAAGGAAGCCATCGAAGAGTACAACAAAGCATTCGATCTTATTCCCGAACCCAAGACAAACTGGGATGCATCAGTCTGGACACTTGCAGCGATCGGTGACGGTCATTTCATGCTCAAGGACTACGGCACCGCGCTTGAATATTTCCGCAAGCTCATGACCGAATATGAGGAAGTCGGCAATCCGTTCATAAGACTCCGCTACGGCGAATGCCTTTACGAGACGGGCGAACTTCAGGCTGCAAAAGAGCATCTCTTTGCCGCTTACATGATGGAAGGAAAAGATATCTTCGATCACAGAAAATATCTGACTTTTATTGCAGATCTTATAAAGTAAAAACTTACTTCTGATCTTCCTTTGCCGCTAAAGATTCCTGGAACGCTTTTAAATCGGCGGTCATTATTTTCGCGCTTTTCTTATCGAAGAAAAATCTGATAACGATCACGAGCACGAATATGACTGCGATCGATACGGCTTCCGCAGTGATAAGGGTCAGGTTCTGAAACTTTAAACCTGATGCTCCGAATGTGAATAACAGGATTATCAGTTCTATTGACAAAAGCTGGATCACGTTTCTTACTATCATCTGCTTTAACGTAAGTTCGCGCTTTGAGTACATGACAAGGCCCGGAATAATTCCGAGAAGGCCGTCTAAGATCGGGACAAGAAAAGCAGAATAAGTAATTTTCTGATCGGGTGCGAATAATGATCCGCATATGAAAATAACTATATTTACCAGCGTGACTATGATGAAGAAATTCATCAGGTTGTCTTTTATGTGTTCCTTCATGTCTTATACCTTCTTCGAGATGAATTCCTTGAATGCATTAACGTATTTTCGCGAGATGATTACCTCTTCGCCGTTGCGGAGAATGCAGCTGAATCTTCCGTTCAGTGCCGGTCTGATCGATTCAACTTTCATGATGTTCAGCACGACAGACTTTGAGATCCTTAAGAAATTCCTGCCCTTTAAAAGCTCTTCAAATTCATAGAGCTTTCCCGTGGTCTCATAGCAGTCTTTTGATGAGTATATGAAAGACTTATTGTCGACTGATTCGATATAGAAGATCTCGGTCACGGGGATCGCATATTTCTTCTCTCCCTTGGTGCCGCTTATGTTGCCGTCCAGGTTTTCTACAAACCTGACGATATCGTTGATGCGGCCGTCACGCACGTGACAGCCGATCTCGATATATTCTTCTTCGGTCTCGCCGATCTTCTTAACGTTAATGTTCATTATCTGACTCCGGGATAAGATTCGTTCACAGAGAACTGACCTTCTCCTTTAAGATAGCAATCAAAGAATTTGACCGCAAGTGAGTTTACCTGTTCCATCATGTAAGCGTTGTCGACGTCGCCTGATCCGAGAAGTTTTCCGAGGAAAGGCGAGAAGAGCGGAAGATCCGTATAATCCATGTGCAGCGAGCCTTCAAAATATGTGCCGTAGTAAACATCTGCATTGTCTCTTATCGTGAAGTTCGGATAAGGATAATCCATTTTCTCGATCTCGGTCAGTTCATAATAACTGTCCGCATTTTTCAGCTCGAAAAGCGGTACGTGATACTCAACGTCTTCGATAATGTATTTACCGTTTTCAGCTCCGATTATCGAACCGAGCATCGTTCCGTCAATGTCGATAACAGCATCGATGTCATCTCTTTCCTTGCCGATTTCGACAGCCGTTGCGCCTCCCATTGAATGTCCCATGACGCCGATCTTATCAGTATCAATGAGGCTTAATGCTTCGAGCGTACCGGTCTTTGACGAATCATCTGCAAACCGGTAATCAGCAGTATCTTTTCCGTCTGCGCCTTTCTTTAATTCATCGAGTGCAAAGTTCATGTCGTTTACACGGAGCTTCATCCATTTGACCGATTCTTCATAGATCTGTTCCTCGGCTGCGTCACCATTTGCATTCATTACGCTGTTGATGAATTCAGGATCAACCGTGATCGTCTTTCCATTTGTATCTTTGGTGAAGAACGAGTGATAAGGGTGCTCAAGACTTACGACAACATATCCCTGGCTTGCAAGCTCAAGATATGTTGAAGCGTTGCTCTGATAGTATCCGAATGCGCCGTGTGAGAAGACTACCAGAGGAAACTTTTCGCCGTCGCCTGCAGTCTCAGGATAGAAGAAGTAAACGGGAACTTCTCTGAAGGAACCGTCATTTTCGAATTCTTCGATTCTGCTCTTATCAACAAGGATCGCATTGCTCTGCTTTATCCCGTAAGGTCCGTTAACGGGAAGACCCTCGTAATCCGTGAATACGAATGAAGGAATCATTGCACCCGATATAAGAAGGATGCTAAAGATAAGGCTTGCGATTTTCCCCGAAAGTTTC
>CAJOJI010000055.1 GCA_905234715.1 uncultured Saccharofermentans sp.
AGAAATCAAAGTAATCTACTCCGCATCTTTCCATCTGCTCTTCAAAGATCTTATCCCTGTCTTCAAATGAATGGATACTCCATGCGGGAAGCTTTGTAGCGATGGTGAAGGAATCTCTCGGATGGCGCTTGATGATCGCTTCCTTGACGGTCTTCTCGGAGTTACCGCCGTGATAAACATATGCCGTGTCGAAGTAATTGAATCCGGCATCGAGATATGCGTCTACCATTTTGCAGACCTTGTCGAGATCAATGACTCCGTTTGTTTCCGGAAGTCTCATAAGGCCAAAACCGATCTTCGGCATCTTACTTAAATCAATGCTCATAGCAGTACCTCCTGACTAATCTCTGATTAAGATACTCGGATTATAACAAAGGGATTTTAGCGGGTATTGTCTGATTCAGTTGAAATATGTAAATAATCCGGAGGAAATTAAAAACGTCCGCCCTCGCATAAGGAGAACGGACGTTTTGTATTTTATGGCATATGATTTTATCAGTCTTGGAAAAGAGGTGTTGAGAGGTAGCGGTCACCTGTGTCAGGGAGCAATGCTACAATTGTCTTTCCCTTATTCTCGGGACGCTTAGCAAGTTCGATGGCTGCCCAGAGAGCTGCACCGGATGAGATTCCCACGAGAACGCCTTCACTCTTGCCTAAAAGCTTGCCTGTGGCAAAAGCATCGTCGTTGGAAACAGGAATGATCTCATCGTAAATACCGGTATTGAGAACTTCAGGTACGAAGCCTGCGCCGATACCCTGGATCTTATGGCTTCCTGCAGTGCCCTTACTCAGAACGGGAGAATCTGCAGGCTCAACAGCTACAACCTTAACGGAAGCCTTCTGCTCCTTAAGATATTCACCTACACCTGTAACTGTTCCGCCTGTGCCTACACCTGCAACGAAGATATCAACTTCGCCGTCTGTGTCTTCCCAGATTTCAGGACCTGTCGTCTCTTTGTGAGCCTTAGGATTTGCGGGGTTGATGAACTGACCTGCGATGATGCTGTTCGGAATTTCCTTCTGGAGTTCCTCAGCCTTTGCGATGGCACCCTTCATTCCCTTTGCGCCCTCTGTGAGAACTAACTCTGCGCCGTAAGCCTTGATAAGCTGTCTTCTCTCAACGCTCATCGTCTCAGGCATTGTGATGATGAGACGATATCCTTTAGCAGCTGCAACGGATGCAAGACCGATACCTGTGTTTCCGCTTGTAGGCTCGATGATGACACTGCCTTCCTTAAGTCTGCCGGAAGCCTCTGCATCTTCGATGATGGCCTTAGCAATACGGTCCTTAACGCTTCCTGCGGGATTGAAATATTCAAGCTTTGCAACGAGCTTTGCTTCAAGGCCCAAAGACTTTTCGAGGTGTGTGAGCTCAAGAAGCGGTGTTCTGCCGATAAGCTGGTCTGCTGATGTATAAACCTTAGACATAGATAGTCCTCCTGTTGTAACTGCTAAATAGTATTATATCGCTTTATTTGGAAATCAGATTGCTGCGAAACCGTTCTCGAGGTCAGCGATGATGTCATCGATGTGCTCTGTACCGATGGAGAGACGGATCGTGTTCTGATAGATGCCTACGTCGTTGAGCTCTTCCTCGGAAAGCTGTGAGTGTGTTGTGCTTGCCGGGTGGATAACAAGGCTCTTAACGTCAGCAACGTTAGCAAGGAGTGAGAACAGTTCGAGGTGGTCGATGAAGTCGAATGCTTCCTTCTTGCCGCCCTTTACGTTGAATGTGAAGATGGAGCCGCCGCCGTTAGGGAAGTACTTCTGATATACTTCGTGATCCGGATGATCTGCAAGTGAAGGATGAAAGACCTTTTCTACCTTCGGATGATTTGTGAGGAAGTCCAACACCTTCTTTGTATTCTCGATGTGACGCTCAAGTCTCAAGGACAGAGTCTCTGTGCCTTGGAGGAGCAGGAATGCTGCGAAAGGTGAGATGGAAGAACCTGTATCTCTTAAGAGGATAGCTCTGATATAAACTGCGAATGCTGCCTTGCCTGCTGCATCTGTGAACTTAACGCCGTGATAGCTGGGGTTGGGTTCAGAGATCCAGGGATACTTGCCGGAAGCTGCCCAGTCGAAGTTGCCGGAATCAACGATAACGCCGCCCAATGTAGTGCCGTGGCCGCCGATGAACTTTGTAGCAGAGTGAACTACGATGTCTGCACCGTACTCGATAGGTCTGATGAGGTAAGGTGTACCGAATGTGTTGTCGATAACGAGCGGGATGCCTGCCTCGTGAGCGATCTTAGCAAGTGCTTCGATATCCGGGATGTCAGATGAAGGGTTGCCGAATGTCTCAATGTAGAGAGCCTTTGTATTAGGTCTGATAGCAGCCTTTACTTCGTCCAGATCATGGATGTTGACGAATGTTGTCTCGATACCATAAAGGGGAAGTGTGTGTGCGAGAAGGTTCTCGGAACCGCCGTAGATCGTCTTCTGAGCTACGATGTGCTCACCCTTAACTGCAAGAGCTTCGATTACATATGTGATTGCTGCTGCGCCGGAAGCAACTGCGAGACCTGCAACGCCGCCTTCAAGAGCTGCGATTCTGTCTTCGAAAACGCCCTGTGTGGAGTTTGTAAGTCTGCCGTAGATGTTGCCTGCGTCTGCAAGTCCGAAACGTGCTTCTGCATGAGCTGAGTTACGGAAAACGTAAGAAGTTGTTGCGTAAATCGGCACTGCACGTGCATCGGATGCGGGATCGGGTTGTTCCTGGCCTACGTGGAGCTGGAGAGTTTCAAATTTATAGTTGGACATAATTGTGTTTTCCTTTCTTAATTCAAATAGTTATAGTTGTGCTGTCGGAACAGCGGCTGTTTGAACAAGAACAACACATTCGTCCACAACGGAAGTTACTGCGAACTAATGACTGGAAATAGAACTTGTGGTCGTACATAACTTCCGTCCTCCTCTCTTGCAATGATTTTCGCATATGATAATCGGTTAAACCCACCTTGTCAATAGGATTATCGTAATTTTTTCAGATTATGTTTTTTCTGACTTTTTTCGCGTTCGGCAACACCACGTGTTCCAAGTGTTGAATAAGCAACGGAAAGCCCCGTGATTACTGATTGTTTGCCCATTTCGCAGACGACATAATGAAGCCATCAAACAAAACAAATCGCCGGAAGGCAAAAAAGAAAGGACAAACAAAATGAAAAAGAATTCAATCATCCTCCTCGCTTCAGCAGCAATGCTCGCAGCAACAGTCACAGTATCAGCTTGCGCAATCAGAAACGCAGCAAAGCAGAAGGCAGGAGCACCTGTCGTAAACCGCGAAACAGTCACAACAAAGGTAACAAAAGAGATCAACGACGGTCAGAACCCCGTAATGAACTTCACCGGCAATTACTACGGCGGCAGAGCCTGCATCACTGTTGAACCCGAAGGCACAAATAACGCAAACATCACAGTAGTCTGGGGCGACAGCTATAACACCAAGGCAGTCTGGACCATGAGCGGCGCCTTCGATGAAGAGTCAACAAGCGTAGTTTACAACGACGGCATCAAGAAGGTCATCACACTCAATGAAAAGGGTGACACGATCTCTGAGGAACTCCTCTCCGTCGGCTGCAAAGGCGTTTTCGTATTCAGCTATGACGGTATCACATGGGACGATTTCGAAGAGAACATCGCAACAGGAATGGTCTTCAAGTTCGGTAATTCCGTTGAGGAAGTATGCACAACGATCCTCCCCGGAGACCCGGTAGAAACAACAGCTGAGCCTGTAAAGCCCACATCTACTCCGGCTCCTACAGCTACACCTGTTCCCACATCCACTCCCGCTCCTACGGCAACACCCGTTCCCACAGCAGTACCTGAAGCAACAGAGCCTGAAGTTACAGAACCCACAGCAGAGATCACAGAGCCCGCTCATAAGACAGCAGCAGAGATCACAGGTGAATATGCAAGCGGCAGAGCAACAGTCACGATCAACGCAGCAGATCCCGATAACGTAATGATCAAAGTAGTCTGGGGCGATTCAGCAGACACAAAGGTAATCTGGAGATTAACAGGCAAGTACAACGAAGATACAGAGAGCATCCTTTATACTAACGGCGTCAAGAAGGTCATCACTTATGCAGCAGACGGCGAAGCAGAGTGCGAAGAAGTTTGCTACACAGACGGCAACGGCATCTTCTTATTCAGCTATGACGGATTCACATGGGACGACTACAACGAGAGCATCGCAGAGAACATGGTATTCATCAAGACAGCTTAATAAAAACAACTACTACACTTAAAAAGATATCAATCGTTTGTTTGATATATATTACCTAACATAAAGCTCCCGGCCTGTCCTTTCGCGGGAGCTTTATAATTGCAAAAAAAGAGAGTGTTATCTAAACACTCTCTTTGTTATTGATTTGATATCAGGTTGCCGGCGGCGGATTAGGGTCCGGAGTTGTATTCGGATCCGGCGTAGGCGGATCGGGTGTCGGCGGATCAGGCGTTGGTGTTGTCGGATCGGGTACCGGCTCCGGTGTAGGAGTTGCGGGCTCCGGTGTAGGTTCCGGCAGTACCTCACCCGTTTCGTGATCGATGGATGCATAGGTGCCGTCATCTCTTACTACACCGACTGCTACACGTCTTCCGTACGGCTTGTAATATGTTGAATTGTAGTATTCTCTGTCGATCTCATTGCCGTCCCTGTCATACCATACCTTATATGCGTAAGCGGTAATGCAGTCGTATGAGTGACGGAGTTCCTTGGTCTCTCCTACAGGCATATCCCAGTCTTCAACATATTCGGTATATTCCGGACCCGGTGTGTACTGGCTTACGATCTCTGCTTCTGTCTCAATGTGCTGTCCGTCAGGAAGCTTCTTGCCGTAGATCTGGGCATTGCAGGAATAGTCATCAGGATCCCACCATGCAACGATGATTATCTGGTAATCAGAATCGTTCTCAAACTTCATGTCTGTTGAAGGCCAGTCAACCGTGGCATCAAGACCCGGATCGATGTAATCGGAAGGCCATGCGTGGCCGTGGCGCTCAATGATCTTGAGGTTTGATCTCAAAGCTGCATTGTAGAGAGTACCGCTGACCTGGCAGATACCGCCGCCGAGATCCTGCTCGTACTGACCGCCGGAAATAACCGTGGCAGCCTGGAATCCGTTTTCGATGGTTCTCTGGCCGACTACCTCGTTGAAGGAGAATACTTCACCGGGTTCGAGCACAGTACCGTTGATGTTTGAACAAGCCTGGCTGATATTGACGTTACGGCTCTCGACTTCGTTTGTGATCGTGGTCTGCTCACCGATAAGGCCGTATTCCTCTCTGAGCATTGCCTCAGTAACTTCAGGTTCTCTTATCTCGGCAGGAACCGTTACTGTTCCGGTATAAGTGCCGGCTTCGAAAAGTGCTTCAACTTCCTTTACGGCTGTTTCAACGTCGATATCGTAGCCTGTCTTCTCTTTCTCGATGATGAACTCGCGGTGCTCAAGGTCGAACTCTACGATGGAAGCGTCTCTGTACTCTGAATATTCATCAACATAGATCTTGAGGACCTTTTCTACAGTCTCGCGTACGCCGTTTACCTTAATTGTGTAAGAAGATTCGAATGTCTGCTTGTTGTTCTTGAGCTGCTGGACACCGTTGTAGCATTCCTTAAGCTTGTTGAGGTCCTTCTCGCTGACAGGTCTGTACATTGCAAACGCCGTGTCGATGACTTCACGTGTGTTGTACTCAACTGTTACGTCGGTAAAGTTAGGGATAAGAGTCTTTCCTGCGAGCTTAAGCTTTACGCAGATCTCTTCGGGATTCTCGGGAAGTGTCTTTGTGACTGCCTCGTAAGCTTCGTCCTTGGTCATGCCGCCGACATCAACACCGTCAATTACGATTCCCTTAAAGAATCTGTCTGTGGAGAGCTCTTCAAATGCTGCATTGGCATTCATGGTCTGGACAGTGCCGTCAGCCATAGTGACTTCGATATCGGAAACAAATATGTTCTCGATGGGCGCGTCACCGTTGCGGCCGAGAACGAAGAATAAGACTCCGCCCACGATAAGTACTGCTGCGGCAATTATGATAGGTACTATTGGTTTTTTCCTGGCAGGCTCAGCGCTCTTTGCCGGAGCCTTCACCTTTTCTTTGGATGAATCCTTGGGTGTGTCCTTGACCTCAGTCTTAGCCGGAGCATCCTTGAATTCGGTAAAACTATTCTCTTCGGATTTCTTTTTATTATTCAAAGGCATCAGTTCGGTTCCCTTTTCTTTAGAAGAACCGCTTTTGTTCTGCACCTTTCCGCTTTTCTTATTCATTAAAACTACCCCTGTTTTATTAGAAGATAAGATTTATCTCTCAATAATAAACATGCTTTTCGCAAATCTCAACAGAAAAATTTGAGAAATTATTCGTGATTTAGCATACCTTTTACGTCATCATATTCAGGTTTTGCCTTCATAACGCCGAAGCCTTCTGTGATCTTTATGCGGGCCTCGCCGAATTTGGTCATGACCTTTTCCTCACGCCTTGCGAGCCTGAATCTGTCCATTTCGTTATATCTGATGCCTATCGTCGTGGTGTTCTCGAAAACCAGTTTTGCGAACTTTTCCTTGTCTTCGGGCTTTATGAGCACCGTGAAAAGGATTCCCGGACGGTTTTTCTTCATGCCGACAGCGGTCGTGTAAACATCAAGAGCGCCTTCCCGCATCAGAACGCCTGTCGCATATCCGATCTCTTCGCCGGTCATGTCATCAACATTGAACTTGAATTCGATGACTTTATCGCCCTCGCTTTCCGTGCTGCCGATGAAGGTCCTGAGCATGTTTGCCTTGGCAAAGTCCTTTTTGCCCATGCCGTAGCCGGTCTTCTCTATCGCCATGACGGGTCTTTGACCGAAGCTGTCTGCAAAATGCTTAAGAAGCGCAGCACCCGTGGGTGTGAGAAGCTCACCTTCGATATCACCGCTATATGTGGGAATGCCCTCGATAATGCTTGCCGTTGCGGGTGCAGGTACCGGAAGGATTCCGTGAGCGCACCTTACCTGGCCGTAACCTGTGGCCAGAGGAGAAACTATTATCTTGTCAGGAGCGATCTGCTCTAAAAGAACGCAGACTCCTACGATATCTGCAACTGCATCCATTGTGCCGACTTCGTGGAAATGGATCTCGGAAACCGGCTTGCCGTGAGCCTTGCTCTCGGCATCTGCGATCAGGCCGTATACCGCAAGTGCATCCTGCTTAACCTTCTCCGAAACATTGAGGCTGTTGATGATATTCTCAATATCACTCATGTGGGCATGGTGATGACGGTGCTCGTGGTCATGTTCATGTTCGTGATCGTGGTGGTGTTCATGAGAATGCTCATGTTCATGAGTGTGTCCGTTTTCGAGTTCCTCGCGAGAAGGATCGTGATGCCCGTGCTCATGTGTATGGGTATGGCCCTCGTGAGTATGCTCGTGAAGGTGTTCATCCTCTTCGACGCCCAGGGCAACAACGCGTGCATGAGTGCCTTCTATGCCGCACTTGACGCTCTTTTCGAAGTTATAAGTGACATCAGGGATTCCCAGGGAATTGAGCTTTTCCTCACAGGCTTTGACGTCTCCCGTAAGTTCAGCCAGTGATGCGAGGAGCATGTCGCCTGCCGCACCCATATTGCATTCGATATAAAGAGTCTTCATTCTTAACCTCCTATGTGGTTGATCATGCCGGCGGAATAGCCTGCGCCGAAGCCGTTGTCGATATTGACTACAGTGACGCCGCTTGCGCATGAATTGAGCATTGCAAGAAGCGCCGTGATTCCTTCAAAAGATGCGCCGTATCCAACGCTTGTGGGGACCGCTATTACGGGACAGTCAACAAGACCTCCGATAACGCTTGCCAGAGCGCCTTCCATGCCTGCGACCGCAATGACGACGCTTGCCGCCATGAGTTCCTCTTTATGCGAGAGAAGTCTGTGAAGGCCTGATACGCCGACGTCGTAAACACGGGTAACCTTGTTGCCCAAAAGCTCGGCCGTGACAGCCGCCTCTTCCGCGACGGGAAGATCGGAAGTGCCGCCCGTTGCGACAACGATGGTGCCTTTCGCGTCAGGCTCCGGGATGATTCCCGCAGCGCCGATGCGCGCTTCCTTATAGTATTTGATGTCTACGTTAAGTTCAGCGGCTTTTTCTTCAGAAAGCCTTGTAATGAGAACGGTCTTTTGGCCGCCTTCAAGGAGAGCTGTCGTGATCTTATCTATCTGCTCAGCCGTTTTTCCTTCGCCGAATATGACTTCGGGAACGCCCTGTCTTATGCCTCTGTGAAGGTCGGGCTTGGCAAACCCCAGATCGACAAAAGGCTTCATCTTAAGCTGAAGCTCGGCTTCTTCGGGAGTCATCTCCCCGCTCGCAACCTTCTCCAAAATGTCTCTTGCGTCACTCATGATCACAAAACCTCATTCATGCTGCCCGTGCGGTAACCGTCCATATCCATTGTGACATACTTGAAGCCCAAACGCTTGAGTTCTTCAGATATTTCTTTCCTTGCGCGTTCATAAGAAAGAAGTGCAATGTCATCAGGCGCTGCTTCTATCCTTGCGAGATTTCCGTGCACTCTTACGCGGATCCCTTCAAAGCCCATTTCACGTATGAACTTCTCGGCATTAGCAACGCGCTCAAGACCTTCTGCCGTGATCTTTTTGCCGTATGCAAATCTCGATGCAAGGCATGCAGCTGAAGGATGGTCCCATGTCTGAAGATCCGCTTCTTTTGAAAGCATGCGGATATCACTCTTTGTAAGACCTGCTTCTTTCAGGGGGCTGACTATTTCAAGTTCTTTAAGTGCGCGCATGCCGGGCCTGTAATCGCCCGTGTCATCGACATTGCTTCCGTCGGCGACCACGTATCCTGAAGCGGCATTCTTAATGCCCTCAAAGATCTTTCTCTTGCAGTGATAGCATCTGTCGGGCGGATTGCTCTCAAATTCCGGCACGGCAAAAACATCGAAGTCAACGACTTCCTGTCTGGCGCCGGTCTTTTCGCAGAACTGACGGGTCCATTCAAACTCTTCATCCGTGATGACCCGGGACTTCACCGTAACGGCGATGCAGTCATCACCAAGGACTTCGTGAGCCTTGTATAAGAGATATGTGGAATCGACTCCGCCGGAAAAAGCGACCGCCAGTTTCCCGGCGGCCTTAATTCGCTCAATGAGCGCAGTTTCTTTATTTCGGATGTCTTTTGAGATATCCATTACTTTGAAGCGAGCATTGCCTTTACCTTGCCCTCAGGGTCCTTAACGAAAAGAACGATGAGCCAGATAACGATGCCCAAAGCAACTACGCAAAGTCCGAGATAAGAATCGTTGAGCATGTCTGCAGGTGCCTGCTCGAAAAATTCAGCACCAAGTTCGATGTACTCGACTACTGCGTCAACAAGCCACATAAGGCTTGCACCCCAGTACATGAGTGCGAGTGTGCCGAGCTTTTTATCAGACTTGGAGTTATACCAGAGAATAGTTGAGATTGCTGCAGCAAAAACGGTGATAAGTAATGTCATTTTGCGGATCTCCCTTATGCCTTAGCCTTGACCTGTGCAGGCGCTTTTTTCTTGGAGATTGCCTGTGCCACAAGCACCATGACGACCCACGCCAAAGTTACAAGGACGGCCATTGCAACTCCGCTCGTCATCATCTCGTGGAGCATCTCTGCTGCCTCTGTCGGGTCAGCGGCTGCAGTAAGGAAAGGAAACCACGGTGTAACTTCACCGTGCCATACGTGTTCAAATGCAAGGAGCGCAGCACCACCCCAGAGCATATTATTGAGCCAGCCCATCTTCTTGATGAAGATGTTGTCAGATCCTTTGTTGTCAGCTACTTTTTTGATTACTGTTGTTACGATAGCTTCAGTTGTGGGAACCAGAAAACATGCCATAGAGTGATCTCCTTTATAAATCATTTCTCAATAATGAGATTTTAGCATAGTAAATTGATCGGTATATATCAGTTAATAGCAGAATATTAGTCTTTTTTTGACTTATTGCCTTTAGCGGGACTTCTCGATATGAGCGCAGATCGCATCGAATGTCTCGTCGCTCAGATCGTGTTCGATCCTGCAGGCGTCTTCTTCGGCAACAGCAGGGTCTACGCCGAGTGAAACAAAGAAATCCGTGAGCTTCTTATGGCGTGTATAGATTTTATCTGCGATCTCCATGCCCTTGTCAGTAACAGTGATCAGGCCGGACTTATCCATCTCGATATATCCGTCCTCGCGCAGACGCTTCATGGCAACGCTGACACTGGGCTTCGTAACGCCCAGGAATCCCGCAATGTCGATAGAACGGACATAACCGTTCTTCTCTTTGAGGATTATCATCGACTCGAGATAGTCTTCAGCTGACTTGCCGATATCGCTGCTGTTTTTCATTAGTAAAAACCTCTTACAAAAGCCGGCCATCTTGTTAGCACGGACAAACTAAATCAATACTACAAACTTTATTGGTGCATGTCAAAACAAAACTGACGAAAAACTGATATACAGAATATGGCATGAGATAGTAAGATTTCATCAATATCCGGTTTGAAAGGAATGTCTATGAATCTTATTGAAAACATGACAATGGACGGGGAGCGCGCCTTATACGGCAGCTCTGACATCACGGTAAGAAACTGCCGCTTTGACGGTCCCGCTGACGGCGAGAGCGCTCTTAAAGAAAGCAGTAATGTCACCGTCGAAGATTCATATTTCAACTTAAGATATCCGTTCTGGCATGTTCACAGCCTTAAGATCTCTTCATCCGAAATGACCGACAAGTGCCGTGCCGCAATGTGGTATTCGGACAACATAGACATCACAGGTTCAAAGCTTCACGGCATAAAGGCACTGCGCGAATGCTTTGACGTAAATATCAGTTCATCTTCCATCATTTCACCTGAGTTCGGCTGGTCCGTAAAAGGCCTTAAGATGACTGATACTTCCGCCGAGTCGGAATACTTCCTCATGAGATCTTCGGACATCGTTTTCGACAACGTGGAACTCAAAGGAAAATACTCTTTCCAGTACGTCGAAAATGTTGAGATTAACAACTGCAGATTCGATACCAAAGACGCATTCTGGCACGCAAAGAACGTGACCGTTAAAGACAGCGTGATAAACGGCGAATATCTTGCCTGGTATTCCGAGAACGTGACGTTCATCAACTGCACGATCAGGGGCACGCAGCCTCTGTGCTACTGCAAGGGATTAAAGCTAATAAACTGCCGCATGGAAGAATGCGATCTGGCATTCGAGAGATCAGATGTCGAAGCAGAGATAACAACTCCCGTGATCAGCATCAAGAACCCTTTGTCGGGACATATTTCCGTACCCGCCGTAGGCGAGATAATAAGGGACATTCCGGGTGCTGACGGTGAGATAATTACCGGCTGATCAATTGTCCTTTTTCATGACAACATTGACGTAGTTGAACGGAATCTCGATGCCTTCTCTTGCGAATGCGTCGTAAACGCGCTTGTTGATGTCGCTTATTACGAACTCTGTCGCGTTGGTCGGCTTATAGTAAACAGTCGTTGCAAGAACGAGGCTGCTGTCTGCATAAGAAATGAAATATACGGGACCGTAATCCTTTGTCTTCCACTCGGGTTCGGAATATTCGGATTCGATAACGGCATCCCTTACAACATTTATGGCCTTTTCGATGTCGGTTCCGTATGCGACGTTAAATCTCATGTGGACCGATCTGATCTTTGTGTTGTGGCTCATGTTGGTGATCGTGCTCGAATTGATCTTGCTGTTCGGGATTATGACGTCAACCGTATCGATCGTTCTCAATACGACATGTCTCATCGTGATGTCCATAACGATTCCCTTGAGACCGCTGTCGAGTTCGATCCTGTCGCCGATCTCAAAAGGCTTGTTGATGCTGATCGCAATTCCGCTGAAAAGATCGCCGATAACGGGCTGTGCGGCAAGACCGATTACCGCACCGATTATGGCAGTTCCCTGGAAGAGGACCTTGCCGATGTCTGTAGTTGCAGTCGAGCTCATGAGGACCCAGATTATCGCAACGACAATGATGAGCGCCCTGATTATGTTCTGGGTGAAACGGATCTGGATGTTCTTCTTTTCCCTGAGCTTCTTCTTTACGAAGTGGTTATAAATCGCAAGCACTATCGTCGTAACGATCGCCGCGATTGCGGTATAGATCAAGAATTCAAGCACCTGACCCAGGATGGTAGTCTTATCAAAGTATTCGCCCAGATCGATTCCGGGAATATCCGTATAAAACATGATCCGCCGCTCCTTACTTAAATCACTTTCCCAACATCTGTCGCGTAGCACCATCTGCCGCCGGTAAGATTTCCGAAGATATATTTCATGGAAGCAGACTCACTCATTATCATCAGTTTTCCGTCAACGAAAATGATCTCTTCTGCCATCGGCGGAGCATCGAAAGATGCGACCTCCGTGCTGCTGTCAAATGCATATATTGGAATAAACACATCTTCTTCTGCCCTGCCGGAATATATTTGCACTCTGAAGTCTACGGGGTCAGCCCCTGTTACATCGTAGCATCTTATCGTGGACTTGGCCGTTCCGTAAGACTGGGATATCCAGAACTTTCCGTCTTTTACGGTCATGCCCTGAACAAGACCCGGCATCGAATACATCTCAGAAGGGATCTTGGAAATGCCGAAAACAGAATTCTCATCATCGCTGAAGCTATAACTCAATGCAAGAGCACGGTTCTCCTCGCCTGTATTTGTCGTGATCCAATGGGATTCGTGCGTTACGTAGTTCGGATCTCTGTAGAACTCACCGACTATCATGCGGTCTTCCGAAAAGCAGATCCAGGCAACATTTACCTTGTCACCTTTATAACCGGTTTCGAACAAGCCTTCTCTCTTCACCACTTCGCCGCTTCCGGCATTCAGCACATCAGAGAGATTATAGATATAGATGCTCGCATCCTCATCGCCTGCCACAAAGAGATATCCGTCATGAACCGCAAGTCCGCCTGCGTGGGGATTTAACGTATTGCCGTCCTCATCACCCAGAACAACATAGCCATTGGATTTGCCGCTCGCCTTTTCGACGCGGTAAATGCGCGAAGGGCTGTGGTCTTTCTGGTAACCTCCGATAAGATACATACCGGAAGCCTCGTCGTAATCAAATCCCTGAGGCGTCATGTTATCCAGAAGTCCGGGAATAACAAAAGCCTTCTCGGAAGCCTTGTAATAACCGCTTACGGGCGCCCTGAAATATATCCTCGCGCCGACAAGGACAACTGCAATAAGAATAAGAAGGGTCAGCAATATCCCTTTTAAGACTTTCTTTCCCTTTGAACTTTTTTTATTTCCTTTTGCCATACAGCCCGTAAGTCTCCCTGCTTTTAATAAAGATTATTGTATCACGAGATAAAGAAAAGGGCTGTCCTCATGACGGGGGCAGCCCTTAGTATTATTGTTTTCGATCTCCCGAAAAGGTATCAGTACCAATCCTTGTGTCTCTTGATGTAGATAACCTTCATGATCTGAGCGAAGACCATGTAAACGAGCATGAGTATCGCAAGCCAGAGCATGTATGAGATCGGCATCGTCGGCAGGCTGAACAGTGTTGATATGCCTGTGAATCCGATAAGCAGCGTTACGGCGATTATCGCAAGAGTCGATATCGTGAGCTGGACTGATGCCCTGTCTCCGATGAACGGAAGCTTCGGTGTGCGGATCGTGTGGATTACCATCGTCTGCGAGATAACGCCGAACATAAACCAGCCGCACTGGAAGTATCCGGCCATATCAGGATTGTTGTATCCGAATACGAACCACAAAACGAGGAAGCACAGAACGTCTAACACGGTGCTCAAAAGTCCGAACGATACCATGAAGCCTTTGATACCGCCAAGGTCCCACTTCTTCGGCTTCTCGATGTACTTTGATTCGACATGGTCGAAAGGCATGCCGAGCTGTGCGAAGTCGTTTAAGAGATTCTGCACAAGGATATGTACCGGAAGCATCGGAAGGAACGGCAGGAAGGAGAACATGTTTCCGAAGTTGCCGCTGACAGACATCTTTAAGTACTTGGACATATTTGCAAATGTGCTTCTGCCTTCGACAACGCCTTCGTCAAGGACCATGAGATCCTTTTCGAGCAGGATGATGTCGGCAACTTCTTTCGCGATATCGACAGCGTTATCAACTGAGATGCCGATGTCTGCCTGCTTTAAGGGCAAGCTGTCGTTGATGCCGTCGCCCATGTAACCTACGACATGGCCGTTAGCCTGGAACATCTTAACCACGCGCTGCTTCTGATAAGGAGAAAGCTTCGAGAAGATGTCGCACTTCTTGCACGCTTCCTTAAGCTCTTCATCACTCATCGCATCGATCTTTGCACCGGTCAGTGTCATCTCGGTGGAAAATCCGAGTCTACCGCAGATGTTGATGGCAACACCTTCGGAGTCACCCGTAAGAACGACCGTGCGGACACCATTATTTCTCAGAGCATCGATAGCCTTGCCTGCTGATTCCTTCGGCGGATCGAGGAAGCCTACAAATCCTATGAGTACCATGTCGCTCTCGTCTTCAACACCGAAAACATCAACGCCGTGAACGTTGTTCTTCTGAGCTACGGCAATAACACGGATACCTTCGAGGTTATTCTCTTCAGCGATCTTTTTCGCATTCTTGATAAGCTCATCAGAAATCTCCTTGACTTCACCGTCGATCTCGATGAACGAGCAGATGGACAGGATCTCTTCTACTGCACCTTTTGTAATGAGCTGGCGTTTGCCGTTCTTGTCCTTAAGCACGACGCTCATGCGGCGGCGCGAAAAGTCGAACGGGATCTCGTCTTCTCTTACGTATGCTTCCTTGAGGAAAGACAGATCTTCCTTCTCGGCACGGTTTATGATGGCAACATCCATCAGGTTCTTAAGGCCTGTCTGGAAGTAGCTGTTAAGGAAAGCATGTCTCAAGATACGCTTGTCCTCACGGCCAAGAACGTCCATGTATTTTTCGAGGATGATCTCATCCTGTGTAAGAGTACCTGTCTTATCGGTGCAGAAAACATCCATCTCGCCGAATGTCTGGATCGCACCCAGACGCTTAACGATCGTCTTCTTGCGGGACATGTTGATAGCGCCTCTTGCAAGCGAAGAGTTCATGATGACCGGGAGCATTTCAGGCATGATTCCGACTGCGATCGTAATACCGAACATGAGGGACTCGAGCCATCCGCCCCTGCCCTTCGTGATGAAGTTAGCGATAAAGATAACCGGCACTGTTACGAGCATGAAACGGATAAGGAGCTTTGATACCGAATCAAGGTTCTTCTCAAAAGCGCTCTTCTCCTCATATGAGTTGAGGCTCTTGGCCATGCTTCCGAAATAAGTATCACCGCCCGTTGTAAGGATGATCGCCCTGGCGCTTCCGGATACGATGTTCGATCCCATGAATCCGATGTTTGCAAGGTCCGTAACACCGACATTTGTATCAGATGTCGTGAACTTCTCGACAGGATTGGATTCGCCGGTAAGCTGGGACTGGTCAATGAACAGGTCCTTAGTCTCAATGAATCTTACGTCGCCGGGGATCATGTCGCCTGATGCGAGCTTAACGATATCGCCGGGTACCAGTTCTTCGATATTAACTTCGGTCTCAACACCGTTGCGGATGACATCGAGCTTGGTGGAGATCATGCCCTGAAGTTTTTTAGCAGCGTTGTTGGACTTCTCTTCCTGAATGAAGGAAATTGCTGCGGAAATAATGATTACCGCAACAAGCATGAGAAATGTTGCAAACGAAGGCTCGTCAGCAAGGATGACATCCGTTACGAAAGTAATTGCCGCAACAACCAGGAGCACGATGTTGAACGGATTGATTATCGCGTCCTTAATACGTACGGCAAGACTCTTTTCCTTACCGAAATCAATGATGTTCCTGCCGTATTCATCAAGACGGTCGGATGCCTGTACGGGATCAAGACCTTCTTCATCTGTCTTATATTTCTCGAAAAGAGCTTTCTGCTCCAAACTGCTCAGTTCAAGCAAAGTCTTTTCGACTTCGTTGCGGCGTTCGGGGTTTTCCTTCTTTTTCATATCAATCTCCTGTGTTTATACATGCAGATTATAGATTATATAAAATATATTTGTGTGCAACAAGGAAAAAGCCGTATCCCTTGCGGAAAACGGCTCTTATTCACAGTAGTCTGTCATTATGCTTATCTTTGCTTAAGAATCCCCGGAAGGTTTGCCTTCTGTTTTCCCGGATTCTTTGCATAGCGCACGATCATGTAGATGACATAACCTGTGGCAACGCCCAATGTATTCATGATGAGGTCGTCAACGTCAGATGCCCTGTCGGCAAACGGCAGCTGGAGTATCTCTATACTCAAAGACATGAGGAATCCGGTTCCTACAACCTTGAAGAAATTATCCAGGCGCTTATAAAGCACAGGCAATACTATTCCTGTCGGGACAAACATAAAAACATTGCCGAAAACGTTATAGATCATGTGTGCCCCGCTATCGTAATCCAACAGATACACGAACGGGATCAGGTTGATCCTGCAGTTGAAGATCTCATTCAGATCCAGACAAAGCGGTGAGAAAGTGAAGTATATGATGACAATAAGATTTATGTACATCAGAATATGAAGCCTCTCCCGCTTCCAGTCGATCTTCTTATTGCGCAAGCTGACTGCGGCCCTTACGAGCAGATATATGGCTGTATAGACCGCTGCTATGTAAACATACGGTATCACTAACATTCCTATCATCTCCTAATATTGTTTGCGGCTGACCTATCCCCATAAGTCAGCTTACGAATATTATAACAGTCAGGAAATATAGAGCTTGCGCAGAAATAGGGCAAACACCTTAAGATTATATTAAGTTTTAAGCATAAATAGCCCGTGATGGTCTTTATATGCAAGCTTTTCGATTATAAGGACAATAAATGTTTTATAAGCATAACTTCTCTGTATTTGTCCCATTAAATTAATGTGAAAGGTCTTGCTTTTTTATATAGTTTGATTGAGGCATTACCTTAAACGGTACTGCATAACGCAAATGTGCTTAGGCGGTTATCCTCCATAAATCCATGACTTCGTTTATGGTGAAAGGAGGTGCAATATGAGTGATTATGAAATGTTGATCGTGATACTCACTATCGGCATGTTAATAGTTTCGATCATTGCTCTTTGTTACGGGACAAAGAAATAAGCCGCCCCTCCGTCCAAGAAGATGCGGCTTATTTAGCTAAACTTCGAGGATAACCGTCTATACGGTAATGTCTCATTCCTAAAATAATTATAGCTTCTGCTTAATACACCGTCAATTTCGTTTTTAGGACAATAAATCCTGTTACAGCTTCAGCATAAACAGCCCGTGATGATTGCAGTAAGAATATATTTTCCTAATGCAGTTTTTCCTGAATCTCGTCTCACAAGGTCCTTCCGGATAGAGCTTAACGATCTGCACGCCCTGGTCTGAAACAGCTGCAAGAAATGAGATGTAGTGGTCCTTTGTCATCGGATGATCAACAGTCACATAGTATTCGTCTTCGATCGTCTCCACATTTATCCTGTGCTCATCATCACACTCTTCCGCATCCAAAGGCGGAAGGGTTATTCCGCAGCAGCTGACCACGGCTTCACCTGTCGCCTCGATCACATTTCCGCACACGGGGCACACATAGAACCTGCATCTGCTCATGTTCGACGCGCGGTTGATATTCTTAATGTCTTCGCCCGATAAAAGTTCGATTACAGAGATTCCCAGCGCTTTTGCCAACGGCTCAATAAGGCTTATATCGGGAAACCCCTGTCCTGTCTCCCATTTGCTCACTGCCTTGCTGCTGACAAATACTTTTTCCGCAAGTTCTTCCTGCGTCATGTTCTTGTTTTCGCGGAGCTTTCTGATCACCGCTCCGGTTACATATTTATCCATGGCTTTCATCTCCTTCCGCTAACAAGTTAACACAGCCGGTATCTTTATGTTACCCACGCGTCGTGGAATAGATTCCCGTGTTATAATCCGTATGTTTTTAAGGAGTGTACAAATGGAAAAGAAAGGCTTTCTCGGCGACATACTGATAATCATTGCCGGGCTGTTCTGGGGCAGCATGGGTATCTTCGTGCGCCATTTAAATGACCTCGGTTTTTCTTCCATTCAGGTAGCGTGTTTAAGGCTCACAACAGCAGGCATTCTCTTTGCGCTGATACTTCTCATCAAGGAAAGAAAAGGCTTTAAGATCAAGGCCCGCGATATCCCGCTGTTCCTCGCGCTCGGCATCGTAAGCATCCTTTTCTTCACATGCTGCTACTTCACGGCCATCCGTCTCATGACGATGTCCACCGCAGCTATCCTGCTCTACACTTCACCGATCTGGGTCATGATCCTCGCAATAATCTTCCTCAAGGAAAAGATCACGGTACAGAAGATCATTGCGCTCATACTCGCATTCGCCGGCTGCGTTCTCGTATCCGGATTCGGAGGCAAGATAACAATTGCCGGAATTCTTGTCGGTCTCGGTTCAGGCCTGGGCTACGGCCTATACAGCATCTTCGGCACGTTCGCATAGACCGGCAGGAGCGCGTCAAAGGTCGTGGAACCAAAGCAGATCCACTCCACGCCCCGGACGGCCTCCGGAACGCCGCTTCGGATCTGGCAGATACTCGTTACGCCGGTGCGGTTGATCCCGATGGAACGATACATCCCCCGCTTCCCCGTATCCTGATTGGAGTAGGGATTGAAGGGCGTGCCCTGGTAATGGGCGGAGAGCAGATACTTCACGTCCTCCACCGCGACCTTCCGGTCCGGCACCAGCGCCCAGGGCAGGCGATCGCTTTCCGGCGTGTATTCCGCGCCCTCCCCGTCCCAGCGGTGGCTGTCAGGCGTGAGATAGCGGCCCATGAACCAGGCGCGGGGCGTGTTGTAGATATGATCCATATCGGTGTGGGAGCCGAACACGTCCCGCGGATTGAACGCACCGTTCTGATTGAGGTCCAGATCGTTCTCCGCGATGAACTCCCGCAGGTCCTTCGAGCAAAGGTGCTCCTTCTGCGCCCCGAAGGCGTCCGCGAGGTCAAACGCGTCCATACCGAACTGGTTGGGATTGACGACACAGACGTCGTCCGGCACCCGCCGCGCCATCCAGTGGTGGCCGCCGATGGTCTCCATCCACCACACCTCATTCTCGTCGTTGAAGGCAATGCCGTTGGACTCATAGGTGCCGTACCGCTCCAGCAGAGAAGCAAGGCGCAGCACGCCCTCCCGCGCGATATAGGGCAGCACCAGTACGACGAGATCCTCCTCGCCGATGCCGCCAGGAACGTCCTTCTCTCCGCGCTTTTCAGCTTTCTGATACTCCACCATCGGATCCGCCGAGAGGACCCGGGGATTCGAGGTAATGGTCTCCGTGGCTGTCATCCCCACGTTGGCCTCGTTGATCCCGGTAGCCGCCCAAATCCCCTCTTTTTTGTCCACGCTGGGGCAGGCGGTATAGCGTATCGGATCATCCGGCAGTTCGATCGTCAGATGGGACAGAACACTCTGATACTTCTTCGGCTGCTGTTTCGGCTCTACGACGATCAGTTTTTTGACGTCGAAATGCCCGTCGTCCGTCCGGGCGATCATGGTGGAATGGTCATTGCTGGCATTTTTCCCTACAAGAACGGTGGTACAGGACATAGTAATTTCCTCCTTTATAGCGACTTCCATTATAATTATTGTAATATCGGTTTTCAACCGTCTGTTTGAAACTAATCCCGGACACATATATGGAAAAACC
>CAJOJI010000056.1 GCA_905234715.1 uncultured Saccharofermentans sp.
CCATGCAGTCGCAAAGGTTTGCGAGCTCTGTAAGGCGGTCAACATTCTTGTCGATGATGACCAGATCGTGGCCCTCTTCTGCAAGTCTGTTAACGAGTGTATCGCCGACTTTGCCGGCACCTACTACGATGATCTTAAGTCCTTTTTTTCCCATAAGCTTTAAATCCCGAATAACTCTTTGACTGCGTCTTTCTTAACGCCGGAGCCGATGACTACGATCTTGCCCGTAACATCGGAGGCGCCTGTTCTTACTTCGGATTCTTCAGGTACGAAGTCGAAGTGGATCCATGTACCGTCTTCGCCTGCGACGATACCCTTTGAACGGAGGATCATGCCGTACTTTTCGCTGTCATCAAGTGCCTTGAGGGCATTCTCGATATCAGCCTTTGTGAAACGCTTTGATGTCTCGAATCCGATGGAATCGAAAACCTCATCTGCGTGGTGGTGATGATGATGCTCATGCTCATCGTGGTCATGGTCGTGATGGTGATGATGCTCGTGTTCGTCGTCATCGTCATCATCGTCGTGGTCGTGATGATGGTGGTGTTCGTGTTCATCATGATCATCGTCGTCGTGATCATGGTGGTGGTGATGGTGCTCGTGCTCGTCATCATCATCGTCATCGTCATGGTCGTGATGGTGATGTCTGCACTCTTCGCAGTCGCAGTCCTCACCGTGCTCGTGATGATGGTGATGCTCATGCTCGTGCTGCTCAGCCTCGAGAAGTGCAGCAGCCATGTCAGCAGCTGTAAGAGGCTCTTCGATAGCCTTGAGGATCTGAACTCCGGAGAGCTCGTCCCAGGGCGTTGTGATGATCTGTGAGTGATCGTTGATCTCGCGAATCAGGGCGATTGCCTGATCGAGCTTATCCTGTGCGATATTGCCCGTACGGCTCAAAATGATCGTGCCTGCATACTTGATCTGGTTCTCATAGAACTCCTTGAAGTTCTTTAAGTAGATACGGCACTTTGAAGCGTCGATAACAGTAACTGTACCGCAGATCTCAGTACCTTCAACGCGCTTAACTGCAGCGACAACGTCGGAGAGCTTGCCTACGCCGGAGGGTTCAATGAGGATCCTGTCAGGTGCGAACTGGTCGATGACATCCTTTAATGCCGTGCCGAAGTCTCCTACGAGGCTGCAGCAGATGCATCCTGAATTCATCTCTGTGATGTTGATGCCTGACTCTTTAAGGAAACCGCCGTCGATGCCGATCTGGCCGAACTCATTCTCGATAAGAACGAGCTTGCAGCCGTTGTAACCGTCAGCGATGAGTTTCTTGATCAATGTTGTTTTTCCTGCTCCCAGAAATCCTGAGAAAATGTCTACTTTTGTCATCTAAGATGCCTCTTTTCTATCGTCAATTAAAATATATAACTTCGTTGTCGGGCTTGCTTGTAATAGCGTAGTCCTCGACTGTAAGGCAGGGAACGTTGATCTTGCCGCCCTGTCCGTCGTCGTCTTCAAAATATCTGACTTGTCCTGTTACCTTGAGCCACTGGCCTGCAGGGAAGTTGGACTTCATCTCATAAAAACAGAGAACGCCCATCATCTGGATGTCCGCAGCGCAGCAGGTATATGCCTGTCTCTGGAGTACGAATGCACGGCCGTTGAATTCCCTCAAGATCACTGCCTGGCCGATGAGACTGACTCTCTTGCCGTTGTAACGGTTCATGTTGTCCATGGCGTCCGTATAGAAAAGACCGAAGTCTTCTGCGGCAATATTGCAGGGACTCTGCTTGAGGTCGAAGGGAAGATGGTCTTCGATCCTGATGATCTTATTGTCTTCGCCAAGGAAATTGATGCTCATGCCCGGGTTAACTGCCTTAACGGAGCCTCTGAGCTTCGGAATATTGTCATTCTCCTCATCCACGCGGTTGAAGATGACGGTATCGCCGTATCTGAAATAATCGGCGAAGAATGTCTGCATGTTCTTGAAGTATTCGCCGTATGTGGAAGCGTCGATGACTACGACTGCTGCAGCTAATACCCAGCGTTCGGGCACGTCGATCTTCTCGAAAAATTCTGCAGGGGATACCGATCCGTTCCACTCAATGAAGATAACGCCCGGCTTGTACTTCTCTTCGATATCGAAAGTCATCTCTTTTGTGACTTCGTCGGTATCGCAGTTGATGACCACGGGGCTTGCACCCTCGTAGTTCTCTTGCTTATATTCCTCTTCACCTTCTTCGGTGTTGATTACCACAACTTTGCGGTTCTTGAAGTTCTCACCGCCGATCCAGGAACAGATGACAGAAGTCTTTCCGCTGTCCAGGAAGCCGGTAAAAAAATAAACCAGACAATCATCCATAAATAGTGCACCTCTTTTTAACAAGTAATATTTTGTCCCTGAATTGTTATTATTTCAAGCAAGAAAAAGTATAAAATCAATTATCAGCATTTTTGCTTTTTAGGAGAATTAATGAAATCGGTCAAGATCGGTGACATAAAAATAGAAAATCCGATAGCCCTCTCGCCCATGGCGGGCATAAGCAGTCTGCCGTTCAGGATAATATGCAACGAGATGGGTGCGGGCTACAGTCCGACGGAGCTCGTAAGCGCCAGGTCGATAAGATATAACGGCGTCGGCAAGAGCCTGCGCTACATGAGGATCTCGCCAAAAGAGGAGGGAATTACGGCAATACAGCTTTTCGGGAACGAGCCTGAAGACTTTGAAGCTGCGATTGGTACGATTATGGAAACTCCTGTTTTAAAGGAAGTGTCGATAATCGACATTAACATGGGATGCCCCGTGCCCAAGGTCGTAAAGACCGGTGCCGGAAGCGCCTTGATGCAGGATCCCAAAAGAGCCGCAGACATCGTAAAAGCCTGCAAAAAGGCGGTTTCTGGGCTCTCAAGGAATGTGCCTGTTACCGTTAAGACAAGGACGGGATTTAATGATGGTGATAAGGGTCAGCCTGACTTTGCAAAAGCGCTGGCTGATGCAGGATGTGATATGATCTGTGTTCACGGCAGGACGAGGCCCCAGATGTATCACGGCGAGAGCTCGAATGAGGCGATCGCCGTTATGAGAGAAGCCGTAAGAGGTTACGATATTCCTTTCTTTGCGAACGGTGATATCTGCGATACGGCTTCGGCTAAGAAGATCATTGAGGACACGGGCTGCGACGGCATCATGATAGGCCGTGCCGCAAGGGGAAATCCGTGGATCTTTGCGCAGGTTTTGGCAGGACTTAATGGGAAGGAGATCCCTGAAATGCCCGGTGTCAAAGAGCGCAAGGCCATGCTGATCCGTGAGCTCGAAGGAAGGTTAAAATATCTTCCTGAAGACGTGGCGGTAAGGGAATTTCGAAGCGTCATGCCGTACTATGTAAAGGGGCTGCCGGGATCAGCCCGGATAAAGGTCAAGCTCGTAAATGCAGTGAGCTTTGACGAAGTAAAGGAGATAATAGAACTTGCCTGATATTGTAATTACAGTGCTTGCAGTAATAGCCGGATGCCTTATGTGCTTTAACGGTTACAAGCTTTTCCGCTTAAGTCTCGGAATCGCGGGTGCTGTTGCCGGTTTTACCATCGGAAGATTTCTCATAAACATGACAGGAGACATGGGAATCGCGTGGAGCGATATCGCCAGGATCATTTTCCTTGCGGTCTTCACGATAGGCCTCGGCCTTCTTGCGTTTAAGCTCTACATGAAGGCACTTATCGCCGTAACGACGATAGTCTGTGCCTTCTGGTTTTATGACGATTTCAATTTTATTTTCGAGAGAGTCACCAACAGTGCTTTAAGGATTGTACTGACAGTCGGTTCGGGAATCGTCGCCGGCGTACTCATAGGAATAATCGTTTACTATGCCCAGAAATGGACCATCAGCCTGTTTACCGCTTTTGTGGGTGCAAGGGTAATAGCAGAGGTGCTTGCGCCGATATTGTGGTCGGGAATCTTTTCGGGAGAGTATGCCGGCATAATCGAAAAGAGGGTACTGGGCCCCGACTTGGGACTCACGTATTCACTGGTCCGTTTGTTGGTATTGGTGGCTTTTTGCGCTGCCGGCTTCGTAATTCAGTTAAAAACATCAAAAAAATAGTTCGAAAAATAGTTTGACCAAAAACAATCTGCTTGTTAAAATTTGGCTGGATACATATTTGCGGATGTGTGTCCGGAATAATTAATTTATGACAATTTTCTTAATCTATCCCTTATTCCATGTCGAGGGCATTCCGATTTACCGGGATGCCCTCGGCGTGTTATAGGGAATTTTCTTCAGTTTACTTTGTTGATAGGATTGCCTTCTATAAACGCCTTAAGGTTGGCAGCAGCCATGTCGATCAGGCGGATCCTGGTCTCGACAGGCGTCCAGGCGATGTGGGGAGTGATGACGCAGTTGGGAGCGCCGAGAAGAGGATTAGTCTCAAGCATAGGCTCGACACAGACAACGTCCGCGCCGTATCCGCCGAGAACACCGCTGTCTAATGCAGCTCTTACGTCTGCTTCGTTGATGACGGGTCCTCTTGCGCAGTTGATGAGGAATGCTCCCCGCTTGAAGAGCTTAAGCGATTCTGCGTTGATGATCTCTCTTGTGTCGTCGGTAAGAGGGCAGTGGAGAGATACAACGTCCGCATTCTTTATGCCGTCTTCAAGAGGCAGACACTTTACGGGAGTGCCGTTTACGTCAACAGTCGTTCCGATGAGATCTGTTTTGTGCCGAAGCTTGAAGCCATAATTGCAACTCTCTGACCGATCTTGCCAAGGCCGATTATGTGGAGAGTCTTGCCTGCAAGTTCAGTAAGCGAACCCTTGAAATAGCAGAACTGCGGGCATCTGCACCAGTCGCCGTCCATTACGGATGACGTGTGAAGGCCGACAAGGTTTGTGAGCTCCAAAAGAAGCGCCATGGTGTGCTGGGCTGTCGCAAAAGTCGCATATTCGGGCACGTTGGTTACCGTGACTCCGTGATCTCTTGCGGCCTGAAGGTCGACGACGTTGTATCCCGTGGCAAGAACGCCGATGTATTTGAGGTCAGGGAGCTGGTCAAAGACGTCTTTGTCGAAGGCTGTCTTGTTGGTGATGGCAACCTCGGCTCCTTTCATTCTTTCTATAAGCTGGTCCTTAGATGTGATGTCGTAAGCCGTGACTTCTCCGAGTTTTTCCAAAGCGCCCCATGAGATGTCGCCCGGATTTGCGGCGGAGCCGTCGAGAATTACTATCTTCATATATATTTCCTCCGGATATGTTTGAAATAATTTTAGCAAAAGAGTGATATTGTTATATCAGAAAATCAATAAAGGCGGACCTGCTTATGTATGTAATCTGTTACGGCAAATCTCCGAAGGCGCTTGCAACAGGACAGAAGCTGATCAGCGAGATCGGCGGAAGATATGTCACCGGCACTGAGCTGATCACCGGCAGTTTTGTTTTGGCTGAAGGCGAGACGAACTGCGCTATCGTAATGGTGCTGCCTTTGGAAGCTGCAGTTAAGTCGATGGAAGAGACCATCACGGACAAGACACGCGATCTTCCCGTGATCGCGGTATCACCTGAAGGCAGATATGCAGCTGTTTTGAGAAGAGGCAACAAGCCTTACGAGAAGGGCGTGGATGATATCTATTCCGCAGTAGTAAAGGCGTTGGGACCTTTCTGTTTCTCCGGTTTTGAAGGCAAGGCTGAGATCACGAGCGATCTTTCGGGCCTTGTTTCCAGATACAACATGACGGTCAGCAACAATGATATTTTCGACAAGTTCAACGAATGGATAAACGAAGGCGGAAAGATCAATGTTTATACGGATCTTCCGATCGTTTTCGCAGACCCCGTTATCGACCCGATGTCTTATTCGCTTCACAGCTATCCCTACGATATGAGGGACGATTTCATCAAGCAGTATAAGGCTGCAAAGGAAGGCAGACTTGAGCCGTCGGTATTCATTACATGCACATATCTGGGCGATGAGGAGGACGACTGGAATCTTATCCTCGTTCCGAAGATCTTAAGCATCGGAATCGAGATCAAGACAAAGAGCGATCCGGATTACTGCCGCCCGGCTATCAGAAAGTCGCTTATTAACCATCTTTTGAATCCTGAGGCTGTCGCAAAAGTAGCTTCCACATATTCCGCAAGGGAAAGCGATATCATCACGGGACTTGCAGATGAATTGAATGCCGAGCTCGTAACATTCGATTCTGATAAGCGCGCCAAGGCAAAGATACCCATGGAGATGACCTTCTCGCCCGAGAAGAGGACTGATACGGCAACCGCTCTTGCGTTCATGGCAAGTTCGGAAGGCGCTCTTACGATTAGAAGATCGACATCTGTCAGGGGCCTTGTAATTTCTGTGGCAATCGCGAGGGAAAACATCATATTGCCTTAAAAAGAATAAAGTGGGATATAATGATTGTATGCGGCTGATTACCGCCTTGGAATACAGATAACAAACAGACAATAAAGGATCAGATTAAGCTTTGGAGGTATCACAAAATGAAGAAGCTTGAAGGTAACAAACTCGTAGCTTTATTGCTTTCAGCAGGCATGACAACAGCGTTGCTTGCCGCATGTTCGGTAAATACAGATCAGTTGGGTCAGGGAATAAGCGAACTCGGAGGAGCTTTCAATACAACTGCCGCTCCCGAGACAACAATTGCAGAGACTCCCGCTTCACAGAGCGAGGTGCCTTCCGAGACAACAGAAGAGACGACTGCAGAGACAACTCCTTCAGCTACTCCCACGGCAACTCCTTCTCCCACACCGCTTCCGCAGCGTGTTGATTTCTCTGACTATACAGAGATCGATCTTACTGACAGCTTCGAAGTTACCGTTGAGGAGTTCGACGAGAGCGCTCATTCCGATGACGATACAGTAGAGTTCGCAACATTCACAGGAAACAGACTGGTAGTTACGGATGCTGACAATGAGACTGCAAGAGATGCGATCAACCTCGTTGTTGACGGATTCTATGCAGAGGCAGAGGGCGCTTACCAGAACGTGGTTGCACAGATCAAGTCCGAATACTTAACAACAGGCGTAATCGAGAATGCAGGCAACGTTTATGTTCACTTTGAATATTTCACAAACGGACGTGCACTTTCCGTATTGATGATCTATGTTGTTAACGTCGGCGAAAAGGCTGACAGAAAAGTCGATTATGCAACTTTCGATATGCTTACAGGCCACTACGTTACATTGAATTCCGTAGTTTCAGATGCAGACGCTCTTGAGAGAGCAATGAAGACAGGTCTTGCAGATGCGATCAAGGCAAAGGCTCTTGAGACAGCTCAGCCCACTGTAACTGCAACTCCCACACCTACACCTGCAGCTGTTACAACGACCACAGCTCCCACAACAGCAGAGACAACAGTTGCTGAGCCGACGATCAACGAAGACGATCTGCCCAAGGCAAGCGATTTCGAGATCATCTACATCGCTCCTTCCGCTTCCGATGTTGAAGGCGTTCACAAGGTAACCGTTATCGGACTTGCAAAGGACGGCATCATCTATGAGGCAGAAGTTGAGATCGATGCTTACGCTGATCTCTTCAACCGTTACGGCACATCCGTCTTCTTCGTTTAATTCCGGAGCACAAACAAGTTTATTCCAATTGCATAAACTTCATATTTGAAATTTGAACACATGCATAGAACGCGATTGAAGTTCTATGCATTGTGTTATAAAATGCTCAATTGTATTTATCAAATAAATATAATGTGAGGATAATTGAGAATGAAGAGAAAAAAACTGATTGCTTTGTTGCTGTCATCAGTGATGGTAATCGGTGCAGTTACGGCTTGTAACCAGCCTGTCGAGACGGTTCTCTCTTCGGAAAGTACAGATGTTTCCCAGTCTGAGACTTCGGCATCTGATCCGTCTGAGGTGGTCATCGACCTTGAAGGCTACAAGGAACTGTCTGTTGCGGAAGTTTCCGATGCCGGCGACGACAAGATCATGATCTACGGATACAATTCCGAGTTTATCGGTCTTGCAGAGAAGTATGCCGGAGTCACTTCCAACGATTACGATTTCATTGAAGTCACCGACAGCGCTGAATATCAGCAGAAGCTTGATGCCGTTCTTTCAGACGGCAACGGCGCGCCTGATATTTTCACATGTGATGCCGCTTATGCAAGAAAGTATCTTGCTTCCGACAACACTATCGCCATCAACGATCTCGGCATCGACTATGCCGAGTGCACCCAGATGTTCGACTACACGCTCAGATTTGCAAGCGACAATGACAGCGTCATTAAGGGTCTTGCCTGGAAGGCTTATCCCGGTGCCGTTTTCTATCAGAAGTCACTTGCCGAGCAGTATCTCGGAACATCAGATCCCGAACAGGTTGCAGCATCTTTTGCGACATGGGATAAAGTCATTGAGTCTGCAAGAACGGTAAACGAGGCTTCCGAAGGTTCCGTTAAGCTCGTTGCAGGCACTACGGAGTTCTACGATGCATTCCTTACTGACCGCAGCAGCGGATGGGTAATGGACGGCACTGTCAACATCGATCCCAACATTGAAGGACTTTTCGACTTTGCCAAGACGCTCTATACAGACGAGCTTACTTTCAACGACGAGAGATGGTCTTCTTCATGGAGCGACAGAATGTCTGACAAGACAGTTGTTTGCTACTGGGGTTCCATGGATTTTGCTAAATACCAGCTCGCTCTTAATCCGGGCGAAGGTTCTTCCGTAAATCCTACAGCAGGTGACTGGGGCGTTACGACAGCTCCCGTAAGCTATTTCGACGGCGGTTCATGGGTAATGGCTTCCAAGTACTGCGACCAGAAGGCAACATCTGCCGACATCATCAGAGCTGTCTGCATCAATGAGGACAACCTCAAGGATATGGTCAACAGAGGCGAGTTCGTAAACAGCGTCAAGCTCATGACACAGGCTGCCGCTGACGACAAGTTCGCTCTTGAGTGGCTCGGCGGACAGAATCCTTATCCGGTACTTCTGAACAGCGCAATGAATGCCGATGCATCACTCATTGTTGAGAATGAGGACGATTACAGCAATGCTTTCAAGGCGGTTGTCGGAGCTTACTGCGAAGAGTCTTTCGAGTCGGTTGAGGAGGCTGAGAGAGCTTTCAAGGACAGGCTGATCGAGGAAGGCCTTATCGAGGAATAACTCAAGTATCTTTAAGAACATTTCAGGCTGCTTAGGGAAAACCCTTAAGCAGCCTTTTTTATTTGCTTTTAGGGTGCCGGAGGAAAAACAAAAAACACCGACATAAATGTGACATAAGACATAGAATGTTTATATTTGCTTTGTTCAAAACGTGTTTCTGATAGTGTAGAATGATTAGGTCTTTATTAATAAAAAATGCGGAGGCTATCAACATGAAATTCGGGTATTTCGATGACTCTAAAAAAGAATACGTCATTAACACTCCAAAAACACCTTATCCCTGGATCAACTATCTGGGCAATCAGGGCTTTTTCTCCCTGATCTCCAACACTGCAGGCGGCTACAGTTTCTACATGGACGCAAGGCTCAGAAGAATCACACGTTACCGTTACAACAACGTGCCTTTGGATATGGGCGGCCGCTATTTCTACATCAACGACAACGGCACAGTATGGAATCCCGGATGGTCTCCGGTCAAGACAGAACTTGACGAGTATGAGTGCCGCCACGGTATGGGTTATACCGTCATCAAGGGTAAGAAGGACGGCCTCAAGGCTGAGGTTACATTCTTCGTTCCCCAGAACTACGACGGAGAGGTTCAGCAGGTAGTACTTACAAATGAAGGCGCTTCCGCTAAGGAATTCTCCATCTTCTCAATGGCTGAATGGTGTCTCTGGGATGCACAGGATGACTGCACAAACTTCCAGAGAAACTTCTCAACAGGACGTGTTGAGATCGAAGGTTCAACGATCTATCACGTAACAGAGTACAGAGACAGACGTAATCACTACGCTTTCTATACGGTAAACGATGAGATCGACGGCTACGATACAGACCGTGACGCTTTCCTCGGAAGCATCTACAACGGCTGGGACAACCCTGAGACTGTTAAGGCAGGCAAGGCTTCCAACTCATTCGCAGACGGCTGGTCACCCATCGCTTCACACTACAAGAAGATCACTCTCGCACCCGGTGAGAGCAAGACATTGATCTACATCTTAGGCTATGCTGAGAACCCGCAGGACAAGAAGTTCGCTTCCGAGAAGCCTGCTAACCTCCTCACAAGAGAGGCTTGGGTACTCAACAAGGAGAAGGCTTATGCCATGATCGACAAGTTCAATACACCTGAAAAGGTAGCTGCAGGACTTGAAGAACTCCGCACGACATGGGAGAACCTCCTCAGCATTTATAAGGTTGATACACCTGATGACAAGGTTAACCGTATGGTCAACATCTGGAACCAGTATCAGTGCATGGTTACATTCAACCTTTCACGTTCTGCATCTTACTTCGAGTCCGGTATCGGCAGAGGTATGGGCTTCAGAGATTCCAACCAGGATATCCTGGGATTCGTTCACCAGATCCCCGAGCGTGCAAGAGAAAGACTCATCGACATCGCTTCAACACAGCTTTCAGACGGCGGATGCTATCACCAGTATCAGCCTCTTACAAAGAAGGGTAATGCAGACATCGGCGGCGACTTCTCTGACGACCCGCTCTGGATGATCCTTTCCGTTGCAGCTTACATCAAGGAAACAGGCGACTGGGGAATCCTCGACGCCAACGTTCCTTTCGATGACGATCCGGAAGGCAAGCATACAATGCTCGAACATCTCAATGTTTCCTTCTATCACATCGTAAACAATCTCGGACCTCACGGACTGCCTCTCGCAATGCGTGCTGACTGGAACGACTGTATCAACCTGTCATGCTTCTCCGACACACCCGGTGAATCATTCCAGACATACACAAATCCCAAGTTCAAGGCTGAGGGCGGCTACTCCAAGATCGCTGAGTCCGTATTCGTTGCAGCTCTCTTCACATACACAGGTCCTGCTTTCGTAGGCATTCTCGAGCATCTCGGAAAGGCTGATGAGGCTGCAAAGGCTCAGGCTGAGATCGACAAGATGAAGAAGAACACAATGGAATCCGCATTCGACGGCGAGTGGTTCCTTAGAGCTTACGACGCTAACGGCGAGAAGATGGGTTCACACGAGTGCGAAGAGGGTAAGATCTTCATCGAACCCCAGGGCTTCGCAGTTATGTCTGAGATCGGTAAGGAAGAGGGAGCTGACATCAAGACTCTCAACTCCATCGACAAGTATCTCAACTGCGAGTACGGTCTCGTTCTCAACAACCCTGCATTCACAAAGTACTATATACAGTACGGTGAGATCTCCACATATCCGGGCGGATACAAGGAGAACGCAGGTATCTTCACACACAACAACGCATGGATCATCTGTGCTGAGGCTTATGCCGGCAGAGGCGAAAAGGCTTTCGAGTACTACTCAAAGATCGCTCCTGCTTTCACGGAAGAGACATCTGATATCCATAAGACAGAACCTTACGTTTACGGTCAGATGATCGGCGGTAAGGATGCCAAGAACTTCGGTCAGGGCAAGAACTCCTGGCTCACAGGTACAGCAGCTTGGAACATGGTTGCTATCTCACAGTACATCCTCGGTATCAAGCCTGAGTTTGACGGCCTGAGAGTTGATCCTTCAATCCCTTCCGCTTGGGACGGATTCAAGGTAGAGCGTAAGTTCAGAGGCGACGTATACGAGATCGAGATCAAGAATCCTGACCACGTATGCAAGGGCGTCAAGAAACTCACAGTCGACGGAAATGAGATCGACGGCTGCATCGTTCCTGTTGCAGGTGACGGCAAGACTCACAAGGTCGAGGTTGTTCTTGGCTGAGATACGGTTTTAAGACCGGCAGTTTAAGTCATTAACTAAAGCAAAACCCCGCAGTTTACTTTTTGAACCGTGGGGTTACTTGCTGAAAACAGGCATATTAAATTTTCTATCCGCGGAGGATCATTATGGGTTACATCGGTGAAAAAGCAAGAGGAGAGAGATGTTCTGCAAAAGAGCTCCTTATCAAGAAGTTCGGAGCTGACAATACAAAGGGCGGAATCTCTGCGCAGTACGTACGCTTTGGCAAAGAGCCTGTCGTTATCGGCATCTCAGGATTGGGATTCGACAGCATGGCAGTTAACATCCTTGCCTCAGACGATGCGGTTTTCGCGCAGTTCTCCAAGACTGTAAATGAAGGTTCAAGCATCCTTCTCATCAAGGAAGGAAACGGCCTTAAGGCACTGACCGAAAAGGGCGGAGCCATCGCCGATGCAGGCTTTGACGCTGCTGTCATTGCAAGATGCAGTGAGCTTATCAGCAGCACTGAGACATGGGGCGGAGAGCTCAACGGCAAGGGCGAGCTTATCTTCGATCCTTCCACACCTTCACCCGGACCCCACTACTATACGAACATGCTCATCGGCAACCGTATAGGTTTTATCCATCCTCTGCAGTCAACACCTAAGAGTGCCGTAGACAGCCTGGGCGGCGGTTCTTTCAGATCGCACGCCGATACACAGGTTCTTGCAACAAGATGGGATTATCTCCCTGAAGAGAACGGTTTCCCGGCAAACAGACAGTTCTATCTCGTTGAAAACGGCAAGCAGATATTCTGGTCAGGCAAGGCAATCGCTGACGGCCTCAAGAAGATCCAGACGATCCACTCACAGAACAGAACAATCATCAGCTACGAGCTCGAGTGCGGCCTCAACGTAAAGAGAACGATCTTCATCGTTCCCCAGAGAGAAGGCCTCCCCGTTGCATGCGAAGCACAGCTCATCGACATCGAGAACACAACTTCTGAAGACAGAGATCTTAGAGTTGTCTGCACGGGTATGTTCGGTACAAAGCAGACACACGCTCTTTCAGAAGACGTTATTTTCACGACTGTAGTAGGCGAGTCACAGGTATTCTTCAACGAGAATAACGAGATCCGTGCAGTAAGCGCAGATCCCAACCCTAACGGCACAAAGGGCGACATCAGATTCAACGAGACTGTAGTCCACAGCGCTGACGGCGACATTTTCGCTGACCAGTACGCATGCAGATATGCTGATTTCGTTGGTTCCGGAAGCCTCGAAAAGCCTGAGTTCATTTATCCTCTGGCTTCAAGACCTTCAAGAAAGGGTCCCGGCTTCTTCGCTACATCCACACCTTTCACGATCAAGGCAAAGGGCTCCGTACGTGTCGACAACATCACATGCCTTTCTTCCGATTGCGTAAACGACAAGTTCGTAGTTGACCAGACACCTGCAGCAGAAGTTGAAGCAGTTGCTGAATACATCAAGAACCCTGCAAACCTTGCAAAGGACCTTCAGGATGTCATCAACTTCGCAGGGATGTATTCCAACTACATGAAGATCTCACACGAAGATAAGAACTTCGAGGCTTACGTTAACAACAACCTTCCGTTCCAGGTCTTCTATCAGACTTTCGTTTCGAGATCACTCGACTGGACACAGAAGGGTTACCGTGAGATCGGCTTCAGAGAGATCCAGGATATTTTCGCTTCCATGTACTATTTCGCAGGCATGGGAAGAACAGACTTCGTTAAGGAGATGCTCGCAGGCTGGATCGAGAACGTTTACGAAGACGGTTACACAAACCACAACTTCTACTGGATCGGTAAAGAACCCGGCTGGTGGTCAGATGACGGACTCTGGCTCCTCCAGGCTTTGGACAGATACTTGGGCCTCACAGACGATTATGCATTCCTCGAAGAGGAGTTCGTAATGGCAGGCACTAAGGTCAAGAAGACCGATGCAGGCGTTAAGCGTAAGCTCAAGGATACGATCAAGGCTATCCTCATGTACAGCGGCAGAATTTCACTCGGTAAGCACGGCATTCCGCTTATCGACCGTGCCGACTGGAACGACTGCTTGAGAGTCGATCCCGATGCAATTTCCGGTAAGGATAAGGTTGCAGAATACAAGGAGCAGCTCGCTGCTAACGGCAAGGCTTACGGCGAAGTTCCTTACGATTCAGAGTTCTCCGAATCAGTAATGAACGGCTTCCTTTTGAAGGTTGCTCTCGATGCTGCAGAGACTATGTTCAGAAAGACAGGCGATGCTGCTGCAGACGACATCAAGGCGCTTTCAGACAAGCTTGCAGCAAACCTTCGTGAACACTGCTGGAAGGGCGACTTCTACTGCAGAGTTCTCTTTAACAGAAAAGACAGAACAGACATTGCATATCTCGGTGCACAGGGCGACGGACTTGCTGTAGAAGCAGGACATCCCGGCACATACTTCCTCAACAGCTTCTCATGGTCACTCCTTGCAGGCGTTGCTTCGGAAGAAGAGATCAACACGATGCTCGATTCACTCGACAAGTATCTTAAGACACCTTACGGATTCAGACTCTGCTCAACAGTTGATTATCCGAGGATCGCACCTAAGATCGACGTTGCTTTGTATTATCCCGGCGACCGTGAGAACGGCGGCGTATTCAAGCATGCGAACATGATGGCATGCTCCGCTATGCTCGGTGCTGCAAAGACAGTTAAGGATGAGGCTCTTGCTTCAAGACTTGCTGACACGGCTTACTGGATCATTGATAAGATCCTGCCTTACAACACACTTAAGACACCTTTCGTTACATGCGGTAACCCGAGATGGTGCACACAGTACAACAACAGCCAGACAGGCGAGAACATCGGACCTACACTCTCCGGTACGTCTACATGGCTTCTTCTTTCACTCTTCCAGTGCTTCGGTATCGAATTCACAAGCGAAGGTTTGAGAGTTGAGCCGATCCTCAGACAGTCCGATAAGAGACTTGATGTTAAGGTATCCGTATGCGGAACATCTTACGATATCCACATCACAAAGCCTGAGGGCTTCATCCGTGCACAGGACGGCATCAAGGTTAAGCTTGACGGCGAGTCCTGCGAGGGTACGCTCCTTCCTGTTGCAACAGACGGTAAGGAACATAAGGTAGAGATCGAATTCTGATCAGGTTTTTGGAGGTCCTAAGTTAAAATGCCTTTTTCGAGCGTCTTTTTATCAGAGATCGTAAAAGCGTACAACCTTGAGGTTGTATACGATTCAGGTGATATCGAGTCAAGAAGGATATGCGTAGCGGACGTTACGCGTCCCGGCCTGCAGCTTGCAGGATACTACGATCACTTCGGACCTGACCGAATCCAGATGATCGGTAACATGGAGCATGCATATCTGGACAACCTCTCCTCTGAGGAGAGGGCTAAGTCCGTATCTGCTCTTTTCGAAAAGAACATTCCCGCGCTGATCGTTACGCGCGACCACAAAGTTCATAAGGAGATCTTGGATGCCGCAAGAAAGTATCAGACTCCCGTATTAAGGACTTCACAGGCCACATCTGATTTCTCGTCAGAGCTTGTTAAGTACCTCAAGATGGAGCTCGCTCCGCGTGTATCGATGCACGGCGTTCTTGTCGAGGTAAACGGTGAAGGTATCCTTATCCTCGGCGAGTCCGGCGTAGGTAAATCTGAGACTGCTTTGGAGATCGTTAAGAGAGGTCACAGACTTATCGCAGATGACCAGATCGAGATCAGAAAAGTATCCGAGACGACGCTTTTGGGCAGAGCTCCGGATGTTATCAAGCACCTCATCGAGATCCGCGGCATCGGTATCCTGGACGTTAAGGAACTCTATGGTGTATCCGCCGTTAAGCAGCAGGAGAACATCGACTTTGTAATCAATCTCGAGCTCTGGGATGAGAAGAAGACATACGACAGATTGGGTCTTACGGAAGAGACTTACGATATCCTGGGTATCAAGGTTCCTTCAGTAACGATCCCGGTAGGACCCGGACGTAACCTCGCGATCATCGTCGAGGCTGCTGCGATCAACTACAGAGTCAAGAAGATGGGCTACAATGCTGCTCAGGATCTCGTATCCAGAGTATTCCCCGGGAAGTCATTAGATGGCTGATATTGCCATCCTCGAAAACGTTCCGCTTGCGGGATATTCATCATTCAGATGCGGCGGCCCGGCAAAGTTCTTCGCTGAGCCTTCGACAGGTGATGAAGTAGCGAGGCTCTTTAGGCTCGCTGGCGAAATGAACTGGGATGTATTCGTATTGGGCAACGGCTCCAACTGCCTTATTTCCGACGAAGGTTTTGACGGTCTTGTTATCAGGATCGGCAAGAACATGAGCGAACTTTCTTCAGAAGAACTTCCTGACGGCAGAGTGAAGATAACCGCAGGAGCAGGTCTTTCTTATGCAAGATTCGGAAGCTGCTGCACCGAGCTCTCGCTTACGGGTGCCGAGTTTGCATGCGGCATTCCCGGTTCATGCGGCGGCGCGGTATTCATGAATGCCGGAGCCTACGGCGGAGAGACCAAAGACTTTGTAACCAAGGTCAGCTACTGGGACGGAATGGAGATAAAACATATAGACGGAAGTCTATGTGAATTCGGATACAGGACGAGTCTTTTCGAAAAGCTGAACAGCGAAAGAAAGACTGCCGTCATATTGGGCTTTGAAGCGATCCTTTCAAAAGGAAACAAGGAAGAGATAACCGCTAAGGTAGAAGACCTGAGGAACAGAAGAACTGCAAGCCAGCCTCTTGATGTGCCTTCAGCAGGTTCCACGTTCAAGAGACCTGAAGGTTACTTTGCCGCAAAGCTTATAGAAGAGGCAGGCCTTAAGGGTTTTGCCCTTGATGATTCCGGTGCGCAGGTATCTCCCAAGCATGCCGGTTTTGTTGTTAATAACGGAGGCACTGCAAAGGCTTCCGACGTCATGAGACTTATAGATTATGTGGTGGAAAAAGTGTACGAGAATTCAGGCGTAAGGCTTGAAAAAGAAGTACGGTTGGTTGGTAATTTCGGAGGCTGTTGATGGAACTGTTGTTTCTTACCGGAATGAGCGGTGCGGGAAAGAGTGCGGCTGTCAGGTATTTGGAAGACTGCGGATATTTCTGCATGGATAATGTCCCGCCTTATGTTCTTCCGGACCTTGTAAAGAGCTTTTTGAGAGGCAGAAACGGTGAAGGATTCTCCACGCCTAAACTTGCCTTTGTAGTCGACATCAGATCACAGGAATATCTGGACGGTTTTGACGAAGCATTGGCTCTCATAGACGAGGAGCTCGGATGCACTTATAAAGTCATATTCCTTGAAGCATCCGACCAGGTGCTCATCAGCAGATACCAGCAGACAAGAAGAAAGCACCCTCTTGCAGGCAAGAAGGGATCTCTTACCAAGGCGCTTTCTGCTGAGAGGAAGATGCTCGAGAACATAAGAGAGATAGCAACAGTTGTCGTTGATACTTCATTCCTTACGGATGCAGAGCTTTGCAAGGCCATAGGTGACATCATTAAGAATCAGGACAGCCAGAGCATTCTCGTTGTCGTTGAATCTTTCGGATTCAAGTACGGACTTCCCGTAGATTGCGATTACGTGTTCGACGTAAGATTTTTGCCGAACCCGTTCTATCTGCCGCAGCTTCGAAACTTCACGGGTAAAGATGAAGAGATCGCCAAGTATCTTGAAGGCTTCAGAGAGACGGATGAGTTCAACTATATGACATCCGAGATCCTTTCCTTTGTAATTCCTTATTATGAAAAGGAAGGCAAGGGGTGCGTTCATATCGGAATCGGCTGCACCGGCGGAAGACACAGATCCGTATACTGCACTGAAACTATCGCAAATAAACTCAGCGAGAACGGCATCAAGTGCATCGTCTCTCACAGGGATATCGATAAAGAGCCTCACAGATACACCAAGAAGGCGGACGAGAATTAATGGAAGACAGCTTCTCCGTAAGAGTTAAGCTTGAGACTGCTACCAAAGCCGTAAAGAAGCCTGTCCAGAGACAGACGGCTTTATGCGGACTGATATTAAGCCAGGTAACAGGAGATCTTTCCGAGCCCGTAAAAGAGATTAAGATCCCTGAAAGGTTATCTGAACTGATCGTCCAGCTTTTCGCGATGGAGAACATAAAGTGCAGGTATTCCAAAGGAAAGATCCTTCTTGAAGATTCAGATTCTTCAGAACTCTGGCAGAAGTTATATATCCTGTTGTCCGACATCGAAGGCGGCAAGCTCACGGTGGAGGAAGCAAGGCGCTTTTTAAGAGGCGCATTCTGGTCGGCAGGCTACTGCTCGGATCCCGTTAAGAGCTACAGGATAGAATTCCTTGTCACAGATGAGAGATGCGCTTCGTGGATATCGGAGGCACTAAATACTCTTTCCATAAAACATATAAAGGCGGAGCGCAAAAACGCTTTTGCCGTCTACTTTAAAAACGGCGATGACGGAAGCCCTTCGGCGATGATGGAATTCGAGAATGTCCGTGCCGGAAAAGACGTCAACAGCAAGGTAATCAGGGCCGTTAACTGCGACGAGGGCAACACTAAGCGCCAGGCTGAAGCTGCCGCGGCAAGAAACGAACTCATCACCAAAGTCATGCAGTCCGGGCTCGCAAGCAAGCTTTCTCCGGAGCTTCGTGAAGCTGCCAAAGCGCACATGGAAAACCCGGGTGCGTCACTTGCAGAACTCGGCGCCATGATGGATCCCCCGATCGGCAAATCAGGCATGAGACACCGCCTCGATAAGATCGCGGAATTTGCCAATTCTTTGCAGTAAATCCTCAAAAATCCCTTATTTTATGGTGCTTTCCAAGGCTTAAACGGCTCAAAAATTTGAGTTAGCAATAGAGCCGTGCTAAAATAAGCGTTAACTTTTTTGGAAAGGAACAATTAAGAGGGGTTTTATGAAGCACGGTGACCAGTACATCGAGCCTGATAACAGATTTTACAAGCCGTCGAGAGATCCGAATGAAGGTACCATGACGCTCGTCGTCGTGATCACTCTTCTCTTTGTATGTCTTACCGGCGTCCTGGCTGCAGTCTACTTCAAGAAAGCAACAGCCAAAGAGACACTTGCAAATATCGACTCAACTGACGTATCAGGTTATATCTCGGTTGCTTCACCTACGCCCACACCTGTTCCTCCTATTACCGATTATCAGAATCCTATCCTTTATCCCGGTCTTGCATCGGTCAATATCAATAAAGAGCTTGCAGTAGATGAGCTCTGTGATCCTTCCAAACGCGGAATCAACGAGACAGTTATGGTCAGCGGCAACATCGTTGACGGTCCTTATAACAGAGAGAATCCCATCTACATGATCGACCCCGTATTCTACGGATCGATCCCGGGTATCTTCACATACAGAGGCAATAACTTCAGAAACTGCGCTTCCTACGGATATACGAATATCTACAGAGGCTCACTTACGCAGAGATGGGAATTCAATGAGATCGGAACACTCCTTGCATCCACACTTAACTTCGAGTGGGGCGGTGTAAGGTGGACTGGCCAGCCATTGGTTGCCGAGTGGCCTGCGGCAGTCCGTCAGAACATGAACATGTTTGATACCGCAAAGCAGCAGCAGACTCTTACAGAGGTCATCATTGCGGCTCTCGACGGTAAGATCTATTTCTTCAATCTCCAGAACGGCGAACCTACAAGAGAGCCTATCGATGTAGGTGCATCCATCAAGGGTACTCCCGCACTTGATCCGAGAGGCTATCCTCTTCTTTATGTCGGTCAGACAGACAACAACGGCGGCAAGGTATTCGGCATGTATGTTTATTCGCTTCTGGACGGATCGCTCCTTTACTGGTACGACGGTTCCGAAGACGGCGCATACAGAAGCAACTGGAATGCTTTCGACTCATCACCGATCGTAAATGCTGAGACAGATACTCTTATCTGGCCCTGCGAAAACGGAATCATCTATACATTCGATCTTCACACGGCTTATACGGGAACAAACATCCTCGTATCTCCCGTTGTAACCGGATATAAGTACATGTTTAACGACAATGTCGGCTCACACATGGGTGTTGAGAGCTCCATTGCCGTATACGGAAACTACGGTTATTTCGTTGATAACACGATGAATCTCTGCTGCCTTGATCTCAATACTCTTGAGATGGTCTGGACCAAGGTATTAAGAGATGATTCCGACGTAACTCCCGTGATCGATGAAGAGAACGGAATACCGTATGTCTATATCGGTACGGAAGTCGATAACCAGCAGGAGCCCGGTGAATACTGCGGAGCTGCATTTGTCTACAAGATCAACGGCCTTACCGGTGAAGAGGTATGGCAGAACTCCGAAGCCTGCTACACATATAACGGAAATACATCAGATTCCGACCAGAGCGGCGGATGCTTGGGCAATCCCATTATCGGAAAAGGTGCCATCTCAAATCTTGTAATATTCTCATTTAGTATGACTAACGGCCTTGCGAGCGGCAATAAACTTGTTGCATATGACAAGGATTTAGGTACCAAGGTTTGGGAATATAATATGAACATCTATTCGTACAGCTCACCGGTAGATTTCTACGATTCCGAAGGAAACGCGTACATCGTTATCTGCGACTCGATCGGACAGGTCCACATGATCCACGCAGAGTCGGGTATAGCCGATCCCAAGGACAGAAGAATTACATACATACAGACAAAGAGAAACCTCGGACTTGAGAATGAGACTTCTTCAGGCGTATGTATCGAAGCTTCTCCTATCGTATACAAGGGAATGCTTGTAGTCGGAACAACATCCGGAAGTGTTTTCGGAATCGCGGTTGAGTAAGGAGCATAAATGGACGTTGAAAAGGCATACGGATCTATAGCTGTTTTAGAGGTCGAGATAAGGACCTTTGCGAACGAGGGCTATGCGGTGAAGTATGACTTTGAGAGAAGAGTTATCTCCTGGCGCGACAATTACATGTGGAATAACAATTTCACGAGAGCAATCAGCGAAGAGAATATCAAGATGATCAGGGAAAAGCTTCCCGAATCAGGCATGCTCGAGTGGATGAACGGATATAATCTCGGACTTACGGAAGAATACGGCGATAAGACTGTCGTTCCCGGTGAGTGGTTGATAAAGATCGAGTTCAAGGATAAGACAAGCCTTAAGTCAGGTGCCGAGCAGCATTTCCCGAAGAAATGGAACAATCTCCAGCACTTGATCGAGCAGACGACAGGATGCGGTTTTACGTTAAGATGAGATAAGATCTCATAAGTCAGACAGGGTGTGCAGGCATTGGGCCTGCTTTTTTATTATTTAGAGTATTAATTTCTTTTGTAGTCGCATTTGCTCTAATGTGATAAAATTCATTAGTATGCCCGATAATCGGTATCGGGAATATGTAATATGAGGAGTTTTGGTTTTGGATTATCTGGAAGGATTGTTACTTGGAAGACTTTGGAGTGATACGGACTATGAGAACCGTAAGCATTTCGGTTTGTTCGTTTTATATGGTCTTCTCGTTGACGCGATAGTCCTCTGCATCTATATCTCCGGCCAGGTCTTCGGTGGATTCGGCATTATAGGCCCTATCCACATCGCGGTTTTCACGCTGCTCTTTCTGGCCAATCCTTTTATTTGTTTCAGATATTACCGAATGCCCTGGTGGGGCAAGTTATTGGTTTTAGCAACGAAGATATTTAAATCGTATCTGATCGTCAGCTATACAGTAAGCCTTCTCCTTCCGAGACTTTCGGTACAGGTTGATGATCTTCAGGACTTCCTCATGAGCTATCTCAACAGCACGCTTGAGAAGTACACAGAGAAATTCCTGGCAAGTGCAGGTTCTTTCTCCACGGTATTGGGAGTTCTTGCAGGCGGCGTTCACGTCGTAGGAACCGTTTTGCTCTATGCATTGGCAGCAATAATCATTCCGGGCCTTTTATACCTGGCGATCAAACTCGTTCAGTATGTCTGGGACTGGATCGTAAATACGCTCATCATCAAGAGGTTTTTCCCTCAGCGTAAATAATGAGATTTCAAAGGAGACTATATGGCAGAGCTTAGAGACAGAATAGACATAACAGTTGAAGAGCTCGAGGAATCCCTCGGTGCCGTCAGACTTCCCCGCTTCATTGCTGAATCCGAGCAGAATTT
>CAJOJI010000057.1 GCA_905234715.1 uncultured Saccharofermentans sp.
TGCAACAAGAGGGCTATCTTCGTTTCAGGTCCGACTTCATCAGGAAAGACGACCTTTACTCTCAGATTATCCAACACGATCAACCAGAGAGGCAGAAAGGCAGTCCATCTCTCACTTGATGATTACTACAACATCAAGGATGTTAAGTGCGACAGAGAGGGAAGACCTGACTTTGAGACCATCGATGCTCTCGATGTCGACAGGATCCAGCGCGACATAAAGGCTCTTTTGGACGGCGAGACTGTCGTTCCCCCGTTCTTTGATTTCAATATCAGAGTCCAGAAGGAAGGCGACCCTGCCAATGCAATAAGTTTAGGCGACGACGGTGTTCTTGTTGTTGAAGGACTTCACGGTCTTTCACCCAGGATCTCAGGCGAATGCCCTGCTGAGAAGTGCTCCAAGGTATTCATCATGCCTTACGGCAACGTCTACTGCGATTCAAAGCTTATGGACAGCAATGAGATCAGACTCTTAAGAAGGATCATCAGAGACTACCGCCACAGAAGTGCACATGCTCTTGCCACGATCGACTACTGGCCCATGATCCAGAAGTCCGAAGAAAAATATTATGAAGAATACCTTACAAGTGCTGACTATCACGTCAACTCATTCCTCGCTTATGAGAGCCTTATCGTTGCTCCCATGGCAATGAACGACATCAAAGAGGCGCTGACAAAAGTCGAGAAGGGTTCCATCGAACCCAGCGTCTTTATGGAGAAATCTCCTTCAGGCAAGTCCTTTGCAGATCTCTCTTCAGCACTTATCAAGGCTAACAAGCTGATGGGACACCTGGACAAGATCCCGGTAATCAGTCCCGAACAGGTTCCGGCTGAATCCATTCTCAATGAATTCATCACCGACGAACGCTGATATAAGAGAAATAAAGGAGGCAGATAATGCCTATCAGAATAGCAGACAATCTTCCGGCAAGGCATATCCTTGAGCAGGAAAGGATCTTCGTTATGGAGGAGAACAGGGCTCTGTCCCAGGATATCCGTCCGATCAAGATCCTTATCCTCAATCATATGCCCGACAAGTCGACCACGGAGACTCAGCTTTTAAGAGCTCTTTCCAATTCTCCGATCCAGGTCGATGTTGAGCTTTTGTTTACAAAGACACACAAGTCAAAGAACACTCCCGCAGAGCACCTTCTCAAGTTCTACAAGACTTTCGATGAGGTTTGCGCAGAGTATTTTGACGGCATGATAATTACCGGCGCACCCATTGAAAAGCTTCCTTTTGAGGAAGTCGATTACTGGCCCGAACTGGTCGAGATAATGGAATGGAGCAAGACTCACGTTTATTCCACACTCCATCTCTGCTGGGGCGCATTTGCAGGTCTTTACTATCACTACGGAATTCCCAAGATCGTTCTGGACAAGAAGGTTTTCGGTGTTTTCGAGCACTCGATGACATGGTCCAGACCCGTTAAGCTTTTCAGGGGCTTTGACGATATCTTCTATGTGCCTCATTCACGTTATACCGAGGTAAGAAGGGAAGACGTCGAGAAGAGAAAGGATTTGCGTATCCTTTCAGAATCCGAGGAGTGCGGCATCTATGCGATATCCGATCTCCACGGAAGACAGTTCTTCATCACGGGACATTCCGAGTACGACAGGGATACTCTGGATAAAGAGTACAGAAGAGACATGAATGCAGGTTTGAGCGACGTTGACGTCCCCAAGAATTACTATGTTGACGACGATCCCGACAAGGGACCGCTCCTCAGATGGAGATCCTCTGCGACGTTGATGTATACGAACTGGCTCAACTACTACGTATATCAGGAGACTCCGTTCGACATCAACCTCATCAAGAGCATCAGGAACGAAGATCTTGAACCTAACAGGGACCTGGAGAAAAATGGCTGATATCGTAACTATCGACAGAGAACTGATATCGGGATTTGCTCCCCAAAGACCTGAAGGCGGACACAAGAACACCTTCGGTACTGCTCTTATCTGTGCAGGTTCCGAATACATGACTGGTGCAGCCGTTATGGCAGCAGGTTCTGCATTAAGATCCGGTGCAGGACTGGTTAAGGTCTTTTCAGATGAGAAGACTCTTGATGCAATAAGATTCAACGAGCCCTGTGCTCTTCTTGAATTAAGACCCGAAAAGACGGCTGATCTCTTAAGGAAAGCATCAATGCTCTGCAGGAATTCTTCATCGGTCCTCGTCGGCCCCGGAATGCCCGCAGATTATAAGAACATGGAAGCTCTTACTGAGAGATTCCTCAAAGAAGCAAAAAATGTTGTTCTTGATGCAGGAGCTCTTTCCGGCAAGTATGACGTATGGTCCAGACTTAAAGAGAGCCTCAGATCAAGAGAAGTTCCTGCGGTTCTGACTCCCCATATCGGAGAGTTTACAAGAATGACCGGCATCTCCAAAGATGAGATAGAGGCAAGAGCTTCTGAGATCGCTTCGGAATTTGCATGCGATCACGAATGTGTTCTTGTCCTTAAGAGCAGCAGGACACTGATAGCTTCACCTGACGGCATGGTCTATGTGAATGATCTTGCCAACAGCGGTCTTGCAAAGGGCGGTTCGGGCGACGTATTGGCCGGACTTATCACAGGATTTATGGCGCAGGGCATGGAGCCTTTGAAGGCTGCATGTTCTGCCGTCTTTATACATTCGAAGGCCGGAGAAGCCGCAAAAGAAGATATCGGCGTAAGAGCCATGATCCCGACCGATCTTATCCTCTATCTTGAGGAAGGCTACATTCAGGCGGGCTGGAGTGAAGATGATGAGTGACAATATTTTCGACCGTTCATGCGTAGAGATCGATCTTGATGCCTTAAAGCACAATTTCGAAGAGATAAAGAAAGCAGTAACGCCCGGCACTGACATCCTTGCTGTCGTTAAGGCTGACGCATACGGACACGGCGCTCTCGAGACGGCGAAAACCCTTATCGACGGCGGCGCGGCAGGCTTATGCCTTGCGACGATCGATGAAGCTGTCGAACTCCGAAAGCACGGCATAACAGTTCCGATGATGACATTGGGCTTTACCGACTCTTCAAGATTTGAAGATGCGGTCAGATTTGATGTCGAGCAGTCGGTCTATTCCCTTGATATCGCAAAAGCTTTGTCAGACGAGGCCGTAAAGCAGGGAAAGACATGCAGGATCCACATCAAGCTCGATACGGGAATGGGAAGGATCGGTTTTAAGACTGACGGAAGCGAGACTGAAGAGATAGTTAAAGCATGCACTATGCCCGGAATCGAACCTTACGGCGTATTCTCACATTTCGCTGCGGCTGATACCGACGACGATGAATATACGAATCAGCAGTTCGAACTGTTCATGAAGCAGATCGGCGAGCTTGAGCAGAAGGGCATACACTTTTCGAAGAGACACATATGCAACAGTGCCGGAATCCTGAGATTCCCCGGAATGCATCTCGATATGGTTAGAGCGGGAATAATCCTTTACGGACTCATGCCGCCCGGATGCCCCAAGCCTGTCGTCGACATCGACCTTAAGCCTGTCATGAACTGGTATGCAAAGGTCATTCACGTTAAGACGGTTCCCGTCGGAGCTACTATAAGCTACGGCAGACACTTCACGGCAGAGCGTCCCACTGAGGTCACGACTGTCGGCATCGGTTATGCTGACGGTCTTTCCAGAAAGCTCTCAAACGGCTTCGAACTCGTTATCGGAGGGAAGAAGTGCCCTATCATCGGCAATATCTGCATGGATATGTGCATGGTCGATACCACAGACCTTGAGACAAGGCCGAAGGTAGGCGACAAGGTAACTGTTTTCGGCAGCGAGAGATCTGCAGACGAGCTTGCAGAGGCTTTGGGAACGATCAATTACGAGATCACCTGTGACGTCGGCAAGAGAGTCAGAAGACTCTATGCCGGAGGCTGATTTATTACTTCTTTTTTCTTTTAAAAGATATTCGGTGAAAAAAGCGCAGAGATGCGCTATAATACATACGCTTTATTTATATACCAAGGAGAATGTCAATTAATGAGCACTTTAAGAGATAGCGTAAACAGTCCGGATATAAGGAAAAAGGTTTTCTTCACCTGCCTTATAGTTTCCGTACTTTGTGTGCTCACGCTCATACCCGTTCCGGGACTTAATCACGCAGCAGCAATATATACAGCAGCAGGCTGGGGAAGCATAGGTTATATCATCGACATACTTTCCCTTAAGGCTTTTGAAAACATATCGATAATCAGCCTTGGTATCTATCCTTTCCTCGTAGCTTCCATCGTTATGCAGATCGTTACTCTGGCAGTTCCGAAGCTCAGAGCTCTTGCACAGATGGGTGACGAAGGAACAAAGGCCATCACAAAGCTCACAAGAATCGCAGCAATCATCTCTTCAGTTGTCTTCGCCGCTCTTTACTGCGTAGGCATGAGAGATGCAGTTACAACCAGGATCAATTACTGGGTAGCAATCGTTCTCTGCGGTGTATCCATCGCAGTAGGAAACGCATTCTGCGGATGGTGCGTCGAACTCCTTAACAAGAAGGGAATCGGCGACGGTCTTACGATCATCATCTGCGCAGGCATCGTACGCAATCTCCCTCACGAGATTGCTAAATGCTTCGACGACGCTCATTATCTCGGAATCATTCCCGGTCTTACATATGCCATCTTCGGCGCACTCCTGTTCGCAGGTCTGATCTTCTTCGTAGTATTCATCAACATGGGTGAAAAGAAGATCAGAATTATCTTCTCAAAGAGAACAGTAGGCATGAAGCAGTACGGCATGCAGAACCAGGTAGTACCTCTCAAGGTTGCACAGGCAGGAATCACACCTGTCATCTACACTCTCACAGTTACACTGCTTCCTTCCGTAATCATCGCAATGGTAGTTCCCGGCAATGAAGCAAACTGGTCTGCAGCTTGGAAGAACCTTCCCACGAGCGTTGCTTACATTCCGTTCTTCATCGTTTTCGTTGTGTTCTTCACATACATCTTCGCAATGATGCAGTTCAATCCTTTCGATATGTCCACACAGATCAAGCAGAACGGCGGTTACATCCAGGGTATCAAGCCCGGTAAGCCCACATCACAGTATCTGATGAATCTGTACAACAATCTCAACAGCGCAGACTGCTTCTATCTGATCCTTTTCTGCGTACTGCCCATGGCACTCAGCTTTATCCCCGGATTCAGCAGGATTGCATTCGGTGGTATCGGCGTAGTCCTTTTGGGCGGCGGACTTATCGAGATGAAGACTTTGCTCGAGAATGCCCTCAAGACTGAAGAAGAGCAGCTCAAGGCAGCAGGCAAAGACAAGAGACGTAAGAATTACAACAAAAAGTAAGGGAGGAATTATTAATGAATCTGATCATTCTCGGCGCACCCGGATCCGGTAAGGGTACTTCAGCTACAGTATTAAGAGAGAAGTTTGATCTCGCTCACATTTCAACGGGAGATCTTTTCAGATACAACATCAAAGAAAACACTCCTCTCGGAATCGAAGCTAAATCATATATCGACAAGGGAGCACTCGTTCCCGATGACGTAACGATCAGAATGGTTGAAGACCGTCTTAACAATCCCGACTGCGAGAAGGGTTACATCCTTGACGGATTCCCCAGAAACATCGCACAGGCTGAGGCTCTCGACAAGATGCTCGCAGCTAAGGGCTCAAAGATCGATGCAGTTGTCTATGTAAAGTGTGATGATGAGATCATCATGGACAGAGTTACGACAAGACGTGTCTGCGAGAAGTGCGGTGCAAGCTTCAACGTTAAGTACATGCCCACTAAGGTTGAGGGAATCTGCGACGTTTGCGGCGGCAATGTAATCCAGAGATCTGACGATAATCCGGAGACTGTTTCCAAGAGACTCGAGACATACAGAGTCAACACACAGCCCCTTATCGATTTTTATAACGAGAGAGGAATCATCGTTGAAGGCAACAACAATGTTGATTCCAATGCCTGCATCGCTTCCATCGAGGCAGGACTCAAGAACTTGGGACTTTAATTAGAAATCAGGTATATAAATGGTAGAGATCCTTACCAATGAAGAATTCGAGAAGATGAAGGCAGCGGGCAAGATCCTGCAGCACGTCTTCAAGGCCTGCAGAGATTACATCAAACCCGGCGTATCAACGCACGACGTTGACAAGCTCTGCTATGACATCATCAGAAGCTACGATGCCATCCCGTCGTTCCTCAATTACGGCCAGCCTCCGTTCCCCGGAACGATCTGTGCATCCGTAAACGATGAGGTCGTTCACGGAATCCCGAGAAAGTCCAGGATACTTCAGGAAGGCGACATCCTCTCTGTCGATGTCGGCGCCGTTCTTGACGGTTACCAGTCAGATGCATGCAGAACATATCTGGTCGGCGAAGTAGCTCCCGAGGTAAAAGACCTTGTTGAGCGCACCGAAAAGTCTTTCTGGATTGGACTTGAGTATGCAAAGCCCGGCATGAGAACAGGCGATATCGGACACGCTATCCAGGAATACTGCGAAGGTTTCGGCTACGGTGTCGTAAGAGAACTTACAGGTCACGGTATAGGAACAACGATGCACCAGGATCCTGACGTACCCAACTACGGCAGACCGGGTCACGGCTATAAGCTCAAAAAGGGTATGGCTATCTGCATCGAACCGATGATAACATTGGGTACACGCGAGATCGAACTTCTGGGCGATCAGTGGACTATAGTTACACAGGACGGCAAGCCTGCCAGCCACTACGAAAACACGATTTTAATTACGGATGAGGGTCCGTATCTTACAACCTATGACTATGAGGAGGGTTTTTAATGGCAAAGGAAGATGTTATTGAAGTACTGGGAGTAGTTGATGAAGCATTGCCGAATGCAATGTTTAAAGTAAAGCTCGACAGCGGACACATTGTTCTCGCTCACTTATCAGGAAAGCTTAGACAGAATTACATCAAGATTCTTCCGGGCGACAAGGTAACAATGGAAATCTCTCCTTACGACCTTTCACGCGGCAGAATTACGTGGAGAGGCGAGAAGAAGCCCAAGCAGTAATTTCCGCAGACAGGGTTAAGTTTGAATCATACGCACCTGGACCATACTGGTTCCGGTGCGTCTTTATTAGAATAAAATATTATATAACCCTATTATATTCCGTTTGAAAATGTTAAATCTGTATTATACTCTCCGTTAGAGATATTTCCTGTGCTTGCACGGTATGGGAATGTGAATTTTTTGGAGGTGCGTATGTTAGGTATCAAACAGATCAAGGTCACAACAAAAGAGAATTACTCAATGCAGTCTCTCTATGAGAAGATCAAGGACGAGACATTCTCTGCCGGCAAGCCCGAGCTCGTTAAGCATGGTTTTACAAACATCATTTGTTTTGATGAAGTTGACAGACAGAATCAGGTTCAGATCGTTCCCGGTATGACTCAGGGTGCTAAGCCCGGTCAGAAGTGGACAGTTATGAAGGCAGAGGCTGCAGGCATGGATAATGTTGCTAAGAATATGGCTATCGGTGCTTTGACAAACGGTTGGGGCAACCTCGGAAGTCTTGGCGGAAAGAACAGCAAGCTTTGCGAGAAGCAGGTTGAGGCTGCTGCAAAAGAGCTGGAGGCTATGGGCCTTTGATCCTAACAAATAAATACTGGGCTAAAGAATTTAACCACCCTTTCCAAAACAGATTGGGTGGTCTTTATTTTATTATTCCCAAAGCGTTTATTAGTTCTTTGACTCACTATTTTCTTTTTGTGTATTAATCTCATCCATCATATTAGAAGTAATTATACCGGCTGGCAGTGCAACAATAGCAATTCCCATGAAGGATGAAATCATTGTTACTATACGTCCTGCAATAGTTACAGGATAAATATCTCCATAACCCATGGTAGTTAATGATACGGTAGCCCAATAAATTGCTTCAAAATAATTTCCAAATGTATCAGGCTCGACATTAAATACTACTAATGCAGAAATAAGAACATACATCACTGCTATTCCGCATACAACTAATAAGGACTCTTTGGTTTTCTTGAAGACACCTAAAATCAACTGAACACTTTTAGAATATCTGACTGCCTTGAACACTCGCAGCACTCGCAATGTTCTTAAAAGTCTGAAAACCTTAAGTAATCTTAAGCCATTATTTACTAAGATTAAAGATGGAAGTATAGCCAGTAAATCGATAATAGACATAGGCATTATTGGATATAAAAAGAAAGAGCCAATACCTTTCTTTATTTTGTAATCAGCTGTTATCAAACGAAGTAAATAATCAAAAATAAAGATTACTACTGAAATTCTGTCTATGACAGAAAAAACAGTATTTGTTGATTTAAATGCCAAAGGAATGATGCTTGCAACAATCGTAATCATCATAGCAACATCATATAGATTTGAAAGCTTATCAGACTCTTCTGCAACTTCTATTATTTCAAATATTCTTTTTCTTAGTTTCATGGTGTTTTTCGGATTAATTGGACGGTGATAGTTAGCATGATATCTTATATTATAAAACATTTGATTATTTATCATGTAGAAAACGAAGAATCTCGGAAATAATCAATGAAAAGGCTGGAAAAATCAGTCAAGCAACTAAATAACCGATATTATTAGAATTATAATCGAATGTACAATTTCGCTTTTTAAATAAATTGTTATTGGCTATAAAATTTCCAGTTGAAAACCGGAATAATTTTGCTATAATTGTTTAGCATGCGCTCAGAAGGCGCCTGTATTTGTTGTGGAAAAATAACAGCGACAGGAGGTACTAACATGAAAGTACGACCTTCAGTAAAGCCGATGTGCGAAAAGTGCAAGATCATTCGCAGAAACGGCAAAGTCATGGTCATTTGCTCTGACCCCAAGCATAAGCAGAGACAGGGTTAAGCAGATTGACGGGTCTTCTTATAGTACGGAATTAGCCCCGTACGCCTGAAATGAAGACCGCGGGATAATAGCTCCTTCCCGCACAAGCATTATTAAAAGAAAAGTAATCAATATTTACCCACCGTTCCGAGAGGGCGGCTGCTCCCTAACCCGGAGTTCCTTGACTTACGCGTGTCAAATAGAGATTAATACCACTTTATCCAATACGGAGGTACATTAAATGGCTCGTATAGCCGGCGTAGATTTACCGAATGATAAGAGAATTGAAATCGCTCTTACGTACATTTACGGAATCGGAAGAACAAGTGCGGACAAGATTATTGCCGATACAGGCATCAATCCCGACACACGCGTCAAGGATTTGACAGAGGATGAGGTTGCGAAGATCCGTGACCAGATCGAGAACAATTACAAGGTTGAAGGTGACCTTAAGAGAGAAGTACAGTCCAACATCAAGAGACTTACAGATATCGGTTGCCTTCGTGGACGTCGCCACAGACTGGGACTCCCTGTAAGAGGCCAGCGTACAAAGACTAATGCTCGTACACGTAAGGGTCCGAAGCATACAGTTGCTGGTAAGAAGAAGTAAGGTGAGGTGAGTCAAAATGGCACAGAAGAAAAGCTTAAGACCCAGAAGAAGTGAGCGTAAGAACGTCGTAGACGGTCAGGCTCATATTCATGCTACATTCAACAATACAATCGTTACCATCACAGACAAGCAGGGAAATACAATTTCCTGGGCTTCTGCTGGTATGGACGCCAAGGGTTCACGTAAGGGCACGAGCTATGCAGCTCAGGTTGCTTCCGAGAAGGCTGCTAAGGCAGCTTGCGATCATGGCATGAAGACTGTTGATGTTTATGTTAAGGGACCCGGATCCGGACGTGAGTCCGCAGTTCGTGCTCTCGAGACAGCAGGCCTCAGAGTCACAATGATCAAGGATGTTACACCGGTACCTCACAATGGTTGCCGCCCTCCCAAGCGCAGAAGAGTTTAATCTTCTGACGGCAGAATTAGTATAGAAAAGAGGAATATAGCAATGGCTAGAGATATGACACCTGTCCTTAAGAAGTGCAGAGCCCTCGGTATTGAGCCTGCTTTCTTGGGAGTAGAGAAGAAAGAATCTAAAAAGCATGGTGCATCCAGACCGCGCAAGATGAGCGAGTATGGCATGCAGCTTAAGGAAAAGCAGAAGGCTAAGTTTATTTACGGCGTTCTCGAGAAGCCTTTCAGAAACTATTTCGAAAAGGCTCAGAAGCTCAAGTATGGTACAACCGGTGAAAACCTCATGATCCTTCTTGAGACAAGACTCGACAACGTTTTGTTCAGAATGGGCTTCGCTCGTACAAGAGATGAAGCTAGACAGATCGTAAGCCACAGAGGAGTTAAGGTTAACGGCAAGATCGTTAATATCCCTTCTTTCGCGGTTAAGGTTGGCGATGTAATCGAGATTAAGGAAGGCGCTAAGTCTTCTCAGAGATTCAAGGACATCATCGAAGTAACAGGTTCAAGAGCTAACCCTGCATGGGTTGAAGCAGACAGCGACAAGCTCTGCGGCAAGATCCTTGCAATCCCTACAAGAGATCAGATCGAAGTACCTGTAAACGAAGTTGCAATCGTCGAGTTGTATTCTAAGTAATACCATCCGAACAGCAAGATTTAGAATAATCTAGGAGGAACAAACATGATGGAAATCAGCCAGCCGACCGTTAAGTGCGTTGAGACCAACGAGGATAAGTCCTACGGCAAATATACCATCGCCCCGCTCGAGCGTGGATTTGGCACAACACTCGGAAATTCTCTCCGCAGAGTGCTCCTTTCTTCACTTTCCGGCGCGGCAGTAACATCTATCAAGATCGAGAAGATTAAGCATGAGTTCTCCACTGTTCCGGGTATTATCGAGGATATGACGGAGATTATCCTTAATATCAAGGGTATCCGCGCAAAGCTTCACAACGAGTCCAACATCGTCAGCATCAGCGTCGCTAAGGGCAGAACCGGCGAGCTCACAGCAGGCGATATCGTTCACGGACCTGAAGTTGAGATCATGAATCCTGATCACGTTATCGCTCACCTCAACGGCAGTGATGACGTATTCATGGAATTCACACTCAGCAAGGGCCGCGGATACAACACAGCAGAGCAGAATAAGCCCGCTAAGCAGGTTATCGGTGTAATCCCGATCGATTCCATCTTCACACCTGTTAAGAAGGCTAACTACAAGGTTGAGAACACACGTGTAGGCGCTAGAACAGACTATGACAGCCTTACACTCGAGGTTTGGACAGACGGCACGATCGATGTTGACGAGGCTCTCTCTTCAGCAGCTAACTGCTTGATCGAACATCTCAAGTTCTTTACAGCTCTCGCTGATACCGATTCAGCTCCGAGCTTCAAGAACATCGAAGAGAGCGGCGAGCATGATTCAAAGCTTTCCGGTGTTATTGAGGATATGGATTTCTCAGTACGTACATACAACTGTCTCAAGAGAGCACAGATCAACACAGTTGGTGATCTTGTTGCCCGTTCAATGGACGAGATGATCAAGGTTAGAAACCTTGGTAAGAAGTCCCTCGAAGAGATCATCGAGAAGCTTGAAGACATGGGTCTGCACTTGAGAGAACAGGAAGATTAAGCTTTTTTAAGCAGGAGGATATTTTAAATGCCTAACAGGAAATTCGGCCGTGCTTCAGATCAGCGTGCTGCTATTCTGAAGAATCAGGTCACAGCATTAATTATAAACGGTAAGCTTGAGACAACAGTTGCCCGTGCCAAGGAGATCAGCGCTATCGTAGAGAAGCTCGTATCTTCTGCAGTTAAGGAGCAGGATAACTACACAACAAAGGAAATCACTGTTTCCGCTGCTAAGCTCGACGGCAAGGGCAAGAAGGTTCTTAAGACAAAGACATCCAAGAGCGGCGCTAAGTACGAAGTAGTTGACCGTGAAGTTAAGACAAAGACAGTTCAGGTTGACGCTCCTTCACGTCTCGCTGCAAGAAAGGCCATGATCAAGTGGGTCAACAAGAGCCACGATGCAGAAGGCAACATCATCAATCCCGTTAATAAGGTATTCGATGATATCGCACCCAGATATGCTGGCAGAAACGGTGGTTACACAAGAATCATCCGTTTGGGCGCTAGACGTGGTGACGGTGCCGAGATGGCTATCTTGGAGTTCGTGTAATATTACACAAACAAAACGAGAAAATTTAATTGTCAATCAGTTACGGGGAAAGGTTTACATCTTTCCCCGTTCTCTTTAAAATGTTGCTACCAATGAATTGATGTGGGGATAAACAAGTTGCCGGAAGACCCGAACAGCATAGTGATAAAGGACGTAAAATTCTCTTACGACATTTCGGAAGAGGATACGGACAAGGCGCCAAGACTTGCTCTTGACGGCATTTCCGTCACCATCGAAAAAGGTTCTTACACGGCAATACTTGGCAGCAACGGTTCAGGCAAATCAACGCTTGCCAAGATCATCGACATTTTGGAAGTTCCTGACAGCGGAAAAGTGGTTATTTTCGGAAAGAACGCGGCAGACGACGATCTTTTCTGGGACATAAGGGCCAACTGCTGCTGTGTTTTCCAGAACCCCGACAACCAGATAGTCGGAACGATAGTTGAAGAAGACGTCGCTTTCGGCCCCGAAAATCTCGGAGTACCCAATCCCGAATTAAGAGAAAGAGTAGACCAGGCGTTAAAAGACGTCGGCCTTTATGAATACAGGCACAGGGAGACGACCGCATTATCAGGCGGTCAGAAGCAGAAGCTTGCTATTGCAGGCGCTCTTGCAATGAGGCCTGACATCCTGATCCTTGATGAAGCTACGGCGATGTTAGATCCTTCGAGCAGGGACGATTTCCTCACGCTCGTTGAGAAGATGCGTGTCGAAAAGGGACTTACCCTTATAACCATCACACATGACATGACCGAAGCCTTAAGATGCGACAAGCTCGTCATCGTAAATAAGGGCAAGGCCGTAATGGAAGGAAGACCTGAAGAGATATTCCTTTCAGAAGATCTGTGGCAGTACGGCCTTAAAAGACCCGTTAAGTTCAACTTCGCATTTGAGATCGCAAAGCTTACCGGAAGCAAGCTTACAAAAGAGGACTTAAGATCCGATGAATCACTTTTATCGGCTCTTTCATCGATGCTTAAAAAGCCCGGGATCAGCTGCCCTGAAGTTTCAGAAGAAACACAGATTAAAGAAGAAAACGACATCATCATGTCCGTTAAAGGCCTTTCATATACCTATGACGGCGGTGATGTTAAAGCCATAGATGACATCAATCTCGACATTAAAAGAGGCGAGGTATTAGGAATCGTAGGCGAGAGCGGATGCGGCAAGACCACATTGATCTCGCACATGAATGCGATCTTCAGACCATCTGTCGGAGACGTTATCATTCATACAAAGGACGGAGACCTGTCCTGCAGGAACAAGAAGGACACCATGAAGATAAGACAGAATGTCGGTCTTGTCTTCCAGTATCCCGAGTACCAGCTTTTCGAGGAGACCGTATTCAAGGATATTTGCTACGGCCTTAAGAAGATGGGCGTTCCAAAGCCTGAGATGCATAAGATGGCATACGATGCCGCACTGATGGTGGGCCTTACAAACGATGAGATCAATTCGAGTCCGTTTGAACTTTCGGGCGGCCAGAA
>CAJOJI010000058.1:0-1032 GCA_905234715.1 uncultured Saccharofermentans sp.
TTGGCAAACGGGTCGTTGATGTTGTCTCCAAGGGCCTCGGACAGGAATTTGTCAATGTGCTTGTCCTTGGAGAATTGGTCCTTACCGATAAGGGCGACAATCATAGATTACTTGAAGTCGACGATCTCGAAACGGTTCTTTCCCTTGGGGGTCACGACTTCGACAATATCGCCCTTCTTCTTGCCCATGAAAGCGGAACCCATGGGGCTCTTGAAGCTGATCTTGCCGTTCATCGGATCAACGCCTTCGGGGCTCACCAGCTGATAGACGACTTCTTTCTTGGTGGCGAGATTCCTGGCGGTGACGGTGGCACCAAAGCGGACGGTGTCGGAGTTAGCGTCAAATTCTACGATAATTGCGTTGGAAATCTGGTCTTCCAGCTTGGGAATTTCCAGGTCAATGTGAGCCAGCATTTCCTTGGCGGCATGGTATTCGGCGTTTTCGCTCAGGTCGCCTTGCTTGCGGGCTTCTTCCATTTCATCGACAACGCGGGGACGTTCAATCTTCTTGAGGAAGGTGTAACGTTCAACCAGCTTGTCGTAAGTTTCTTTAGTACAGGGTGTTTTAGCCATGACCTTAAATTAGAATTTTTTTGTGGGGGAGAATCGGCAGGTGTTCAACATAGTCGCTTTTTTGCTATAATTTAAGATGTAGAAAACAATAGGAGATTCTATGTACACTGTATTGGAAAAAGGCGGCGTCTGCTCCCCGAAGGGTTTCACCGCGTCTGGAATTTGCGCAGGTATCAAGGCCAGCGGCAATGCCGACATGGCGCTCTTGAAGAGTGAAAAGGCGGCTCGTTGCTTTGCCGTGTTTACAACGAACAAGGTGAAGGCTGCTCCGGTGCTTTACGACAAGGCTGCACTCGAACATGCACACTTTGCTTCTGCCGTGGTGGTGAATAGCGGTAATGCTAACGCCTGTACCGGCGAACAGGGCCTCCGCGATGCAGAACGTATGGCAGCCCTCACCGAAGAAGCCCTGAAGCTTACTCCGAAGAGCGTTCTCGTCTGCAGCACCGGCGTGATTGGT
>CAJOJI010000058.1:1068-14461 GCA_905234715.1 uncultured Saccharofermentans sp.
GAAACTGGTCGAAAAGCTCCGTGCCGATGCTTCTGAAGAATTTGGTCGTGCCATCCTGACGACTGACCTTGCGCTCAAGAGCCATGCCGTTGAAATCCAGACCGAAAAGGGTGTGGTGACTATTGGTGGCGCCTGCAAGGGTTCGGGCATGATTCACCCGAATATGGCGACGATGCTTGCCTTCATTACGACTGACCTCGCTCTCCCGATTGATTTCTTTGCTGAATTCCGCGCCGATATAGCTGACTCGTTCAACGCGATTACGGTTGACGGTGATACGAGTACGAACGATACCTGCATCCTGCTTGCAAACGGCATGAGCGGCATCAAGTACGAAGACCTGACTCTCACCGAACAGGGAGAATTCCGCGCTGCACTGATGCTTGTGATGAAGGAACTCGCAAAGGATATCGTTCGCGACGGTGAAGGTGCAACCAAGCTCATTGAACTTTGCATCGAAAAGGCCGAAAGCCACGAAGAGGCTTTGCGCATGGCTCGCTTCATTGGTACGTCGAACTTGGCCAAGTGCGCTATGTTCGGCGAAGATCCGAACTGGGGCCGCATCTTGAGCAGTGCAGGCAGCAGCGGCTGCAACATGGTTGCCGAACATACGGACCTTTTCTTTGGCGATGTGCAGGTGCTGTCTAACGGCCGTCCGGTGCAGCTCAATGAAGAACAGACGAATGCTCTGCATGCGGTAGTCCGCCAGCGTGAATACAAGGTAACGCTCGTGCTGAACATCGGACATGCGAGCGCAAGCGCATTCACTTGCGACTTGAGCTACGATTACGTTAAGATCAACGGAAGCTACAGAACATAAGAGTAAAATCACAACTTTCTTAGACTCAAAAGCCCGGCTTCATCAATGCCGGGCTTACTACTATCATTAATTATATTACTTATCACCATAGTGAGTTCTGCACTGAGCAATCTCAATAGAATCATCTATTATCCTAAAAACAATTCGATTCTTGCTATCAATGTGAACACTCCAAAATTCCATAAGATTTCCGGATAATTGTTCAGGTTTTCCTTTACATTGATAACCGTTACGATCAATGTCTTTAATCAATGAGTTAATCTTTTTGAGAGTCTTCTTGTCCTGTGATTGCCAATACAAATAATCCTCCCAAGCATCATCAGACCAGACTTTTCTCATTATTCCTCCTCAATCAAGTCACGCTCTTTGCCATGACCGGAATCAAGTTGTTTAATGGAACGTTCAAGCACTTTTAAGTTCTCAGGTGCATAAAACGGATCTATAGATACTTCAAAAGGTATTCTCATTTCATTTCCAAGTTTAACTAAATAAAGATTAATAGCTGTTGTCATAGACATACCAAGCGCTTCGCAAGCAAGTTCAGCTTTCCTCTTAACTTTATCATCTATTCTCATACTAATCTGTGCCATTTTCATATCCTCCTAACCGAAATAACGATTTCACCTTCATAAACATTGTATTGCGTTGAATATTCAATGTCAATACAATTCCTAGTATTATATCTGTTAATATAATTGAACCAAATTATTGATATTAACAACAAAAAACTCCCAAAGAATAAATCCTTGGGAGTTTAATAAGCAATTTGTTAAAAGTAATTACTCTTCAGTCTTAGCTTCCTCAGCAGTCTCTTCCTTTGCTTCTTCAGCAGGCTTGGGCTCAACCTTAACAGCCTTGGATGCGAGATACTCAACAGTCTTTCTTGCCTTGATGGAATCCTTGATGAATGCGGAATCCTCACCGATGGACTTCTTAACTTCCTCGAGCTCCATCTTATATGTGTTAGCGATTGTTGTGAGTTCTTCGTTGTAATCCTCGTCTGTAACCTCAGGATCGATCATCTCTGTGATCTTCTCGATTACGAGTGAAGACTTAACTCTTACTCTTGCCATAGGCTCGAGGGACTTCTTGAAGTCATCCATGCTCTGGCCTACATACTGGAGATACATCTCAAGAGCGATACCCTGGTTTGACATACGAGCTGCCTGATCCTGAGCCATCTGCTCAACTTCGTTCTGGATCATTGACTCAGGAATGTCGATCTCGCAGTTGTCGCATACGGCACGAACTGTCTCGTTCTCGAAACCTGCCTTGTTGTCCTTGTCAGCTCTCTCCTGCTGCTTTGCTCTTACGTCAGCCTTAAGCTCGTCGAGAGTATCGAACTCGGAAACGTCCTTAGCGAACTCGTCGTCAAGTTCAGGAACGATCTCTGTCTTGATAGCGTGGATCTTTACGTTGAATGTAGCGTCAGCGCCCTTGAGGTCTTCTGCGTGATAGTCTTCAGGGAACTTAACTTCGATAGTGAACTCTTCGTCAACGTTGTGACCTGCAACCTGCTCCTCGAATCCGGGGATGAAAGACTTGGAACCGAGCTTGAGGTTATAACCCTCGCCCTTGCCGCCTTCAAAAGCAACACCATCCTTGAAGCCTTCGTAATCGATAGTAACTGTATCGCCTTCCTGTGCAGGACGGTCAGAAACTTCCTCAAGAGAAGCATTTCTCTTTCTCATACGCTCGATCTCAGCATCAACGTCCTCGTCTGTAACAACCTGATCCTTGAAAGGAACCTCAACGCCCTCGTACTGGCCGAGTTCGAACTCAGGCTTTACATAAACGGAGATTGTGTACTTGATGCCCTCGTCATTGATGTCCTGTACGTCCATCTCAGGTCTGGAAACAACCTTAAGGTCGTGCTCCTTAACTGCCTCGGGATACTGCTCGTTAGCGATCTCGTTCATAGCGTCCTCAAAAAATACGCCCTCACCGTAGTACTGGCAAACGAGCTGATAAGGAACCTTACCCTTACGGAAGCCCGGAACCTGGAAACGGTTCTTGTTCTTGTTGTAAGACTTCTTTAAAGCTCCGTCCCACTCTTCCTTGTTAGCCTGAAGGCTGATTACTACCTGAGAGTGTTCTTTCTTCTCAATTGTGGATGCCATGTTATATCCTCCAATAATTATAATTAATGAATTAGCCGAATATGAATTGTATCACAGCGTAGTCAAAGATTGCAATATTATAATACGGTAACTTGTATTCCCTTTAAGACATCAAGTGTTGCCTGGTGAAGCTTGGGGTCGAATGAAGCCGTGAGTTTTGAATCGACGATAACCTCTGCCTCAGGCGCTGCAGCCTTTGCCAGCACGGCATTTGAGAGCACACAGATGTTTGATACAAGGCCGCAAACCTCAATAGTTGTTATGTCCTTGCTGTTCTGTTCAAGATACTTTGCAAGTTCCATGCTTCCGAAGCAGGGCTTCTCGTAAGACTTGGTTCCTTCAAGGATAGGCTTCAATTCATCACAGAGTCCCCATCCGTCTGAACCCTTGATGCAGTGAGGTACCGGAAGGTTCTTTCCTTCCTGGGTTTCCATATAGTTCTCACCGTGGGTATCTAATGTGTATACGATTTCATCGTTGTTAGCTTCATATTCCTTTATCTTGGAGATAATGCCCGGGATGATCTTATCGGCTCCTTCGAAGCCAAGGGCACCGTCTATGAAATCCTTCTGCATGTCTACTACTACAAGAACTTTTTTCATTGTGTTCACCTCCGGATATTAAAAAAGCTGCTACTAATGTAACAGCTTTGTATCTGGCGCGCCTAGCAGAGCTCGAATCCACAACCTTCTGATCCGTAGTCAGACGCTCTATCCAGTTGAGCTATAGGCGCGTATAAAGCATTGGTTTCCCAATAGCCTAATAAGTTTATTACTTGACGCCTTGAATGTCAATCACGATTTCGTTAGAATAACTCCTATCGTTTATATGGGAGATAACTTATGGAATCTTACAATCCTGATTCACAGTTGGTAAAAGATCTTGCACTTATAAATTGCAGAGAATTGGGCGGCATGCCTCTTTCCGGCGGAAAAACCTTTAAGTCAGGAATATTCCTCCGTTCAGGTTCTCCCGAATGGCTTAAACCCGATCAGATCTCAGCTGTTAAAGCATACGGCGTTAAGTCTGTTATCGATCTTCGTGCAACCGATGAACTCAAAGGATCAGGCAACCCGTTTGCAACAGATCCCGATGTTTCTTTTTTCAATGTTCCGTTATTTAACGGTGATCCAAACGGCGACGACGATAAGACAATGGAATTCATAATCACCCATACTTTGGGAGATTACTATGTCATCATTGCTGAAGAGATGGGCGACCGATTAGTTGAAATCATGAGAATTCTTCTTGGAAATACAGGTCTTACCCTATTCCACTGTGCTCACGGCAAGGACAGGACAGGCGTTGTTGCTGCAATTCTCTATCTCCTTGCAGGCGCTTCAAGGGAAAACATCATTAAGAACTATGCCATTTCCTATGAATACCTGAAGGATTTCCTTGCGCCTTCCATTGCAAAGCTTCCCGACAACATGAAGCACATCCTTAAGTCAGATGCTCATAACATGGAGACTTTCCTGGATTATATAGACAGCAAATGGGACGGAGACGTAACTAAGCTCTTAATCGCAAACGGCATGACGATTGATGAAGTCACCGCACTTAAGGCTAAGTGCATTGCAGATTAACCTACAGCTTCACCCAATCTGATTGTAGTTACATTGCCGTAGTCGTCAAATTCAAACGTCAGTACGAACTCACCGTCACCGTTCTTGAAAGAACCGGTATATTCGCATTCATCGAACATCGGATAGACCAGGAGAAGCTCGGAGATATTCATTCCGATATAAAGGTCTTCAGTTAATGTGAATATGGTGTCTTTTCTAATAAGGATCGAAGTAAGTCTTCCTGATGTCCACTGGCCGTTTTCGATCTCGGCATCAAGACGGATGGTCATGCCATCGTAAGCAAGGATGACCTGATCTGCCGTATAAGTAGCTACCTTCGGATCGCCTAAAAGATAACGGATCTCGCTGTTGGTATAAGTCGAGCCCATTCTGAGACGTGAAGAGCCTTCCCTTGATAAACGGATCTCTTTTATGGTTGCAGGGATATCGTCTTCTACAAGAAACGTGCCGTCAGTCTTAAGTCTGAGTTCTACAGTCTTTGATACGATCTTTGTACCGTCAGCAGAGAACACCTCAGGAATAACATACGTTATGTGCGTGGGTGAAAACAGCTTTAATTCATAGTCAGGCGTGCTCGTCTTGACCTTAAGTCTGTAGTAATCGGCTATATAATCTGCCTTGGCATGGATTACGGAATTAAGGTAGATATCAGAGTTATATGTTGACTTGATAACCGCTTCAAGGCCGTCGACATTGCCGTCGTCGATCATCTCAAAGTAGTGGTTGATGTAAGAATAAGCAAGCATCGAATCAACAATGAATTTGCTTGAAAGAGAATACGTATCCCCTTTCTTTGATAACATGAATCTTACCGGCGGAGCACTCGGATCCTTATCCTTTGAAAAACAGAGTTCGATGACATCCATATCGCCGTACTTGAAGATGGATTCGAAGCCTTCTTCATCAGTGCTGTCGATAGCCTCAAAATACTTGAGCTTATCCTCTTCATTTAAGATCCTGAATGAATCAGCCGTACCGTGCTCGGAAGCATTCTTTCTTAAGATAGAACAATATTCGGAGAACATTGAATAAGAAAGGCCGTCAAGCTGGCTCTTAGGAAAGCTGGCATAGCTGTCAGCAACATCGGCATCGCTGATGACCGCATTGGTTACAAGCCTTGCAAGCTCAGCTTCAGATAATGACTTCTGGGCAGCGCCGTGAGTAAGATTGTCGATAAGCTTACATCCGGTAAGGCCCATGATTCCCATAATCATGGAAATGCACATGACAACAGCAAGAGCTTTAGATAAGGCTCTTTTTATTTTTGTTCTGCTGTTATCAGCTTTAGTCACTTATTATTCCTCTCTGTATTCCTCTCTGTGTCTTTTCGCCTGTGCTTCGAAGAGAACAACTCCTGCAGCTACAGCGGCATTAAGGCTGTTGACGTGACCTGACATCGGTATGGATACCGTGAAGTCACAGCACTTTCTTACGCCGTCTCTCATGCCGTCGCCTTCGCTGCCGATAACCACAACAAGATTACCCGAGTAATCTGCATTGTGGTATTCGTAATCAGCGTTCATATCGGTACCGCATACCCAGAAGTTTTCCTTCTCCTTAAGTCTGTTAAGCGTCTGTGCAAGATTTGTAACTCTTGCGACAGGTACATACTCTATGGCGCCTGCCGAAGCTTTGGCTACCATTGAATCAAGTGCAACCGAGCGTCTCTCCGGGATAATGACACCGTCTACTCCGCAACAGTCTGAGATCCTGAGGATAGAGCCCAAGTTATAGGCATCCTTGATCTCATCCAGTGCTACGAGCAGAGCGGGTCTGCCTTCTTCCCTGCACTTTGCAATTATCTCATCAAGATCGGCATAGCTGTGAGGCGCAACTGAGGCAATAACACCCTGATGGTTGTGGGTGGCGCTCATTTTATCGAGGATCTGCCTTGTGGCTCTCGTAACTACGATTCCGCGCTTGTTAGCTTCATCCAGGATCCTGATAAGGCCGTGGTCCAAAGGCTTGTCGCCTTCAGGCTTTAAGATCCAGATCTTATTGAAGTCTCTGCCGGCAGCAAGAGCTTCTGTTACGGCATTTCTGCCTTCGAGCTTATCTGTAGAACCTTCATTGGTGAAAGCATCGTCCTCGCGGGGGCGTCTTTCCTGAGGCCTGGTACCTTCAGGTCTTCTCTGTCTTTTATCCTGGTTAAAACGTCTCTTGCCTTTATCCATTTTCTGTCTCTTTGTCTTTCTTTATCACGCCGTCACATATATCAAAGCTCTTATAGATAAGATACTCCATTCTGGGTTCCTCGTTATTGAGGAACAGATATCCCAGAAGGGCTTCAAATCCTGTCGCATACATGTAATCAGCATGGTTTGCATTCTTGGATACGGCGTGAGGATTTGAGTTCTTGCCGCGTCTAAAGTAATCCGATTCGGTCTCTGTCAGTTCATCTGTCAGGATCCTTATGCTCATTGCCTGTGCCTCTGCAGATACATAGCGTACTGTGTTGTTATGCATCTTGTTGTTGCTGCCGGCGCCTAACGTTGCCGACTTGCATCTTGCATAGAGCTCATATATCGAGTCACCTATGTAAGCTAAAACCAGAGGCGAGACTTCTCTTAAGTCCTGTGCAATGAACGGCTTGATCATGAATCATGCCTTCTCGATCTTAAATCCGCCGGGAACATCCTTTACGGTGTAGCCCTTAGCCTGGATCTCATCTCTGATCCTGTCTGCCTCGGCATAGTCCTTAGCCTTCTTGGCTTCAGCCCTCTTGTTAGCAAGTTCGGTGATCTCTTCAGGGATCTCGTCTTCAAGATCCAAAAGGATTCCGAGAACGCCTGTGAGCTCAACGATCTTGTCTCTTGCTTCCTGAAGCGCTTCCTTGGAAACTTTTGCTTCCTGTGCGCTTGTGTTTGTCTGTCTTACAAGGTTAAAGATATCAGTAATTGCATCAGCGCTGTTGAGGTCATCATCCATATGGGCAATGAAGCTTTCCGTTGCTGCATTAACAGCATCCTTAAGAACTTTGTCTGCCTCTGCATCACCTGCGAGGTTGCCTGAATTCAGTACGAAGTCGGCATTTCTTACGCAGTTGGAGATTCTTCCGAGGCTCGTCTGGGCAGCCGCCAAAAGCTCATCAGAGAAATTGATGGGGCTTCTGTAATGGCCAAGGAGAATGAAGAATCTTACGACATTGTAAGGATACTTCTTGACGATGTCTCTTATCGTAAAGAAGTTGCCCAATGACTTACTCATCTTCTCGCCGTCGATATTTACGAAAGCATTGTGAACCCAATAGTTGCAGAAAGTGCAGCCGTTGGCAGCCTCGCTCTGTGCGATCTCGTTTTCGTGGTGCGGGAAGATAAGATCCTGTCCGCCGCCGTGAATATCGATGGTGTCACCCAAGTACTGCTTGATCATGGCAGAGCACTCGATGTGCCAGCCGGGTCTTCCCTCACCCCAAGGTGAACCCCATGAAGGCTCGCCTTCCTTCTTGAACTTCCAGACTGCAAAGTCGCCGGGATTCTTCTTACCTTCGTAAGAAGCCTTACGCTCACCGCCGCCTGCAGCGAGCTCATCGAGGTTGTAGTGTGAAAGCTTACCGTAGTCAGCCTTCTTGGTTACGTCGTAGTAAACACCGTCTCCTTCGATGACATATGTGTAGCCCTTTTCCTCCATTGACTTGATGAGGCTGATAATAGCCTTCATTGAATGGGTTGCTCTGGGCTGGTGTGAATGTCTCTTAATGTTCAAGCCGTCGGCATCGACATAGTATTCCTTGATGAATCTGTCAGCGAGTTCATCAACGGTGATGCCTTCCTCGTTGGCACGCTTGATCATCTTGTCGTCAATATCAGTGAAATTCTGAACGAAGGTTACATCGTAGCCTCTGTATTCAAGATATCTTGCAAGAGTATCAAATGTTACAAACGGTCTTGCATTGCCCAAATGGAAATAGTTATAGACCGTAGGACCGCATGCATACATCTTTACCTTGCCGGGTTCTATAGTCTTGAATTCTTCTTTTGTTCTTGTGAGTGTATTGTAAAGTTTCATTAGTATATTCTCCTTCGTGTTAAATCATTTTTGCTTTAGTTCTTTCTGATTCAACATCGACAGGATCTTAAGTTAATGAATACCTGATATAAAAAAACAGCACCCGCCGCCTTATCGGCGACCGGGCTGAAAGATGCTAAACTGCTTGCATCAAAAAGACTTTCCATCTGTTACTCCTTAAACCCCCGAAACAAAGTGGACTCTGATTGACACCCGGAAATCCAGGGCGGTGCTCAGGTATCAGATCTCAATAGTCCAACTTACAAGGCTTTACATCAAAAAGACAGGCCCAAGCTCCTTATTACGTCATGTAGGTCCAATTTAGAGGCCACCATGCTCGAGTTAACTATATTTTAATATAAAAAGCGGGATATGCCAAACCGCAATCTGCGTCAGTTGGAATATCCCGCTTTGAATCTGTTTGCTTAGCTTTAAGTCTTATACTTTCAGCTCAACTTCACTTACTTCAAGGTCATCCTTGTGCGCAGCTAACAAAGGCTTGATACACTCTGTAAGGAATGTATCTACCTGCTCCGGACATCGACCTATGTAAAGCTTGGGGTCTCTGAGTTTGATGAGCTCGTCCATTGTCATGCCGAACTTGGGGTCAGCTGCGATTCTCTCAAGAAGATCGTTGGGCTTTCCTTCGTTCTTTACAACGGAACCTGCCTGCATAGAAAGCTGACGGATCTCCTCGTGGAGTTCTTGACGGTTTCCGCCCTTCTTTGTTGCCTCCATCATGATGTTCTCTGTCATCATGAACGGGAGTTCGTCGAGGATGTGCTTTTCGATCATCTTGGGATAAACAACAAGACCGGAAACAACGTTTGTATAGATACCGAGGATGGCATCAACAGCAAGGAAAGCCTCCGGTACGGAGATTCTCTTGTTTGCTGAGTCATCAAGCGTTCTCTCGAACCACTGCTCTGAAGATGTCATTGCAGGATTAAGAACGTCAGCGATCACATATCTTGAAAGAGATGCGATTCTCTCGGATCTCATCGGGTTTCTCTTATAAGCCATGGCGGAAGATCCGATCTGGTTCTTCTCAAAAGGCTCTTCGATCTCCTTTAAGTGCTGAAGGAGTCTGATGTCGTTAGAGAACTTGTGAGCGCTCTGAGCAACTGCTGCAAGTGCTGAAAGAACAGTGAAATCAATCTTTCTGGAATATGTCTGGCCTGATACATAGTAAGACTGTTCAAAGCCCATCTTCTGGCAGATTTTCTTGTCGAGCTCAACGCACTTTGCATGGTCGCCGTCGAAGAGATCATAGAAAGATGCCTGTGTACCTGTTGTACCCTTGCAGCCGAGGAGCTTTAAGGAAGCAATTGCATTCTCAACTGTCTCAAGGTCAAATACGAGATCCTGGAGCCAGAGTGTTGCTCTCTTACCTACAGTTACAAGCTGTGCAGGCTGGAAATGAGTAAAACCGAGAGTAGGCATAGCCTTATACTCATCGGCAAAATCAGCGAGCTTAGCGATAACTACAACGAGTCTCTTCTTAATGAGCTCAAGAGCTTCTCTCATGATGATGATGTCGGTATTGTCGCCTACATAGCAGGATGTTGCACCGAGGTGGATGATGGCATCAGCACCTGAACCTTTTACCTGCTTACCATATGAATGAACGTGAGCCATTACGTCATGACGGCGGAGCTTTTCTTCAGCAGCTGCGTCCTCATAATCGATGTCATCCTTGTGAGCCTTAAGATCAGCGATCTGCTCATCAGTGATGTTAAGTCCAAGTTCCTTTTCAGCTTCTGCAAGAGCGATCCAGAGAAGTCTCCATGTACGGAACTTCTTGTCAGGAGAGAAGATATACTGCATCTCCTTGCTTGCATATCTGGAGTTTAAAGGGCTCTCATAAGTATCCTTAGTCATTATCAAAGATCCTCCAACAATTTATCCACTGCTGTGATTTTAGCACAGATCGAGAGGATTCTGACGGCTTTCTCGATATCTTCGATAACCGGGAACGAAGGAGCGAGTCTGATATTGGAATCCTCGGGATCCTTGCCGTAAGGATAGCTTGCACCTGCAGGAGTAAGGGCAACGCCTGCCTCCTTGCACATGGATACGATCTTTGTAGCCGTTCCGGGCATTGCATAGAAGCTTACGAAGTAACCGCCCTTGGGGTTTGTCCAGTGCCAGAGAGTATCAAAGCCGAGTTCCTCATTAAGAACCTTCTGGCATTCCTCAAACTTAGGACGGAGGATTGCAGCATGCTTCATCATGTGCTGATATACTGCCTCAGCATTGGGAAGATATCTTGCGTGAGCGAGCTGGTTTACCTTGTTGGTGCAGATCGTCTGAGCATTAAGATACTTCTTTGCATATGTCATGTTGTCCTTATTGCATGCAAAGCAGGAAATTCCGCCGCCTGCAAAAGTGATCTTTGAAGATGAAGCAAACTCATAAACTCTGTTTGCGTGACCATAGGACTCACAAAGTGAGAGCATATCAGGGAGTCTTCCCCACTCATTTCTGTCTTCGGAGAGATGGTGAACAACATAAGCGTTGTCCCAAAAGATCCTGAAATCAGGAGCAGCTGTCTCCATCTTGGCAAGTCTGTTGCAGACCTCTTCTGAGTAAACGATTCCGTCAGGGTTGCTGTAGCAGGGGACGCACCAGATACCCTTTACCTTATCGTCCTTAACGAGTTCCTCAACGATGTCCATTACAGGACCGTCTTCAGTAATCGGAACCGGAATAAGTTCAAAACCGAAAGTCTCGGTTACTCTGAAGTGTCTGTCGTAACCGGGTGTCGGGCAAAGCCACTTTCTGCCTTCAACCTGTGCCCAGGGCTTGGGTGAATCAACTTCACCGAAGATCATTGAACGGGAGATTGCATCGTACATCTGGTTAAGAGATGAGGAATTGCCCATGAAGACATTGTCCTTATCCGTACCGAGGATCTCGCCGAATACCGCTCTGATCTCTTCGATACCTTCAGCGACACCGTAGTTTCTTGTATCCTGACCCTTGGCGGTCTTAAAACCGTCCTTAAGGGTGTCATATATATCGTTGGAAATGTCGAGCTGAAGAGGTGACGGCTTGCCACGTGTCATGTCGAGCGTCAGATTAAGTGTCTTGTACTTCTCATAACGTTCGTTCAGTTCTTGTCTTTCTGCCAAGAGTTCTTCTCTTGTCATCTCGCGGTAACCCTTCATGATCAGCCAACCTTCCTAAAATGAAATTTTGCAACTTGAAACTTGCATTTTTGAGATTGAGGACCCTCCTCAAAACCTCAACAATTATAGTCTATTGCCTAATTAAAGCAATAAATAAAACTTGTCAAAATGGCATTTCTAATCACCAAAAATGCATTTTGTTCCAAATTCGGCACTTTGCACATCAAAAAGGGACAAAATCGATCTTCAGTATATTACCTTGTGCATCGTGAGTTACCTTAATCACCTCAAAAACAATATTCCGGTCAAAAAGTCCGTTCTCGTTAACGAACCTTTCAGCCGTCCTCATTACCCTGCTCCGCTTTTTGCTTACTACCGATTCGGCCGAATCCGGGTAAGTGCCGATATTGCGTCTGGTCCTTACCTCAAAAATATGTATGTCGCTGTCCTTCTCGGCTATTATGTCCAGTTCCCCAACATTATGAACGGCATAGTTGCGCCTTAAGATGTTATAGCCTTTGTCTTTCAGAAGTCCTGCAGCGGCTTCTTCCCCTTTCATGCCTATATATTGTTTGAATCTTTTATCTCTGTTTTTCATTAAGCTTTTCCTTATATTTTTTTGATAATTAGTTTTTTTGTTGTAATGCGCGTTTTAGTAGAATAAAATCTAAACACAGTACAAAATAAGGGATAGTCTATGATCGCGGGCACTCCAGACATTAAGACATTTTTTGAAACTCTCGATGAGTGCGTCGACTGCAAGTTCAACGAGAAATTTTCAAAGTACGCTGATTATCTTTCGATCGCCAAGATCGAAGATACGCAGTATATCAGCGGCAAGCCCATTAACAAGAATGTCGATTACCTCGCAGATAACGTCGGTCAGGAATTCTTTGAAGTTACATTAGGCAGCAAAGATTCCGTTACGACCATCGTAAGATTCACATATACACAGTTCCCTCCCCAGTTCACAGTCGAACAGGAAGAATTCAAGTGCATCTTCAAAGACAGCGTTGCTAATAAGATCGCCGTTAACCGCTTAAGCTCGCAGTACTCCTTCATCTACAACAACGATGTTGAATTCGGCATGCATAACGCTAACTATCTCTTCTCAAGATTTGACGAGATGTTTGCAACCGGTGTCGCAACCAAGTATTCGGTTGCCTTCATAAACATTAAGCATGTTAACCAGCTCAACAGGTATTTCGGTTCAGACATTGCAGGATCCGCAATCAAGTTGTTCGGCGCTAAGCTCAACTCTTTCCCCGATTCAGACAGAGGCGAGTTCGCAGTTCATCTTGGCGGCGATAACTTCGTTGTTGTTCTTTATACTTCCAGGCTTTCAGAACTTGAGAAGTTCATCGCATCCGTTCCAGTCTCCCTTTCTTACGGCGGCGACAGATTCGAGCACATCTTCAGCTGCAGGGCCGGAATCACGACAATACGTCCCACTCACAGATTCGGCAATCACGTCATGGGCGAATGCTCACAGGCTTTCAGCTATTCCAAGAAGAACAACGTTGACATCGTCTACTACTCAGAAGAGATCAACGAATCCAACCATAACAATACAGAGACACTGTCCAGAGCATTAAATGAGCACAAGTTCCTCATTTACTACCAGCCTGTTATCAGTCTTGAAGACAAGCCCTGTCTCCATGCTGCAGAAGCTTTGGCAAGATGGCCTTTGGACGGCAAGATCATGTCTCCCCAGGAATTCATCACCCT
>CAJOJI010000059.1 GCA_905234715.1 uncultured Saccharofermentans sp.
GGCACTTGCTGCAAGATCTTCCGTGCTTCCCGCGCCCAGATATCTTTTCACGGTTCAGGCAATTTAAGACGGCGGTGAAGAAGTATGGCTTCATACTCACGGTCTTAAGCGCTGCGGATTGTATGAGCTTGAGATATTGAATTCGAATAAGGATGTTTTCGGTGATCACTATAAGATGATCGAATCTTTTGCTTTGCGCATGTTGGAGAGCGATGAACCGATCGAGCCGGGCGAAGGCGTTTTCATCGGCCAGGCTGCAGGAAAAGTTCTGACGCTTACCGCCGTTGACTGGAAGGAAGCTTTAGAGTTCTATCCCGATGTTACTCTGGGAACTGAAGAAGACCGCAACGACGAAGTTCATAACGAAGATACTTATGTGCTCATGATCTACAGAAATTCCCATGAGGAAGAGAATAAGATCTATACTCCTGTTCAGGATTTCAATCAGTTCCTTAATCAGAATCCGATGTACATGTTCTCGACCTCAGAGACAAAGCGCATGAGCGCTCTTGCGATCGAACGTATTCCTTACATGATCAAGGCTTTCGAAAACAAAGACAATAACATCATCGTTAAGATCGGCCTGATAACGGACAAAGAACACTGGAACAGCGAGGACAATCCCGAGAGAGAACATATCTGGTTTGAACTGAAGGATATAAAAGACGGTTCGATCGTTGCTCAGTTAACACAGGAACCTTACTATGTATCGGGCATAAAGGAAGGTGATATCGGAACCTATCCTTTCTCTGAAATCACTGACTGGATGGTATTCACCAAAGAGTGCCGCATCACACCGGATGACGCATATCTGTTGAAATAAAAAAACAGTCGTGTTATATTTCACCTGAAATAAATCTTTAGAAAGGCGCTTCTCATATGTATTGGATCACACCTAACATTCAGCTTATGAACGGTTTTTACAGGGTGTCCTATAGGAGAAGTCTGCCTGTTTGTAGGAAATAATCACCCTTACACAGTAATAAAATCAATGACTTCTCCTTTGCTTTCAAACCGAATCAAAGGAGATTTTAATTTATGTCTAAACTTAATATCAAAAGGCAGCTGGGTCTGCTTTACATATCAAACTTCATGTTCAATATCTCGATCGCGGGCGCGGCGTGGGTATTGCTCCTGGTATCTGACGGCTATTCGCTCGTGCAGATAGGATTTGCGGAGACGGTATTCCACGTAGTAAGCCTTATTGCCGAGATCCCGTCAGGCATGTTTGCTGACGTCTTCGGGCGCAAGAAGAGTCTTATCTTAAGCTGCATCATGTCGATGCTCTCGGCGCTTGTCAGAGGCTTTCTGCCGGGCTTTCCGTGCGTGCTCATATCGATCGGTTTTTCCGCTCTGTCTTATAACTTCATTTCGGGAAGCGACAGTGCACTCGCATACGACTCTCTTCTTGAAGAAGGACAGCAGCACAAATACGACAAGTACATCTCGACGCAGACTGCGATCTACAGGATATCGAACGGAATTGCCACGCTCTTTGCAGGCGTTGCAGTGATAATGGGCAACAGAAATGCGCAGATCCTTTCGCTCGGAATCTCTGCGGTCAATATGGCGTTCCTACTGTTCCTTAAGGAGAACAAGGTAATAGAAAAGAAGAGCGGTGATTCACTCGGCAAACGAATAAAGGATGTTTATTCCGGCGCCTTCAGTTTTCTTAAAGGCAATAAGAAAGTTGCCGGATTGATCTTCAGGAATGCTCTTGTCGGAGGAATCGATGTGCTGCTCCTGTTCTTCCTTCAGGCCAAGCTCCCGATGACGGGGATTCCCGACTGGTCTTTGGGACCGTTGCTTTTCATAATGTCCATGGGCGGCATTTTCGGCGCTCTGGCTGCGCGTAAGGTGAAGAAGACTTCGCTCGGCAAATTATTCGTTTTCTGCATTTCGCTCGCTCTGACAGGCCTTGTAAGCGAATTTACGGGCATATGGTATCTCATGACGCTCGGAGGGTTCGTTACGGCTTTTGCAGATGACCTGATACAGATCAGATCCGACATAGCACTGAACCAGATGGTTCCGGCAGAGCAGAGAGCAACATTGATCTCCGTCAACTCTTTCTGTTTCTCTGTGCTCATGATCGTCATGTCACCTCTGGCAGGCTATATCTTCTCGATATAAAGATATATTGATATAATTTCCGTGGTATAAGCGGATATCTTTATGGGGGATAGATAATGAGATTTGATCCGGATGACGGCGAATTGTTTTTCAACGAAGAGATGATCCTTAGCGAAGAATCTTCGAAGATCTGTTTTGACCGGTTTATGTCGTGGTCTCATGAATGCGTCAAAAATCCGGGCATGTGGTTTAAGAACGTCATGCCTGATTCTGACGGGGACAGCAAGATACCGCAGATTGCAGGGTTGATCGCAGGAATAGGTTTGTTTGCAGGTCTTGTGGGATCGCTTCTCTGTCTGCCGGTAAAACGTTATGATCTCATTCCGTGGATAATGGGTGCGGCTATGGCTGTGATAGGCATAGTCTCACTTGTTTTCCCGGTTATAAGAGGCGCAAAGGTGTTCTCCGAAAGCGCACTTGCAATCCGTATAGAAGGTGCAATTGCAGTTCTCGGTGCAATAGGCCAGGTTGTTATAAAGATGGTTGTTCCTTATGATAACCTGCTCCGTTTTACGGTGATCGTTGGTCTGGAACTCTGCATCGTGCTTGTTCTTGTAATGACGGTTAAGACCATCGGTATTTTTAATGCTCCGAAAAGTATTTACAGGGAAGAAGTTCAGGCCACTTGCGTAGGCTATGTAAGAACTTATGAGTCATATGGCACAGACGGTGCGGGCAGTAATTACTATCCTGTTTATTCTCCCGTTTTCGAATACCGTTACGGCGGAGAGTTATTCCGTTCGTATTATGATCTTATGATCAACGGAAAGGACGCTAAGATCCCTGTCGGAGGAACCTGTCAGATAAAGATAGATCCCGATGAACCTGAAAGGGTCATGGGCAACTGCAAAAAATATGCGGTAACCCCGTTTTTGTTTGCGTTTATCGGTATTGTTGCAATCGTGGTTCTTGCAGTAATGCTAATGGCTAATAAATAAAAAATCTTTGAAGTATTGTCTCATATGCTGTATCATTGTTTTCATCATTCCGATTGCAGAATGACTGATTTCACGTAAGGACAGGAGAGAGGGGTTATGAGTAGAAGAGCTATCAGAATACAGGCACTTATCATCGTAATGGTGATGGCGCTCTCGTTCGTTTTTACGTGCTGCAGCGGCGTTAATCCCGAGATGAAGGTAACCATTGACGGCAGTGAGTTCCAGCTTGACTGCAAAGTCAGCGATATCCTTAATGCAGGTTTTGAACTTGCCGAGATCGATCACCAGAACGGCATCATTGATGAATTTCCCGACTTGGAAGCAAGAACCATGATAAGATCGTCGTTCTATATTTTTAAGGACGGCGTTCCTTCACATGTCGGAATCGGAGTTTATAACAAGTCCACTCAGGCGGTGAAATTTGAAGACTGTACGGTTTACGAGTTCGAATATAATGCTGATGAGTATTACAAGGCTAACGAAGGACAGTATCTTGATGTTAAGTTCAACGGCATTGATTTCCATTTCACTGACAGAGAATCCGTAATAGGTGATCTTGAGAGTAAGGGATTCAAGTTTGACGATAAGGATAAGACAAGTTTCTTTGCAAAGAATGATCCTTATTCCGATGCACTCATCAGCGCCAAGGGACTTTTCGAACGCCATGTAACGATTTACAATTACTATGATTATGAGTCAGGTGACAGATTCATTAACGGTTTCGAAGTTGCGATAAAGCTTGATTACGATACCAGCGGAGCATGGTCAGAACCCTGATCTGGACAAAAACTATGAGATACAATCTTGCACAGGAAAGAATATTTATAATGGAAGAGATCCTGAATAATGCTTCAGGGGTCATGGATAAGCTCGAAAAGGCTTTTGACGAAGATGCGGGCATTGATGCTCTGATCACGGAATTGGAGCAGCTGCAGCCGGACATTCAAAAACTCGAAGATTATTACACGGGCAAATACTGGAAGAACGACGTGAGACTTGATGAGGAAGGAAAGCTTCCCCAAGACCTCGAAAAAGGCGTTCTCGCACAGGATACTATCTCCGATCTGCTTGACAGAAACAAAGAACTGCTTACCCGGATTGAAGAATACAAGAAGGCTTAAACAGCATATAGAACGGGCATTGTAACACTGTTACACAGCCCGTTTTCTATATTTTTATACTTGCCGGAGGCTTATTTATGAAGATCTACGACATCACCCAGGAATTGTTCACTTGTGCCGTTTATCCCGGTGATCCTTCTCCTGAAAGAAAGGTGGAGCTCAGCATAAAAGACGGTGCGGTCTGCAATCTGACCGCTTTTAAGATGTGCGCCCATAACGGCACTCACGTTGATGCTCCGTATCATTATATTGATGACGGCAAGACGATCGATCAGGTCGATATGAAGAGATTCATCGGTTATGCATTTGTCACTTCGCACGAAGGTGATCTCACGGCTGAAGATGCAAACAATATCCTGAAAAAGGCCAATAAAGCCTCAACGGACGCAGACTGCGACTGCAACAAGAGAATACTTGTTAAGGGCAATGCGACGGTTACAGAGGGTGCTGCACAGGTGTTTGCGGAAAATAACATCATGCTGTTCGGCAACGAATCCCAGACAGTTGGTCCTTTGGATGCGCCTATGGCTGTTCATCTGATAATGCTGGGAGCCGAGATCGTGCTTCTTGAAGGAATCAGACTTGGGCAGGTTAAAGAAGGTGTATATTTACTAAATGCAGCTCCGATAAATCTGGGCGGCGCGGACGGAGCTCCGTGCAGAGCCGTTCTTATAGAGTTTTAAGTCATAAAAGGGGAAACAGGAAATGACGGATTACGAGATAACAAACAGCTTAACTCCTGAAGAATACATGGAGCTCAGAAAACTTGTCGGCTGGGGAATGTTCCCTCTGGAGCAGGCAGCTGAAGGCTTGAAGAATTCTTTTATCCTCGTGTGTTTCCGTGTTGACGGAAAGCCTGTTGCAATCGGAAGGGCAGTTTCCGATCACGGCTATGTCGTTTATATAGCTGACGTTATCGTGGTTCCTGAATATCAGGGGCAGGGTCTTGGAAGGAAGGTTATGGAATATCTTCTCGAGCAGATCAAGGCTTCGCTCAAGCCCGGATACAAAGTCATGATCAGTCTTCTTGCGGCCAAGGGCAAAGAGAAGTTCTACAACAAGTTCGGCTTTGTCGACAGACCTTCTGAAGACTTCGGATGCGGTATGCATCAGTGGTATCTGGCTGAGTAATTATTTTCTTAAATGTAAACAAGGTTAACTTTCAATAAACAAGCATCAAAAGCATAGCAGTCAACCCAAATGGTTGTATAATTGAGTAAAAGGTTTTTTAGATTTAAGAAGGTATCTATGGCTGATTACAAGAATTTCTTAGAGACGTTTAAAGGCGTGGCTTGTATTCTCGCCGTTGATCTCACGGTTGACCATGGTGACAGCAGGTACCTCGTTGTAGACGGAAACGAAGCATATAAGAGGACTGTCGTTAAGTCTCTGGATGAATTCGAGCAGAATGTCCCTTATACCAGATACATTATGAAGGCTTCAAATTTTGAATCCCTTTGCGAGACATGTGCTACCACAGGAAAGCCTCTCCATACTTACTTTGATATCGAATTATACAATGCCTGGATGGAGGTATATTATATGCCTCTTGCATCCGACGATCCGAATAAGAAACTTATCCTTTTCTCTTATGAGATGAATCCCAAGGCGGATGTGGATAAGCTTGCTGACATTTCATCTGAGACAGCCACCAATGTTATCAAGACATGCCTGAAGCTTCGTGAGACATCTGATTTCCGTGAATCAATGAAATCAGTCATCAAGGATATTAGAAGACAGTGCGGCTCTGAAAGATGCAGTATACTCCTTACGGACTATGAGAACAGAGAGTATTCACTTCTCTGTGAAGACTATAATCCCGATGATCCCATGCAGATGCCGATGGAATCTTTCCTTACTGAAGAATTCTATGCGGTAATCGAGACATGGCCGAGACTCATCAATAAGAGCAACTGCTTCACGATAACCAATGAACAGGATATGGCAGAAGCTCACAAGATCGCGCCCGAGTGGATCGATTCCCTGAGATTTGCAGGCGTATCAAGTCTCGTTATCTATTCTTTGAGATCAGATAACAAGACTATCGGATATATCTGGGCAGGAAACTTCCCGGTAGATAAGACTCTCATGATCAAGGAAACACTCGGCATTACTTCATTCATTCTTTCAGCTGAGATCGCTAACGACCAGAACGTCCGTAAGATGAAGATAATGAGCTCTACAGATCTTCTCACCGGTGTTTTCAACCGTAATGCGATGAACAACAGGATCAGTGAAGACGTCTGCGGCACAAGGCTCATTCAGAAGCCTTTCGGCGTTTTCTTCATTGATGTAAACGGGCTTAAGACCATCAACGATACACAGGGACATCTTGCGGGTGATAATCTCCTTAAGGATGTAGCATTAACGCTTAAGGAACTTAAGGGCGATAACATCGAGATCTACCGTGTAGGAGGCGATGAATTCCTTATCATCACTCCGAAAACCGCACCTGCTGAATTCCTTAAGATCGAAGAGGAACTCAGGCAGAAATGCGAGCTTCCGAACAGAGCTCATTTCGCGGTCGGTTCATGCCACAGCGATGAGAATGATGATGTCCGTAAAGCGATGCAGAAAGCAGACGCAAGAATGTACGATGTCAAAGAGGAATACTACTCAAGACATCCTGAATACGAGTGGCACAATAAGCCCGTCTGATCCGTCAGAATTCAGTAAGATCCCATTTCATAGGAAGATACTTTCCTTCTCCGTCAACGTGCGGGAAGGAATCTGTTTTTGAGTTCCATTTCATGAAGTCTCTCTGGGTCTGTGAGCCATACCACGAATCAACGGCGAGAACGTTGCTTCCGCAGAGATAGATATAATAGCCGGAGCCTCCGCCAAGCGCTTTAAATGCGCCCATATCGGAATGCCAGACAATTACATCTGTGAATTTGGTTGCGTTCGAACCGTCGTTAAATCCTATAAGCAGCTCATCTGTTCCGTCTTCATCAAGATCTACGAGAAGATATCCAATCTGTTTATTGGAACTTGTTGTTTTCAGATCGTCCGATATATTGAGCATTAAAGAAGGATCCTCGTTTGCCCAGCCGGACTTTACGCCCTCGCTGTAGTAGTCTAATGTGGCCTGATACCAGTTCTTGGGCTTTATCTTGCATCCTGTGAGACCCGGAAGTGCTGTGACCAACATAGTCACTACCAGAATAGTAACCAAAACTCTTTTCATATAACTTACCCCTTATTCGTAAATGTAAGTTATATTTTACATTATTTTCTGAACTTTTCCATCCTTATCAGGTGCTCTTCGTCCGGCTCCGTTACGCCGTTCTTGTAGTCGTATCCCATCTTAAGATAGAAGGGGACGCCTGTGATCGAAGCGGGGATCTCTATCCTGTTTGCTCTTGTGAAGAACTCGTCCCTTTCGAGCGTGTTGATGATGAATCTTCCGACGCCTTTGCCCTGATATTCGGGCAGTACGAAGATCGTGAAAAGACTGCTCTCATCTTCTTTGCCCCAGTAAGGACCAATTGCACCGCAACCAATAATGGCGCCGCCCAATTCAGTCACATAGAAATGCGTCCATGAAGCACGCTCCATGACATGTTCAGGAGTCTCTGTCTCAATAAGCTGATCCATCAGTTCTTCAGGATAGTCTTTCTTATTTGAGATGCTTATCGTCTTCCTTATGAGTTCCGATACTGCAGGAGCATCACTCTCGGTAATCAGTCTCATTGTAATGCCGGGTTCTGAATCTTCCTGCTTTTCCTCAGGCTGTACAGGCGCGGGTTGTGTCTGCTCCTGTGCGAGGGGTGCGGGAACACCGATCCTCTGCTCATATTCTTCCTTGGGCATAGGCTTTGCGTAGTAGTAACCCTGTATCATGCTGCAGCCTTCATGTGCAAGGAAATCAACCTGATACTGTTCTTCAACACCTTCTGCGACAGTTGTCATGTGGAGCTTTCTTGCAAGCTGAAGAGCCTCTGATACAACGATCTCGGTTCTCTCATTTTCCTCGCCTGATTCACTCTTGAAGAAGCCTGCATCGAGCTTCAGGATATCGAGCGGCATGTCCTTCAAAGAATTAAGTGAAGAATAACCTGAGCCGAAGTCATCCATGGATACGAGGAAGCCGTATTCTTTAAGCTTCTTGATCGTCGTGAGCATAAGCTTCTTGTCGTCGAAGAATGCGCTCTCCGTAAGTTCGATCTCGATGAGGTCGTGAGGTGCGCCTTCTTTATCAACGGCATCCCTGATCTGTTCTGCAAGGTTTGTCTCACCGAAATGAGCACGTGAAACGTTGACCGATACAGGCACGCATTTCTTGCCTTCATCAAGCCATTTCTTCTGGTCTCTTGCAACATGAGTGATCATGTAGTGGTCGATCTCTGTTATGAATCCGCTGTTCTCAAATATGGGAATAAACTTTCCGGGAGGGACAAATCCCATATCGTCGGAGATCCATCTGATGAGTGCTTCGGCGCCCATGAGTTCGTTGGTCCTGGGATCGTATTTAGGCTGATAGTAAACTTTGAATTCTTCCTTCTCGACGGCTTCTCTCTGTTTCTCGGTGACTTTGTCGATCCACTTTTCATCTTCGACAAGTTTTGTATCGAAGAAAGCGATACCTGTATCGTCTGTTGATTCCAGGGTCATGCGTGCCGTGGATGCGTTGTTGTAAAGAAGATCGATGTCGGGTTTCTTTCTCTCGGCTGTGTCGATCATGTATACGCCGGCCTGGAACTTGAAGTCGTGCTCTCCGCCCAATGATTCAAGCGTCTTTATGATCTGTTCAAGTCTTGCTCTTGCAGCGTTTTCGTCAGCCGCTTTCATGAGAATCGGGAAGTGTGATGTGGTACTGTGTGCACACAGCTCATTCTTTTCAAGGTAAGCATCTATTACCTTCCAGATGTTCGCGAGTGTTCTCTCTCCGGCATCAACGGAATGGCAGAGAACGTAATTCCTGTATCTTACGAATGAAAAGCTTATGATGGCATACTTGGTCTCGTTTCTTCTCTTCTTCAATGTCTCCTTGCTCTTTAAAGCAAACCAGAACCAGTTGCGGTTGCCTGTAATGTTGTCTCTGAAAATTATCTTACGGACATTTCTTGTGTTCCTGTGTGTTCTTATAATATTGGCGACCAACAGGATGAATATGATAAGTACAAGAATATAAGCGGTTACAAAATAGAGCGCCAGGTATCCTACATCGGTCAATGAAACTTCAAGATATGATTTGAAAGCTATGTATTCCTTGCCGTCACTGACTTCAAATGCAGTCCAGTAAGGAAGATAGTTTTTCTCCTTATTTTCGAGCTTCTTGAAGAAATCAAGAGGAGCATGCAAAAGTATCTCCCAGATATCCGGTTTTACGACATTGTTATCAACAGTGAGAAGATTGCAGCTTTGGTCGGGATAGAATGTATAAGCATAATCGTAATCGTTGATGTCATCCGTGATCACAACGATATTTACCAAATGCTTGTGCTCTTCTTCATCTTCTTCAGGTTCCGGATTGTTTAAAACAGCCGTAACATCAGTATTGGAATAAAGAATATTCTTATCCTTATCGAAAACGATGCATTCGTATCCCGATTTCTTTAACACGTCCATGATCTGGTTCTTGGTCCCTAGCGGAGCAGCTTCATACATCTGTACGAAACGTGTTTCTTTCTCCATTGAAGCACGTGCTTTGAGTGTTGATGAATATTCCGAAAATGCGTCGATGGTAACTGAAATAAGTGCGAGCGCCACTACGAAGATGATCGAATAGATCAACAGCGGAATAACTATCCAGTTTCTCGGAAGCTTATATCTCTGATCTCTATTTTTAGCCATATCCAACCTACCCCTTGAAAGCTAATGATTGCATTATAGCACGCTGATTTCGCGTTTATTTTGGTTGTAAAAATATTTAAGAAAGAATTAAGAATCACCTTATAAGATTTAAGGTATAATCTTAACCGGATAATACGGAATGTCGAATTAAGGTTATGTTAAGGTTCGCGTGAACGTAAGTTAAGGTAGCTTATGTAAGATAAGCTTGCAAAAAACAAAAGGGGAGCAGGAGTATGAAAAAAGTTGCAGTGATAACCGTCACGGCTGCTATGCTGGCGGGTATCGTAACAGGTTGCACACCGGCGGATATAGAACCGTCGGAGTCAGAGACTTCTGTAGTTGAACTGGGACCTGCAAGAGCTCAGGATGACTACTACAGATTTATCAATCAGGAAAGATTCGACACAGCGGAATTTGAATATGGGGCAAATTCCGTCGAAATGGCTTTCGACAGTGAACTTATTGAGGATCAGATCAACGGGATCATCGAAGATGTAATTGCCGGTGACGGATACGCCAAGGGCAGTGAAGAAGACATCATCAAGTATGCGTATAACTCTTTCATTGCATACGATTTCGAGAATGAACCGATTCCGGAAGATCTCACAGCAATGATCGAAGAGATAGACGGAGTTTCTTCTATCGACGAATTGCTCGAAGTTGATGCGAAACTTGTAAGAGATTACGGTTCGCCGGGTCTTATTCTTGTTAATCCTGATGTCGATCCTTTTAATCCTCAGAGAAACGTTCTCACATTCAATCAGGTTTCCGGCATTCTCAATACTTCTTTTGAAGATGTGCGCGATTATCCTTACGCATTGGACAGCATTATGGAAGATACGCAGGTTATCCTTTCGGCACACGGTTACGATAAAGAAACCGCAGAACAGTACGGCAGGGAACTTGCTTATATCGCACTCGATATCTATAACGCAACCGATATGGATATCAACGATGCAATGTTCGGATATGAATACATGAAGATCTATTCTGCCGATGATGTCAAGGGAATGCTCAGCAATGTCGATCTCGACAGATACCTTACGCTCATCGGTTATGATACAACCAAGATCAACGATTACTGCCTCAGTGATGAAGGCCAGCTCAAAGCCGTTAATGCCGCTTTCACTGAAAAGAATCTTAATGCTCTTAAGGCGCTGGAACTCGCAGAATTCTACAATCAGTTCTCCAGATATATTGCGCCTCATTACAAGCAGCTTCAGAGCATGACAATGAGAAGCTACGATTCACTTCACGATCAGGCAATAGATGAAGTCAGAATGGTATGCGGCAACGAGACAGATCCTCTTTATGTTGAGCAGTATTACACTGCTGAAATGGATAAGACATTAAGAGATATGTGCGATGACATCAGAGCAGGCTATAGGGATTTGATCGGCGGAGCAGAGTGGCTCAGCGAACCCACAAGAAAAGAACTTCTCCAGAAACTCGAGAACATTGTCTATGTCACAGGCACAAATCTTGAAAGACACGATAATTCAAAGTTCGTAAATATATACGGAAACAATTACTATGAATTCCGCATCAACTACATAAGACTCAATGTAAAGGAAAGAGTAGCAAGCCTTAATGAACCTGTATCAAGAACAGACATTCTGATGCCTATGCAGATGTTCAATGCATGCTATGATCCTTCGATGAATAACATAACGATCACGGTTGCGATCACAAATGCACCTTTCTTTGATGTTAATGCTGATTACTATACGAACCTTGGCGGACTCGGAATGGTAATTGCACACGAGATGGGTCACGCATTTGACAGCACATGCATCGTGTTTAATTCAAAGGGCGAATACGATCCTTCTTGGATACCTGATGAAGATATGCAGATCCTCCTTGAGCGCAACGAAAAGGCTGTCAAGTATTTCGAAGATAACTTCACGGTATTCGGAATCTATCACGTTGACGGCGAACAGACTCTTGGTGAGAACTATGCCGATCTCGGCGGAATAGAATGCATCACCTCACTTTGCAAAACAAATGAGGACAGGGAAGCCCGCATGCCACCATGTATGCGGACTATTTCCATATCTCACCCGGTAACGGGGCTTCGGGTTCTTTTGCAAATTTCGGGGCAGGAGAAGTGCGTTTCTATGAGACCTACGATGTCAAAGAAGGAGACGGTATGTATATCGCTCCTGAAGACAGGATCTCTCGCTGGTATTAATTGGGGTGATGGAAGATGAATATTATACTTAAGAACTCATTAAAAAATATATTCGGAAAATTTTTCCGGACACTGCTTGTCACGTTTGCGATCTTTACATGCTCGCTTTGCGCATTGCTTTGTTTTGACCTCGGTTCAAGCATCGAAAAACTTATCATGGGAGTATTTGAAAGTGTTTCCAGAGCAGATATCATGGTATCTGCAAACGGCAGCGATCTGACAGAACTTCCTGAGGGTTTCCCGGAAGCAGATTACATGAAGCTTGTATGCAACACGGAAATTCTTTATAAACCGATCGACGGCGAGTACTGCTATGTAACGACAGAGTATCTGAACATCTACGGAATCGATATGGATGAAGCCGTAGACATGAAGTTCATCTCACCCATGAATCTTCCTTACGGCGAGATCTTCGTTACCACGACTTTCGCAGAGGAATTCGGTTATGAAGTCGGCGATAAGATCACCGTCCATGACAGAGCATCTGAAGAAATGGAACTCACTATCGGCGGATTCATCCCTGACGATAACAAGAATCCTATCCTTCAGGATAATACGGGTATCGTAAATCTTAATACAAGTGACGATCTCTCATGCGGATACAGAGAGACAAACGTCATCCTGGTAGATCTTAAGGACGACACAAAGATCGAAGAAGCAAAAGATATACTTAAAGAGAATTTCCCTGATGTAACCATTACGGATATGTTCCTTACGGATTCCGACATGGAGATGGTAAATGAGATCAAAGCCGTATTCTATCTCCTGTTTGCTGTTACGTTCCTTCTTGTTATCTTCGTAACTGCATCAATCTGCAACAGGATCGTCAGCGAGAGAATGTCATTCATCGGAACATTAAGAAGCCTTGGTATGAGCACTGCCGGAACGGGCAGAATACTTCTCCTCGAGAATGTTCTCTATGCTCTTTTGGGAAGCCTTCCGGCAACGATATTATATTGCCTCGTAAGAGACCCTCTCATGAATGTAATGTTCATAGGAACGGATTCCAACGGCGATTCAGTTGTATTCGACATTCCGAAGCTTTCTGTTGCGCTCTTAATCGGAGTGATCCTCGGTGCGGTTATCATTGAATGCCTCATTCCGCTTAAGTCGATCCTTAAGGCGCTTAACACATCGATCAGAGACATCATCTTCGATAACAGAGACACTGAATACAGATATGGAAAAACATCCCTTATCTTCGGTTTTATCTGCCTCGGAATAACAGTAATAACATTCTTCTTCAGACATAACATTCTTGCTGCAATCTTGTGCCTTGTTTCAACTGTTGTTGCGCTTGCGTTGCTCTTCCCGAGACTTCTCAAGCTGATCGCTACAGGTATTCAGAAGTTTTCTGACAAGCACAATATGCCTTCATGGTCCCTCGCTGCTGTTGAGGCCCGCTCACGCAAGAGTACTGTGAGCAGCGGTGTTCTCAGTGCGACAGCCGCAGCAATGTGCATCCTGGTCTATACGATCGCTACAGCTATGGCCGGTTCACTTGAAACGATGCCTTACGACTGCGACGTCTTGATCAACTGTACTAAACAGACTAAATATTATTCTTATGTTGAACATATTGAAGGCGTAACAGGAACTGAAGCCTTATTCTGTTCTTATGAAGAAATCGCATTTAATGAAGAGGAGAAGTCAACATACTGCTATGTATACGGACTTCCTGATGAAGGATTTAAGTACTTTAACGGATTTAAGGATTTGCCTGAAGTGCTTGAGGACGGCAAGTGCATTATCGACAGCAAGTACGCATCACGCAAAGGAATATCCGAAGGCGATGTAATAAAGCTTACTCTCAATCCTCACGGCGTATTCCCTGTTGTAAGAGAATATGAAGTTCAGAAGATCGTTGATCCTAATGCTTACGATCAGGGAACTGAAGCGATCATCGTAAGTGAAAAAGAGTTCAAGGCAATGCTCCTTGACTATCCGAACTGGATCCTTGTAAAGACTGACGATCCTGAATCTGTAAAGCAGACGATTGAGGATTACGGTAAGGGAACATATATTAACGTACAGACTATAGATGAACTTATCGAAACATCTAAGAGTGATAATTCAAAGACAATGGCTGTTATCACAACGATCATCGTAGTTGCTCTCGGTATGACTGCAATCGGCATGATCTCCAACCAGCTCATCGGCTTTGAGGGAAGAAAGAAGGAGTGCGCAGTTATGCTTTCAACAGCAATGAATAAGGGCAAGCTCTCAGGCATTCTTATACTGGAAGTTCTTATCACTTCGCTTACTGCATCAGCAACAGGTACGCTGATCGGAACCGCATTGATCTATGTGATCAAAGCAGGTCTCGATAACACGACATCACTCTCGCTTGATCTCCGGGTAGATCCTGTTAAGACGATCCTGTTCTTTGTAATACTGACTCTTGTATTTACATTAACGGTTCTCTTCCCGATGAAGAATCTCAGGAAGATGAAGATATCAGAGCAGATCAAGTATGAGTAATAATATGGAGGATAATAAAATGACTAAGATTATTGAAGTAAATAACGTAAGCAAGACTTTCGGTAAGAACGAGAACATCAACCATGTATTGAATGAAGCATGCATGAGCGTTGATCAGGGTGAGTTCGTATCATTGATGGGCGCATCCGGTTCAGGTAAATCCACACTCCTTTACCTGATCGGCGGACTCGACAGAACATTCGAAGGCAACATCTCTGTATGCGGCCAGGATATCGGATCAATGAAGGATAAGGCTCTTTCAGATCTGAGATTGAAGAATATGGGATTCGTATTCCAGTTCTATAACCTCGTCATGAATCTTAATGTATCAGACAACATTCTTCTCCCTCAGGTGATCAACGGAAAGAAGAAATCTGATCTTAAAAAAGAGCTTGATGAGATCCTTGAGATCACAGGATTAACAGATAAGAGAAAGGCTATGCCGAACACACTCTCAGGCGGTCAGCAGCAGAGAGTTGCAATCGCAAGAGCAGTACTCGGCAATCCTTCCATCATTCTTGCAGACGAGCCTACAGGTAACCTCGATGCGGCTTCCACAAGAGAGATCATGGAGCTCTTCCAGAGACTAAACAAAGAAAAGGGACTTACCATTCTTCAGGTAACACACTCTGAGCAGTGTGCATCATACGGAACAAGGATCGTAAAGATAGAAGACGGTAAGACTATCGGATAAGCTACCCTCCAACCACCCCAAGATATAGATGCGAAAAGCAGCTTGCGTGAACAGCGCGGCTGCTTTTTGTTTGCATGAATGTTAACGAACTTGACAATGCAAAGATACGCTTTTATAATCCATGTTGACAATGTAAAGATTGAGGATGGCAAATGAGAAAGAAGCTTATGATAATTTTGATGTGTTTACTTGCAGTGCCTGTTTTACTGTTTGTTGTGTGGTGGATAATGAGCCCGGGAAAGATCAGGACTTACAAAGAACCAAACAGTCTGTCTGAGAAGTTTGTCATGGATATCAACGGCGCTCCGAATGGTTTCTTCATCAACAGTAAAGACATTAATAATCCGGTTCTGCTGTTTGTTTCAAGCGGCCCCGGCACAGACGATTATGTCTTTACGGATAAGTATAAAGACATGTATATCGAAGATGAGTTCACAGTTGTGTATTGGGACTACCGTTATATGGGAATTGCATATGATAAAGATATCGATGTTGACAGTATAAACATAGATAATCTTCTCGATGATACATATGCTGTCACTGAATATCTTAAGGAAAGATTCAGTAAAGAAAAGATCTACATCATGGGTTTTTCGGGCGGCACCAAGATCGCACTTATGGAAGTTCAAAGACATCCCGAAAACTATTACGCATATATCGGTATGGCACAGTGTGTTACCGATTCAGAAGAAAACGATACGCTGATGTATTCATTCATGAAAGAAGTTTTCGAGAAGAGGGGAGATAATAAAAATCTGGAGAAACTTGAAGATGCTGTCGTTCATCTTGACGGTGGAAACATTAAGTGTAAAGATTGGTATGTATATGTTAATCTTCTTCATGAAGCAGGCGGCGGAACCATATACAATAAAACTGAATTTGAAGGTATTGTCTGGCCGATAATAACATGCGGATGTTATACGCTTAAGGAGAAGATCAACTATATAACGGCTATGAAGACTTACCGCAGGACTCCTCTTTATGAGCAGCTCGATGATTTCGATTACAGAAAGAGCATTACTCAGATCGGGATACCGGTTTTCTTCATAAGCGGAGAATACGATTACAACTGTCCGTGGGAATTGGTTCAGGAATATTGTGATGTGATCGATGCTCCGCAAAAAGGATTTTATAAGATTACAGGCGCTGCACACAGTCCTTTATGGGAGAATCCCGGTGAGACTTATGAAGCGATGAAACAGATCAAGGAGATGACATTAAATGGCTGACAGTTACCATCATGGAAATCTGAGACAGGCATTGATCGATGCGGGAATAAAGATAATCAACGAGAGCGGCGAAGAGAGTCTGTCTCTCCGCAAAGTTGCCGCTGAATGCAACGTGTCGCATGCTGCACCTTATGCGCATTTCAAGAGTAAGGAAGAGCTGATCGATGCGATCAAGAGCAATGTTACTGATCAGTTCATGGAAGAATTAGAGGCTGCTGTCTCGGATAAGGCGACTGCCGAGGAAGCGATCATTGCAATGGGCAGAACTTATCTAACGTTCTTCAGCCGTAATCCGGATTATTTTGTATTCCTTTTCGGCAAGCAGAACATCAATGCACATCTTCAGATGAATAAAGATTATAAAAACGATTATCCTCCGTTTGCACTGCTTAAGAAAATGTATAAGAAATATCTTGAAGAGAAGGGAATAGAAAAGCCGTTTGAAGAACAAGAGATAGATCTCATTAAGATCTGGGCAATGGTTCACGGCATGGCATCTATTGCATGCATGAAGGGCGTTAAGTCTTCATTTGACTGGAACGATCCTGACGAAAGGTTATTGGTTTGATCGTTATGGGACTGTTTGGATCTAAAAAGGGTAATGCAGGAACTTTAAGTTCGTTCAGATACAGTCCCGGTTATTCGGACATGAGCGGTGGCTGCCACAACAGCGAACTCAAAAGGAACGATGACGGCAACTTTGTATTCGTTACACGTGACCGCGAGTGGCATAACGAACCTCTTACCGTTAAGACTTATTCATTATCTTCCGAAAGAGCTGTTGAATTCGAAGCGTATATCAAGAAGGTTAATTTCATCTCGCTGTCGAAAAGACTTAAGAGCAATGATTTCGTAACTGACTACAGTCCCTGGAATTACTGTGTTGTTTTCGACTGTTCTTCGATTGGAGGAGACAGCTACGACGATTACAGTATCTCCCAGTTCAGGATCTATACACCTGCAGATCAGAAACTGATAAAAGAAGTCAATGAAAGATTCTTTGCGCTTAAAGGTGATCTGATCTCTGAGACAACGGAAGAATATTAATTCGAATTCTCTGCTTTTCGTGTTGCTTAATCAACACTTGGTCCCCATATTGTTTATTGGATTGTCATTATATACCTGTAATAATACCTTTAAGAAATTTGAAGAGAAAGAAGGGTATAGACATGAAATATATATTCGGAAAAATGACGGCGATCGGACTTGCCGGTGCAATTGCGGTAGTGTGTTTTACTGCCTGCGGAAAGATAAACGAAACAACAGTTCAGACAACTGAGAATACAACTGTTGAAGAAACAGCTGCACACAAAGTCGGCGGCTGGACTCTTCCTGCGGATACAAAGATCACAGATGAAGAGCTCGCGATCTTTAACAAGGGTATAGAAGGCCTTGTCGGTGTTGAATATGAGCCGGTGGCATATCTCGGATCACAGCTTGTTGCAGGAACCAACCATTGTTTCCTTTGCAAGGCGACTGTCGTTTATCCCGGTACAACTCCACAGTATAAACTTGTATACATTTACGAGAAACTTGACGGAACCGAAGAGATACTCAACATCGCCGGCATAGAGCTTCCGGGAGCCGGAGATGCAGACAGCAATCCGATACCCGGCGGATGGTCTTATGCAGATGATCCTTCAGTCGACGAAAAGTCAGCATCTATAGTTGATAAAGCAACTGAGAATCTCTTAGGTGCTGAATACGAGCCCGTCGCTTATATCGGCAGCCAAGTCGTTGCAGGAATGAATCATGCGATCTTATGCAGGATAACCGCAATCTCTCCAGATGCAGAGGACGGATACGCACTCTTGTACATCTACGAGGATCTGAATGGTGGATTTGAGATACTGGAGATCAACGAGATTACACTCTCTATAGACGCTTAATATAATATATAAGTATCTAACATATTCCCTCTGTTTGTGGTAAAATTTCTTTAACATTTGGAAAGCCTTTTGCTTTTCATGTTAGAGAGATCGGGTAATCACAACAGGGGGAATCATTATGAAGAGATTATTGGCACTGGTGCTTGTAGGCGCAATGTCACTGGCATTGTTCGGATGCGGCAAGAAAGATTCCGGAAGCGGTAAAAACCGTGATGAAGATGATAAGCCTAAGGCTACGACTGAAGAGGTAGAAGACGACGAATATGGAGATGATTCCGGAATCGGTTTCTCACAGAAAGGCGAGAAAACCGCATTTTCAGTGAGTGCTGATATCGAGCTGACACAGGGTGCTTGGATGGGCTTTATTCCCGGTACAAAGGGATACAAGGATGAAGAGGAAGCAGATGAATACGATGTCCTCTACACATATATCGAAAACCCTGAGAAGAAGGATTCCGAAGATTATATCTTCCAGTTTGATAATGATTCAATAAATGCTTTGGATGTCGGAGATTACATCATTGTCCTTTGTGATGACGATGACAACGGAAAAGTCATTCTTTATATCCCTGCAGTTATCAAGGGTTCAAAGGTAACCTGCGATTTCGATAAGATCGTTATCAACTGATAAGGCACGAATCTTATGACTGTTCTCAAAGCTGAACAAAATGATCTTCAGGAAATTCTGGAGCTTCAATACCTCGCTTATCAAAGCGAGGCAGCTTTGTTTGGCAGCAAAGACATTCCGCCTTTGAAGGAAACCATTGAAGAGCTAACAGAAGAGTTCAATAAGGGCGTGGTATTAAAGCTCGTCGAGGACGATAAGATTATCGGATCCGTAAGAGCATATGAGAAGAACCGCTCTGCATATATCGGTAAGCTGATGGTCCATCCTGACCACAGATGCAAGGGTTACGGTACCTTGCTCTTAAATGAGATCGAGAAATGTTTTCCTGACTGCAGATATGAGCTCTTTACGAGTACGAGAAGCGAAGACAATATCCGTCTTTATCAGAAACTCGGATACATGATCTTCGACACCAAGAAGATAACCGACGAACTGGTTTTCGTATATCTTGAAAAACAATAAAGATCAGTCAACTCTTTTATAGATAGTTCCGTCGTAGGCGAATAAGACATAGATGTATTCGTCTGTGCCTTTTATTTCCCATACAAACTTGGGATCTGTTTTATAGTCGTTCTGATCTATGTAGACTACGCTGCCGAGATAATGTCCTTTGTCGGAGGCGGAGTAGTCATTGTCATAGTTTTCCGCATATGTGACACCGTCAATGACTATTTCATCAGATTCATGTACGTTGTATGTGCCGATGACATGGTTGATGTCGTAACTGAATTTGATGACGGCTCCAATGATTATGCATGCGATAGAGACGGCAACGTAGATGGCTGCCTGTCTTCTTTTGCCGCCTGCCTTTATGCCTTTTACAAAAAAGATAATTGCAGGGACGATTATTCCTGCAGCAAGGTACATTAAAAATATGAGCGTGAAGCCGAACATGTGAATTTCTTTCAGACCTTCTCGAAGATCTTATTCTCGTCCTTTAAGGATTCATGAACATCTTCGATCATACGGAGATGTTTTTCTTTCTTTTTACGTGCGACAAATATGCCGATGATAAGATCGAGAGCCGTTATGACCAGGGGAGACCTGCGGAAACAGTCGATCCAAAAGTTGGCCGTTGTAACATCCATTTCTCCTCTGGCAACAAGCATGTAAAAATATATATTGGCCCATACATATACGATGCACAACAATACAAACAGGATAGGAGCAGCAATAACAAACGGCCTATAAAATCTGTAAAATGAAACTTTAGATTGTTTGTTCATTGATTTCTACCTCCTTTTGTATTTGTTCGGTTTAGATGTCTTCGAAAAGAATATATCCGCCGTTTCCGTCTTCTCTGATCTCAAGGTCAGAAAGCGATGCGCCGAGCATCATTTCACGTGTGTATTCGCCGTCGATCTCGTGAACTTTGCCGTCGGTGTCAATGACGCTGAAGGTGAGTGTAAGTTCGAATGTTTCTCCTGTTGCGACCTGATTGCCGATCATCTGTTCGGTGAATTCGAAGTAAAGCAGCTCGCCCTTTTTGAATGCTGATTTATCTGCATTTTCCACACCGCCGGTTCTCTCTGATTCTCCGTTGATCGCAAGATCATAGCAGACGCTCATAACGTTCTCTGCGTTACAGACAACATCTATGTTTACTGCGGACATATCGTAATGGATTCCCGAAGAACCCCATGATTCAAAACTGCCTGACCTGATGTAGGATGGAGTATAGATATCCTTGTTCTTCGTGTCTGTTGCCCTTAAAAATTCAGGCTGGTCCATGATGCCGCCGACGTGCCTGATCATGAGATAGTTATCGAGAGGATCTTCATTAAGTGAATAGATACGTGTGTTCTTGTCGTCGTCCATGTAGCCGACACATTCTCTGATGGAGTCATCAGACATCTTATCGTTCAGTTTTCCAAAGTAGGAATATGTCCTTCCCTGATAATCGAATAATGTCTCGCCCTGGTCTCTGTCGTAGGAACTCTCGATCGATGTCGCATTTGGAGGGAGCTCCAGGCTGCCGTTATCCCTGTTAAACATCGAACAGCCTGAAAGCAGTACCGCTCCGCACAAACTCACTATCAAAACCTTATTCCTTTTCATCTTTCCAATCCTTTTATTCCCGTTTATCGTGCACTTCGTGCTGAGGTAATAATACAACAGCAAAACTTGTTTTGCAACAATTATTTATCGAATTTCAATAAATTATTATTGTTTGGCTTGCGGGTGACGGCTGCAGGTTTCCGAAAAGTAAAGTTTAATTTATACACGCGCGGAAACAAAAAAGACTAAATTTTCACAAGGCTTGTACATATGTTAAGTTTATAATCTTGGTATAAGGAATAAGGAGGCTGTATTTATGCAACAGCGAAAAGGTATCTCCATTTTAGGTTACGGATGCATGAGGTTTACAAAGAGTGGCGCTAGCATCGACTTTGATAAGGCCGAGAAGGAATTCATGCGTGCGTTCGAACTCGGAGTCAATTATTACGATACCGCATATATCTATCCGGGAAGTGAAGAACTCGTCGGCCGCATAATCGAGAAGAACGGCATCCGCGACAAGATCAATCTCGCGACCAAGCTACCGCAGTATCTCATCAACAACCGTGCAGGTCTGGACAAATATTTCAATGAGGAATTGAAGCGCCTCAGGACCGATTATGTAGATTACTACCTGATGCACCACATGACCGATTTTCAGCAGTGGGAGAAGCTTCAGGCACTGGGAATAGAGGAGTGGATCGCAGAGAAAAAGAAGAGCGGCCAAATTAGAAACGTCGGTTTCTCTTTTCACGGTGACACCGCAACATTCAAGAAGATCCTGAACGCATACGACTGGGACAGCTGTCTTGTCCAATATAACTATTTCGATGAGCACACACAGGCCGGCCGTGCAGGCATAAAAGCAGCTGCGGAAAAGGGGCTCAAAGTGTTCATCATGGAGCCTTTACGCGGAGGTAAATTAGTAGACCTCCTGCCTGAAAAAGCCAAGAAAGAGATCGCCAACGAGCGTCACGGAAGAACACCTGCCGAGTGGGCATTCAGATGGCTCTGGGACCAGCCCGAGATCACATGTGTTCTGTCCGGCATGAACTCCATTGCAATGGTCGAAGAGAACTGCCGCATCGCATCTGAAGCCAAGGCCGGAGATTACGGTCCTGAAGAAAAAGAATTCATCGAGAAGATCAAGTCTTACATTATCGAGAGCACGAAGGTAAACTGCACCGGCTGCAGATACTGCATGCCTTGTCCCAAGGGTGTCGACATCCCTACGATCTTCTCGTGCTATAACCACATGTATTCCGAGAACAAGAGTTCCGGCCGTCTCGAGTATTTCCAGACGATCGGCCTTCGAATGACACCCGCCGATGCCTCGCTCTGCGTTAAGTGCGGCAAGTGTGAGAAGCATTGCCCCCAGAGCATCCCGATCAGGGAAAAGCTCGTGGAAGCAGACAAGCATCTCCGCCCCTGGTGGCAGAAGATCTATCTCAAGGCTGCTCGCCGCGTCATGGTCGGAAAGAAGAAATAAGATAATCACCCGTGCTGATTAAATTCAAATTAACCATTGAAACGTGACATCTTTTCATAAGCTCACGCGGGCACATTGCTTTTGCATCTGCAAGGTGTTACTTTATGCTCAATAGTTCTGAATGCGGAAGGTATTTCCTGACGCGGAAGGCTTTAAGTAAATTTTCATACTTAATTGCTTCAGAACCTTGTTTGCGTTAGAGGCGCAAAAGGAGGTCAAATGGAGACGAGAGTTGCAATTATCGGCATCATTGTCGAGAATCCCGATTCAGTGTCACAGATCAACGACATCCTCCACGAAGTGAGGGATTATGTCGTCGGCAGAATGGGTATCCCTTATCGTGAAAGGAATATCTCCATTATCAGCGTCGTCGTCGATGCGCCGGAGAGCCTGATAAGTTCAGTGTCAGGCAAGATCGGCATGCTCGAAGGCGTATCGGCCAAGATCACTTACTCGAGACTGACAAGCGGTGACTGACGTTCAGAGTGTAATACAAAAGCTTGTTTCAAGCGGTGATATCTCGCGCGAAGAGATCATCTTACTTCTCGAAAACCGTAACGCTGACATTCAGTCAGTTCTTGCAGAGAAAGCATCAGCTGCTGCAAGAGAAAACTACGGCAACAAAGTATTTGTAAGAGGTCTCATCGAGTTTACCAACTACTGCAAAAACGACTGCTATTACTGCGGTATTAGATGCAGCAATAAGAACGCGTCCAGATACAGACTTACCCGTGATGAGATACTTGAATGTGCATCACACGGATACGATCTCGGTTTCAGGACGATAGTTCTGCAGGGCGGTGAAGATGCGTTCTTCAACGACGATCTTGTAGTTGATATCGTTAAGTCTATAAAGCGTGAACATCCTGACTGTGCAGTCACTTTGTCCATAGGCGAGAAGAGTTTTGAATCCTACAAAAAGTTTTTCGATGCCGGTGCCGACAGATATCTGTTGAGACATGAGACTGCAGACCCTGTGCACTATGCAAAACTTCATCCTTCGAATCTTTCTTCAGAGAACAGAAAAGTATGTCTTTTTAACCTCAAGAAGATCGGATTCCAGACAGGTGCGGGATTCATGGTCGGTTCGCCTTATCAGACGATCGAGAACATCGCAGACGATCTTTTGTTCCTGAAAAAACTTGATCCCGAGATGATCGGAATCGGTCCGTTCATTCCTCATAAGGAAACACCTTTTGCAGATGAACAGGCAGGCACGCTTGAACTTACGCTTTATCTGCTGAGCATTATAAGATTGATGCTTCCGACAGTCCTTCTGCCGGCAACAACAGCGCTCGGTACGATAAATCCCAGAGGAAGAGAACTTGGAATACTTGCAGGAGCAAACGTTGTAATGCCTAATCTGTCGCCTGTAAGTGTAAGAAAGAAATACGATCTGTATGACAACAAGATATGCACCGGTGAAGAAGCTGCCGAATGCATGAAATGTCTTAAGAAAAGGATAGAAAGTATCGGTTATGAGATCGTTACGGACAGAGGCGACAACATAAGATACGTTAAAGAACATTAAGCTTCAACAACTTGTGAATATTATAAAGGAAGGTAAAGAATATGTACGATCCCAAATCAATGAAAGCAGAAGAATTTATCGACGACAGCGAGATCTTAGAATCTCTTAAGTATGCAGATGAGAATAAGAGCAATGTCGAAGTAATCGACGCGATCTTAGAGAAGGCTAAAGAGCGCAAGGGTTTGTCACACCGCGACGCATCTGTTTTGCTCGCATGCGACATTCCCGAAAAGAACGAGGAGATCTATGCATTGGCAGAGCAGATCAAGAAGGATTTCTACGGAAACAGAATCGTTCTTTTCGCACCGTTGTATCTTTCTAACTACTGCGTAAACGGATGCATCTACTGCCCTTATCACGGCAAGAACAAGACAATTCCGAGAGTAAAGCTCACACAGGAGCAGATCAGGGATGAGGTTATTGCTCTTCAGGACATGGGCCACAAGAGACTTGCTATCGAAGCAGGTGAGGACCCCGTTAACAACCCTATCGAATATATCCTCGAGAGCATCAAGACGATCTATTCCATCAAGCATAAGAACGGTGCGATCAGACGTGTAAACGTCAACATCGCAGCTACAACGGTTGAGAATTACAGAAAGCTTCACGAGGCAGGAATCGGAACATATATCCTTTTCCAGGAGACATATCACAAAGAGTCTTATGAGATCCTTCATCCCACAGGCCCTAAGCACAATTATGCTTACCACACAGAGGCTATGGACAGAGCAATGGAAGGCGGAATCGACGATGTAGGACTCGGAGTTCTTTTCGGACTTGATAAGTACCGCTATGAATTCGCAGGACTTCTCATGCACGCTGAGCACCTTGAAGCAGTTCACGGTGTCGGTCCCCACACGATCTCAGTTCCGAGACTCTGCCCCGCAGACGACATCGACGTTAATGATTTCTCCAATGCAATCGACGATGACATTTTCGCAAAGATCGTAGCATGCATCAGAATTGCAGTTCCTTATACAGGCATGATCGTTTCCACACGTGAATCACAGAAGTCCAGAGAGCGTGTTCTCCACCTCGGCATCTCACAGATCTCCGGCGGTGTCGGCGGCTACACTCACGAAGAGAGAGTCGACGAGACAGCACAGTTCGACGTATCCGACACACGTACTCTTGACCAGGTAATGAAGTGGCTCATCGACATGGATTATGTTCCTTCATTCTGCACGGCGTGCTACCGCGAGGGAAGAACAGGCGACAGATTCATGGCGCTCTGCAAGGCTAAGCAGATCCAGAACTGCTGTCTTCCTAACGCTCTCATGACCTTGAAAGAATATCTCGTTGACTACGCATCTCCCGAGACAAGAGCTGCAGGCGAGATCCTCATCGAGAAGAATATTCCTGACGTTACAAACGAGAAGGCACGTGCCGTTCTCCGCGACAGACTCGTTGCGATCGAGAATGGTGAGCGCGACTTCAGATTCTGATAGAGGCACCTTATGGAACGCACACACATTGCATTTTTCGGACGCCGCAATGCAGGCAAATCAAGTCTTGTAAACAGGTTTACTTCGCAGGAACTGTCGATCGTATCTGATGTAGCAGGTACGACGACTGACCCTGTCAGAAAGACGATGGAACTGCTGCCTTTAGGTCCTGTTGTAATTATCGACACTCCCGGCATCGACGATGAGGGAACTCTCGGAAATCAGCGAATTGAGCGCAGCATCCGTGTTATCGATGAGACTGACATCGCGATCCTTGTAGTTGATGCAAGTGCCGGTCTGGGCGACGACGAAAAGCAGCTTATAGATGTGTTTACAAAGCGCAAGATCCCTTATCTTGTAGTGTTCAACAAGAGCGATCTCGGTGCTGACATTCCCGAGATCGAAAACTCAATGACTGTGAGCGCTCTTAAAGGCGAGGGCATCGAAGAACTCAAGGAAAAAGTCGCGGTCATTATTAGCCAGCGCAAATCACGGCCCCTTGTTTCAGATCTCGTTGAAGAAGGCGACCTCGTGGTTCTTGTTGTTCCTATCGATAAGTCGGCTCCGAAGGACAGACTGATCCTTCCTCAGCAGATGGTCATCCGCGATCTTTTGGGCAAGGGCGCGATCCCTGTTGTAGTTAAGGATACAGAGCTGGCAATTGCTCTTGAAAAAGTCGGTAAGGTAAGAATGGTAATTACAGACAGCCAGGCTTTCGGCAAGGTATCCAAGATCGTACCTGCCGAAATACCTCTTACTTCATTCTCCATCCTTATGGCAAGATTTAAGGGCATTCTGGATCAGTCCATCGAAGGTGCAAATATGCTCGACAGACTTGAGAATGGTGCGAAGATACTCATCAGCGAAGGCTGCACCCATCACCGTCAGTGTGAGGATATCGGAACAGTCAAGCTTCCGGGCTGGGTCAGGGAATATACAGGCAAGGACTTTGAGTTCTCATTTACTTCAGGACTTGAGTTCCCTAAGGACATTTCTTCCTACGACCTTATCATTCACTGCGGCGCGTGCATGCTCGGTGAGACTGAAGTCGCCAGCCGTTACCGCAAGGCAAAAGAGCTGGGCATTCCGATGACCAACTACGGAATCGCCATAGGTAAGATGAAGGGAATACTTACAAGGGTAATCAGTTTTTAAAAATCAGATAGAAAAGGATGTCTTCAACGGCATCCTTTTTTATGTCTGATACGACAACATTATTTCCATATCTCAGTCCCTTTTTGGTCAATCGTTTTCAACTTTTAAAGTGACCTGAGTGATATTTTTACTGTGGGCTTTTTGCCCGGGATAATGAACAGAGGTGAAGATAATGAAGAAAACGATCCTTACAAAGGCTGTTTCCACACTGCTCTGCGCTTCCATGGCACTTGCTTTTGCATCCTGTGCCGCTACGGGAAAGACAGAACCGGAAGATACAAAAGAGACTGCGGCTGAGTCCAAGCCTGAGGCAGAACAGACTTCTGAAAGCTCTAAAGAGACAACAGTTGAGACTACTGCTGAAACAACGGAAACTTCCGAAACAACTACTGAAGCTGCCACGACAACAACTGCTCCCAAGGTTAATCCCTATGAGAGATTCATTGCAGACTATCAGAATTCCATCATGAATCCCACTGATACCTGGTATTACGGTCCTGACTATGAGGGCGATACGGTCATCCCGCCTGAAGGCACAGTCGGACTTCTTACCACAAAATACGGCGACTATATTGCTTATACACTCCTGGATATCGACAAGGACGGCACTGATGAGCTCATTTTCGGTTACGTTCATGAGCAGGACGGTGTATCCTATATAAATGTTGAGGGACTCGTTACCATGACAGGTGAAGACGAGTACAAGATCGTTGCGGCAGGCTGGGAAAGAAGCAATCTGACTTATGTCGGAGGCTGCATGTTCGTTAACTCCGGATCAGGCGGAGCAGCCCTCCATATCGACACTATTTACAAATATAACAGTGTTACAAAAGAGATGGATACGGTATGTGAGCTCATTACCGAGTATGAGGGAACCGATGACAACGGCATCCCGATCCCCAAGTATTCTCTTTTTGAAGGTGACAACTATCACTTTACCGGATCAGCTTACGACAGCGATGCTGCAACCTGCCACGATCAGGAAGCCATGGACAAATTCACTCAGACCAAGGATGCAGCCATGGCAAATGTGAAGGATATTCCTGAACAGATCGAATGGACAATGGTTCCGATCAAGTAATTTGAGATTAAATATTTATAAAGGCCCTTGGATCTTCGCCGGTCCGGGGGCTTTTTATTTGGCGTGTATTTACCTGGAGAATACTTTTCGGGCGCCCTCGTATATCAGGTATTCGAAAAGCAGTACCGCGGTAACAAGGACTAAAAGGCCGGGAATATAAAACTGAGCGCCGGTGATGTTATGAATCCATTCAAGAGGGGAATCTGAAGGCGGATACATGAGGAACATGTAGTTCTGGCCGAATTTTTTATCCAAAAGATATATCGGAGGGACGGTTAAAGCCAGAAACAGGTAGGAATACAGGAAGTGTCTGAAAGAGACGCAAACTCTCCTGAGTGCAAGGAAAGCAAGCGGAATGAAGAAAGTTAATGAATGCGTAAAGAAGCACAGAAGCGGAAGATAGGACCAGAACGGCCTGTATGTCCAGTCAGGGAAGAGGAGCGCGCCTGCAGAGCCGGGCATTATGAGGACAAGCGAGATCTCGGCGAAGAACGACTGGGTTCTGCCTTTGGTAAAAGAAGCCAGGAGATTCAGGAAAATGCCGAGATTACAGAGGTGAAGGGGCAGAAAGTCCATAATGTCACCGCCTTCTGACACGAGAAGGAAGTCCTGTACGGCCTCACCGATAAGGACGGCAACAGAGAGGATACGCAAAGTGTTAACAGCAGTGTTCGAGTTGACTTTGCGCATCAAAATGAGACCTGAAACCGTCAGGACTGCAATGGCAATGAGCATTCCGGTGTGCTCGGGACAGAAATGAGTGAAAGTGTCCATTTTCTTTGCGTTTCAATTTTGTTCATTAAAAAAAGATTGAAAAATATCAAGTATATTATAATATTTAAAGCAGTATAGTAAAAACAGATGCTTTGAGGATTATATGAAAAATAACCGCAGGACGTTATTTCTGACGCTGGGCGTGACATTTGTCATGATGGCACTGCTTGTCACCTATACGACCAGTCTGATGTATAAAACGTCTTACACATATATTAATGAACTCGGTAATGACAAGACTTCCGCAGTCTCGACGGATCTTGAGAATTACCTTGAGAATGCAAGATCGGTTCTCTGGGTTGCAGCCGATACGGTGGACCACATGGTTGCTAACGGCGCCACAAAAGAAGAAATAGCCGAATATCTTACCCGTGAGTCGGTTAATATCGCAGACCAGTTCGACGACAGCTATACGGGCCTTTACGGCGTTATCAACGGCAAGTATGTCGACGGTGTCGGCTGGGTGCCTCCGGAAAGTTACGATCCCACTGAAAGAGACTGGTATAAGGATGCGGTTAAGGCAGGCGGTGAGGCTGTCGTCGTAGATCCTTATATAGATACACAGACCGGCGATGTATATATCTCTGTATGTAAAGCTCTTACCAATACTGATAACGTATTGGGCATGGACCTTATGCTTACCGGAGTGCAGGAGACTGTTGAAGATCTCCAGATAGACGGCAACGGCTATGCATTTATCCTTAACTACGACGGTACTGTCATCGCACACCGTGACGGCAAGGAGAAGGGTGAGGATTACAGCACAGATCCTGACAGAGCCGATCTTTACGATAAGGTCATGAACGTCGATAAAGGTAATTTCGACATGGTGATCGACGGCAAAAAGTGCACTGTATTTACCGATGAGATCTTGCTTCAGTGGCACCTTGTAATTGTCGTTGAGAGAAGTGCGCTTTTTAAGGATACGATAACCGTTCTTATCGTAAGTGTACTTGTCGGTCTTCTTGTTTTCGCATTGATCTCAGCATTCTACATCATGGCATACAACCATGAGCGCAAGGTCAACAAGCGCATGGAAGAGATGAATGTACTTGAGCAGAAGAGAGAGTACGAAGCCAGGATCCTCATGCTCGAGAAAGCTGCCGCTGACACCGCGAACAAAGCGAAAAGTGATTTCCTTGCAGATATGTCACATGAGATCAGAACGCCTATCAATGCCGTTCTCGGTATGAACGAAATGATCTTGAGAGAGTCAACGGACGATCAGATCCTTGAGTATTCATCCAACATCAAGAGTGCAGGAAACACGCTGCTTTCGATCATTAACAACATTCTCGATTTCTCTAAGATCGAAGACGGCAAGATGACTCTTGTTCCGGTTGAATTTGATGTGGCAGAGTTCATAACAAGTCTCGTTAATTCAATAAGCGAACGTGCACGTGCCAAGGGCCTTGAGTTCATCGTCGATGTGGAAGAATTCATTCCTACTAAGCTTTATGGTGACGATGTCAGACTCAGCCAGGTAATAATGAACCTTCTTACGAATGCCGTTAAATATACGGAGAAGGGAAGCGTTAAGCTGAGCATCAAATTTGTCGGAATCGATGACGGTGACGTCAGGCTGCGTTTCGAAGTCATAGATACGGGTATCGGCATCAAGGAAGAAGATCTGGGCAAGCTTTTCGAATCGTTTGAGAGAATCGAGGAAAAACGCAACCGTCATATCGAAGGAACCGGTCTTGGTATTTCCATTGTCGTTAAGATCCTCAATATGATGAACAGCAAACTTGATGTTCACAGCGAATATTCTGTTGGCTCCACATTCGGTTTTGATATATCATTGCGCGTTGTAGACTTTACACCTCTCGGCAAATACGAGGATAAGAGAAAAACGAGTGTTGTTACACGCGATGATTCAGAGCGTCTGTATGCACCTGATGCGAAGATCATTGTTACTGATGACAATGCCATGAACCTCAAGGTTGCAGTAAACTTCCTTAAGATATTCGGCATTGAGCCGGTTACATGTGCTTCGGGAATGGAAACACTCGAGTGTGCGAGAAAGGAAAAATATAATATTATTTTCCTCGATCACATGATGCCTGTAATGGATGGTTTTGAGACTCTGGATGCCCTGAGGAATGAGGGTCTTGTTAAGGATACGGCAGTCGTCGTTCTGACAGCTAATGCAGTTGTCGGAGCTGAGGAACAGTATCTGAAAGCAGGCTTTGACGGTTATCTTTCAAAACCGATCATGATCGACGATTTCGAGAAGACACTTAAGAATTATCTGCCTGCCGATGTTATCTCCGTCAGGACAAATATTCCCGAAGAAAAGAACGTATCTCATTCTCTGGATAAGATGCGTGAGCTCGGACTTAATGTTGATGCGGGCCTCGGATATGCATGCGACGAGGAAGACTTCTATCTGGAGCTTCTTACAGACTATGCAAACAGCGCTGATGAAAAGTGCGGATCGCTTGAAAAATTCCTTGAAGACGATGATCTCAATAATTATGAGATTCTTATCCATTCGCTTAAGAGTACATCCAGGATGGTAGGTGCCGATGATCTTTCTGACAAGGCAAAAGAACTCCAGGATGCAGCAGGCAAAAATGATATGGATTTTGTAAAGGAACATCATCCCGTATTTGTCAGCGAGTTTAAGGAGCTGTCCGGAAAGATCCTTGAACGATCATAAATTTTTCCAATATCATGTGTGAAAACTAATTTCCCGTTCGTCTTATAGGTGAGATCTCAAATACGGGAAAAGGAAGGTTTACCAAATGAACAATGAATCTGTGTTGAGATTCTTTGATATGTATGCCGACGATGCTTACCGTCTTGCATATTCATATCTTGGATCAAAACCTGATGCCGAGGATGTTGTTCAGGATGTTTTTCTAAAGCTGATTAAAACCGATATCACCATCACTAAAGGTAAAGATCCTTCCTTCAGACAGCGCACGCTATATGAACTTCACTCTTTCTTATGATGCCGAAAAGCAGATCGCAGTCTGCTATATCGAAGAAGGCGGCGGATTGGGCTGAAAAGCATTTAGTGCAAAAACAGGGGTGTCTCAGCTTTGCAGGCGGGACCCCCCTTATTCTTTTCGGGTTAAAGCTTATATCTCAGGATTGCTGTATATTTCTGAGTTCTCGAATTTGATCTTTGCTTTTGAATCGTAGTAAGTCTCTGCAGAAGGTCTCGGGCCTACGACCATGTTGGTCTCGTTCAGAAGCTCAATGTACGAATCGTGTCTCTTGGCGGAGAGTTTTGTTATCGGCCTTGTAACAAATTCAAGGACCGGTTCGAACTTTGCGCAGCCGGAGAATTTATTCATGCATCCCATAATGATCAGCATTCCGATCGGAACTGCCATAACAATAAGCGCCAATATGAAGAACAGGCCTGCACCGGACATGATGAAATGCAGTCCTGCGAAAAACAGTGCTGCAAGAAAAGCTAAGAATATTGCAACGACCAGTGTAACGAGAAGTGCATCGACTACCCTGTGACCTATAAGGCGCGCTCTTCTCCTTGTTTTATCTACAGGCAGATAGCCGTCTGTTTTGCCTGTCTGTCCGTTTACCGCAATCATGTAATTCTTGTCACCGTATTTGTAGTTAAGGAACCATACCGGATAGAGAGCGTAAGTATGCTCAAGATCGTAGGGTTTAACACCGCATGCTCCGAACTTGATCGTCTCATAGCCGCTGAAAGACATCGCGGCGGTCTCGCGTCCGTACTCCTGCATGCGCAAAATGATTCGGTCGCAGAGGTTTTCAGTAGTCAGATTGAATCTCTGCGCATAGAATCCCTGAAGATAAGATGAATTAAATGCCACTCTCTGCGAAATGTCGAACGGCTCGATCGCTTCCATCAGACCGTCAGCTATTTCGAGCGACCCGTCGAAAGGCACATTGTTGTATTTAACGTCGAAATCAGACATCAGATTATATTTGTCTTTATAAACAGCACGCTGCTTAAGACCGTCTCCTCTGGCGCTGACTTTGCATCTTGAGCTCATTATCCAGAAGGGGACGTAAATGCCCTGAATATTATTGAGATTGCTCTTGTTAAAGTAATCTTTCGGCACATACTTTTTGCCCTTTGCGAACTCAATGAACTTTTCCTGTGCCTCTTCTTTTGTGATCTTGAAGGGAATCAGGTAATCCGGTCTGAACTGCTTGGTAAGTCTCTTGGTAATAATGGCAGGAGAACCGCAGAAAGAACAGCATGTTGCAGATGTGTTCTTGTCGGTGATAAGCATCGCACCGCAGTTGTCACATACGATCGCACACTTATCATCTTCACGCTCATCTGCAGCGCCCATGTCGAGTTCAGGGAGCTGCTGTATAAGTTCGAATTTTTCCGGAGTATAGGTGTTGCCGCAGAAGTCACATTTGAGCACCTGTCCCACGGGATCGAAAACAAGCTTTCCGCCGCATGACGGACACTTGGTGTCGTTCGAAGAATATACGCTGATATTTTCTTCTGATACGCCTAACATAACTAACCTCCCTTACTCCGAAAACCGTTATTCCATTTCTTATTATACTATCTGTTGTTTATAAATAGGTAATTTTTCTGTTTTGGTTTTGTCCGGTTGAGTCCCGTTCAACTGTGCGTTGTTTGAAAAACACCGCGATTAGCAATACGATATCATCAGAATGCATTCAAGGTTGATTCAAGACGAACAGGAGAAACAAAATGGGAAACACAATAGGAAACAATATTAAGACTTTCAGAAAGAGCAAGGGCTTTACTCAGGAGGAACTTGCAGATCTTTTGAGCGTTACACCCCAGGCTGTAAGCAAGTGGGAATCGGAAAGCGGCCTTCCTGATGTATCGATGCTGATACCGCTCGCACAGGTCCTCGGTGTAAGCACGGATGCGCTTCTTGGATATGATTCTTTATCAGAGAATGAAGCAGTGATCACACGCGTCAGAGAGACTGTCACGGGCCTCAAGAACAGTGACGAAGGCAGAGCGGAAAGAGCACTTAAGATAAGTGAATATCTTTCAACTGAGACAACACTTAATCCCGGATGCTTTGAGATCATTAAGGACTATGTTGAAGAGACTGCAAACCTCAGTATGTATGCTGATCCCGTTCTCGAAAACGCATTTCCGGATGACATGGAGCATATCGAAAAACTGTATAAAGATGCCGTCCGCAAAGGCGCGTATCTGATCAGTCACTGCACTGATAAAGTGCTCATCGACAAGACGCATTTCGGAATGGCGTGGATCTACATTCACGAGAAAGATTTTGATAACGCGAGAGAACACATCAACGTTCTGCCGAGCATCTCGACCAACAGGATAAGGGAAAAGCTCAGCATGGAGATGACATTCTTCGAGAGCGGTTTTGAGAAGATGAAGGATGACATCGATGCGAATTCCATCGTGTTATTTGACCTGGTCGCAAGCATTCTCAATACATACGGCGAGAACTACGGCTGGTGGGGCGAAAAGGAAGAAGCACTCGAGATGTGCGAGTGGTGCGAGAGGATAATAGAAGCGTTTGCGTCCAGAAAGGAAGCAGTTAACATGAATCATTATATGAGGGTAAGAAGAAGCCTTGCTTTCTTTAAGATGGTTGCAGTCAAAAAGTCCGGTGACGATGAAGGAGCCGAAAAGCTGTATGGGGATTTTGCAAAAGAGATCGATTCATCGGACCTGACTGACGAACAGAAGCAGGTTATTATGGACCTTCTTAATAATGACATTGCACATTACGGAAAGTATGCTCAGTGATGTTCGTTAATCCACTCTGACAAAGACGGTTCTTTGCCGTTTTCGATCACAAATTCAATAACGTCTTTCTTAGTAAAGATCTTTTGGATAAGCCCGCTGTCTAAAGACCTGTAGAAATCAGAAACACTAATCTGTGACTTATTTCTCAGATCTTTGAGCAGAGCAGTATCTTTAAGTTTTCTTTCTGCTTCGCTCTTGGGATATCCCTGTCCGAACGGTTCTGAAAAAAGCTTTGCCAGAGTCTTATCGAAGTTATAAAGTCCGCGCCACGAATAATCTTCGCCCAAAGGAAGAGATACAGCATTCCCGTTGTTGATCTGTGCGAAAAGATATGCGTCCTCAGGAGAGGGAGTATATCCGCACAGAACACCGGGAATGTTATTTAATGCGAGCATCATGCCCTGTCCTGATGAGCATCCGGTTACGATAAGATCTACCGAACCGCTTGCAAGAAGGAGTCCGGCAAGAAGAGATATTTCTATGTAACTGTATTTTTCTTCTTCGCCATCAAGACAACCGAAGTTTATAACTTCAGAGTCCGCAGCATATTTGCTGACCGTATCAAAGATCAGTTTGTTTTTCTCTGACTGCGAACTTGCCTGGATAACGCCTATCTTCATGTCAGATACCTGATTTGATGTTGCTTACGTCCATGACTGCTTTGCGCTCAGGGTCCTGCATTACTTTGACCTTGCGGCCTGCTTTTACGACAAGCACGCCGTCGCCGGGTTCGACCTGGCTGAAGACTTCCTGGCTTACGACAAAGCTCATCAGAGTCTCGTCTTTATCTTCCATATAAATGTCGAAAACAAACTGATAAGAAGTGTTTCTTCCGTCTTTGTTTTCCTGTTCTCTCGAAGCTGCAAGGACCACGCCTTTGCGGATGCCCTTGATGCCTGCAATGATCTCGTAGATAAGCATTGCGCAGCCGCTGATTCCCGCTCCGGTAATCAGCAGTGAAATGATCTTAACGATGAGCATGTCTGCCGGAGTGATGATGAAGCTTGCGAAGAAATACATGCATGCAATAAGACCGATCGACAGTATGATCAGGAATCCGGTATTAGATTTGATGTGCGCCTTTTTTACAACTTTAAGAAGTTCTTTATCTTCCGCACCGATCTCGTTGAATGTGAGATCTTTTACGGAAACGTTTTTCTTAAGGTAATCCGAATAATGGTTGTTCATGTTTCTATCCTCCTTATTATCCCGGCAATTATTATATCACGGCTTTTATTGACGCTGTATCACAAAAGCAAACAATGCATTCAGTGTATTGTTTTTATTCTAAGAAAGTATGTCTTATTGGTTTATTAACACCTTATACTGAAAAATATAGGAGGAGGTTACCATGGCTGCATTTGACAGGATCTTAAGCGGTATCCCTGAGATGGATAAGGCATTCGATAACATCAGGCTTGGCGACAATGTCGTATGGCGTGTGTCCGACCTGTCGCAGTTTAAACTGTTCATGGAACCTTATGTCGAGCAGGCAATTAAAGACAAGCGCAACATAATCTATTTCAGATTCGCAAGTCACGAACCGCTCGTTGAAGACAGACCTGAAGTAAAGACTGTCGAGATACCTTTGTCTCACCGCTTTGAAACGTTCACTGTTGACATTCACAACGTGATCGAAAAGGAAGGCTTTGATGCATTCTATGTTTTCGACTGCCTGTCCGAGCTTCAGACTGCATGGGCGACGGATCTCATGATGGGTAACTTTTTTAAGGTAACCTGTCCGTTCTTATTCATTCTCGATACGGTTGCTTTCTTCCCGATTATAAGAGGCAAGCATTCGGTTCATGCGATCAACAAGATCCTTGATACGACTCAACTGTTTATAGATGTTTATTCTGACAGCAGAAACGTTTACGTGCGTCCTCAGAAAGTATGGAACAGAAATTCAGATACGATGTTTTTGCCTCACACCTATGAGCCTGATACGGGAAAATTCCAGCCGATTCTTGATGGCGTAAAATCTTCCAGATTCTATCAGACATTGGGACTTGCTCAGCGCTCTGCTGAAGAACAGTTTTCTGACTCATGGGACAGGTTCTTCAATAAGACCAAGATAATGCACGAGAGCAGCATGGAGATAACCGAAGAGTGTAGCAGGATGTGCAACATCATGATGACCCGTGACGAGAAGATGCGTGAGATGGTTAAGAGAAATTTCACGCCCGAAGATTATTTCGCTGTCCGAGATCACATGATAGGTACCGGCCTGATAGGCGGCAAAGCATGCGGAATGCTTCTTGCAAGATCAATTATCAGAAACAGGGAACCTGACATCGCCGAATATCTCGAACCACACGATTCGTTCTATGTGGGTTCTGATCTTTACTACACATATATCGTTGATAACAATCTTTGGGACCTGCGTGTAAAGCAGCGCACCGATGAAGGTTATTTCACTCTTGCGGACGAATTTGCAAATAAACTCATGGAAGGCGAGTTTTCTTCCACAATGCGCGAGCAGTTCGTGAGGATAATAAACTACTACGGTCAGGATCCGTACATCATCAGATCCTCCAGTATCCTTGAGGACGGATTCGGCAATGCTTTTGCAGGTAAATATGAATCTGTTTTCTGCGTTAACAGAGGCACGCCCGAAGAACGTCTTGCCGAGTTCGAGAATGCGATAAAGACAGTTTATGCAAGTTCGATGAGTCTCTCCGCTCTTGATTACCGTAAGAGAAGAGGACTTGATAAACGGGACGAGCAGATGGCTCTGCTCATACAGCGCGTATCAGGTTCTTACTACGGTTCTTATTACATGCCGTGTGCTGCAGGCGTCGGTTATTCTTACAGTCCTTACAGGGTCATGAAAGATTCCGATCCCACTGCAGGCATGTTAAGGCTCGTCATGGGTCTCGGCACTTCGGCAGTAGACAGGACCGAAGGCTCTTATCCCAGGATCGTTAATCTCGATATGCCCGAGAAATCTTCTTATTCGTCTTCTGCGGATAAGCACAAGTTTTCACAGGGAAAGGCCGAGATAATCAACATGTCTTCACATCAGCTCGAGAAGCTGACATACGACAAGCTCGAAGCTGATATCCCCAGGTATCTCGAAAATGTTCTCCTCGAGCACGACTATGAAGCTGAATCAAGATTCCGCGAGATGGGCAGGTCGAGACAGATTAAGTTCATTTCGTGCAAAGGCCTTGTTGCGAATAAGCAGCTGATGGAACAGATGAAACGCATGCTCCGCTGCATTCAGGATGAATATGATTACCCTGTTGATACTGAATTCACCATCAACATATCCGAGAATAATGAATACTCGATCGATCTTCTGCAGTGCAGACCTTTGCAGGTACAGCAGACAACGGAAGGTACAGTGATCCCTGAGTCTGTAGCTGAAGACAATATCCTGCTTGAGAGTAAAGGCGCTTCAATGGGCATGACCAAAGCGGATAAACTGGATCTCGTCGTTGTCGTTGATCCGGTTAAATACTACAACATGCCGTATAAGGATAAGCCCGCTGTCGCAAGACTCATAGGAAAGCTTAATTGGCATTACAGAGATCTGAATAAACATATGATGCTTATAGTTCCGGGACGCGTGGGTACGTCTTCCCCTGAGCTTGGAGTACCTAC